>JBKPMY010000207.1:0-13507 GCA_046732375.1 Myxococcota bacterium
CGGCGAGGGCGCCGGTGTCGAGCAGCTCGACCTCGCGGTTGCCCCGCCCCGCCTCGCGGTTGCGGCGGATCAGCTCCTCGTAGGGATAGGGACGCTGCGGATACTTGTAGAGCATCCGCATGAACGAGTGGGTGGGCGTGCTGTCCAGGTACCAGTAGAGCTCCTTGCAGTCCTCGCCGTGGTTCCCTTCCTGCCCGGTGAGCCCGAAGAGCCGCTCCTTCAGGATGGAGTCCATCCCGTTCCAGAGCGCGAGTGCGAAGCAGAGCGTCTGGTGGCGATCGGAGATGCCGGCGATGCCGTCCTCGTTCCACCGGTAGGCGCGCGAGCGGGCATGGTCGTGAGGGAGATCGTCCCAGGCGGTGCCGCCGGGGCTGTAGTCCTCGCGCACCGTCCCCCAGGCACGCTCGCTGAGGTACGGGCCCCAGCGCTTCCAGTGCTTCTCCCGGCGTCGGGACTCGTCGAGACGGCGTTCCTCGGCGTCGAGGGGGGTGGCACGGAGCTTGGTCACGGTGGGGCTCATGGAGTCTCCAGCTGGAGGACATGTCCGTCCGGGTCCCGGACCCGGAGCGGAAGAAGGGTGGAGGAAGGAGCGTTCGCGCCGGGCAGCGTGACGAACGAGGCACGAGCCGCGCGCAGCGCGGACACCAGGGCCGGTGCCTCGGACGACACCAGGCGGACGTGCCAGTGAAAGACGTCTGATCCGCGGGCGTCGAGAGGGTACGGGCGTCCGTCTCGTGGGGCGAGGTACTCGAGGAGCTCGACGCCCGGGCCTTTCGGTGCGCGGACCTGGGTGATGCGGAGCCGGGCGCCGAAGACGCCGTTGAGCCGTTCCTGCTCCGGACCGTGATTCTCGGAGTGGCCGGCCTCGGGCAGGCCCAGCCGGTCGCGGTAGAAGGCGAGCGAGGCCTCGGTGTCGCTCACGACGACCGCGGTGTGGTCGATGCCCAGGGTGAGCGGGACGTCCTTCCCAGAGCGGTGCCAGCGAGCGGCGCCCTTTCCGGGCGGGAACCAGATGACCTCCAGCACGTGCCGGTCCGGGTCCCGGAAGTAGAAGGCCTTGATGCCGCCCGCGGAGGGGTTCCAGGCAGGAAGCTCCTGAGGGCCTGACGAGGCGTGCTCCACGCGGGCCTCTCGCAGGCGTGCGTAGGCGCGGTCCATGTCGGAGACGACGATCGCGACGTGCTGGAAGTCGCGGTCGTTGCTGCGAGAGTCCGCCGGGACGGGCCGGCCTTTCTGCGCGAGGTACTCGGTCAGCTCGAGGCACTCGCTGCCCAGGACGAGGCGAGCGGTGCGAGTGCGGGCGGCGAACACCCCGGTGCGGTGTTCGAGATCTGGGCCGGCCTCCTCGCGCTCGCCGTCGGCACGAAAGCCGAGGACCCCGACGTAGAAGTCGCGGGCGCGATCGAGGTCCGAGACGGTGTTGGCGATGCAGCCGACCTCCTCGACATGTGCCGCCCGCGCGGGGGCGGCGGCGCAGAGGACCACGAGCGCGAGCAGAGCGAAGCGGCGTCCCAGGCGCGCGCCCCGCCCGCGGTCGAAGGTGTTTGGCACTTCGTCGCGTGAGACCTCGCCGCCGAAGGTGTCTGACACCTCGTCGCAGCAGAGAGGCAACCTGGGTGTGAGAATGGGGGTGCGGGGCATGCGGCACTTTCCTCGCCGCTCCCGGGTGTCCGCCCCGCGCCCGGCCGTTACAGGGCCGCGACCGGCTCGACCGAGAGCTCGCAGCGCCCGGCGATCCAGGCCGCCTGCCATTTCCGTTCGCGCTCGAACGCGTCCAGATCGCCACTCGCCACCGCTGCGTCCCCGGCATGCACGGCCGCGGCGGCACCCTCTCCCTGTGCGGCGCGGAAGGCACTGGCGGCGACGTACCCGACCGCCTTCGAGGCCGTCGTGCTCGCCTCCTCGGCCAGGCCCTGGGCGACCCGATGGAGCTCGAGAATGCTCCGGGCTCGCCGGAGCGCGTCGCCGTCCTCCTGTCGGCCCTCGCTCAGGAAGACCTGGACGGCGCGGTCACGAGCGCGCTCCGCACAGGCCACCCCGTAGGCGCGGAGCGCCTCCTGGTCCCAGGCCAGGACCCTCCGGAGGAGCCGCCCGCGGCGCGCGGCCACCTGCGTCGGAAGGAGGCGAACGGGAGCGGCCAGCTCCACCTCCCACAGCTCGGGACGGATCCACCAGGGAAGGTCCTCCAGCCGGCAGGCGAAGACGCCGCCGCGAGGCTCCACCCAGGCACCGGGCCCGTTCGTGCTCGGTGCAGACCAGACGTGTCCCCCGAATGGGGCGATGCGGCCGGGATCGAGGAACTTCCAGGCGCGCATCGGCTGCTCAGCTCCCGTGTCGCCAGTGGCGGAAGGCATCGAGCAAGTTCTCCTTCACCCGCGGCGGCAGATCCTCCTCGGCCAGCTTTCGCGTGGCGCCAATGGTGGCGCGGAACTGCCGGAGGTACTCCGTGCAGCCCGGGCACCAGACCAGGTGCTGCTCGACCCGCGTCCGGGTGGACTCGTCGAGTGCTCCGTCCAGAAAGTCGGTGAGGAGCTCCACCAGCTGCTTGCAGGCGATCTCCTGTGGCCGGGCGACGCTCATGGCGTGACCTCCGCGGCCCATCCCGCCAGCGCCTGCCGGACCTTGGTCCGGGCACGGTGGAGGAGAACCCTCTGATTGGCTTCGCTGATTCCCAACGCCTCGCACACCTCCGCCGAGTCCCAGTCCTCGATGTCTCTCAGGGTGATCACTTGCCGCTGATTGGGCGGGAGCTTCTCGATCTCTGCCCTGATCCGGACCAGCGCCTCCGCATCAGCCAGCCGCTCGTCGACCCAGCGTTCAGGTCCGTGTGCCCAGTGGCCCGGCCAGCGCGGATCGTCCGGAGGTCGGAAGGTCTCGACCGGGCGTCGCTCGCCTTCCGCGTCCTCCGCTTCCAGGGCGGAGAACGGGACGGAGCGTGCCTCGCGACCGCCGCGCATCTTTGCGCAGTTGACCAGGATGCGGAACATCCAGGCCCGGAGCGGGCAGCGGCCCTCGAACTGGTCGAGGCCCTGCAGGATGCCGAT
Organism: Myxococcota bacterium; assembly: GCA_046732375.1. Classification (GTDB taxonomy): domain Bacteria; phylum Myxococcota; class Myxococcia; order Myxococcales; family Myxococcaceae; genus RPRB01. The sequence goes on from JBKPMY010000207.1 coordinate 3,045, forward strand.
CCACGCCTCCTGGACGACCTCCTCGGCCACGGCCTCCGACCCCACGTAGCCCATCGCCACGCGCACCATCGCCCGGTGGCTCTTCTCCACCAGGGAGAGAAAGGTGGCCTCGTCGCCGGAGCGCAGCCGCTCGACGAGGTTGCGGTCCTCGGCCGAGAGCGTCGAGGCGGAACCGCCCGGCAGCCCCTCCAGCTCCCCGAACGAACCTCTGGATGACACCGCAGCCGGCATATTCAGGGAGGGGTACGGGCGAGAGGCCCGGGCGTTACAGCGCCTCCACGCGGAGTGCCCCCGGGGGGTACGACCGGGTGACCGGGTGGTAACGAGGTGTCTGGCACCTCGGGGCGTAACGAGGTGTCGTAACGAGGTGTCTGGCACCGCCGTAACGAGGTGTCTGGCACCGCGAGCGGGCACCTCGAGCGCGGAACTTCCCTGGCCGGCCCTCCTCGGGGTTATCGGTCGGGCTCGAACTCCGAGGCCGTGCGCGGCGCAGCCGGCAGCTGCCGGTCGAGCGACTCGCGGTACCGGAGGCAGCCCCGGAGGAACTGAGGCCACTCCGGAACCGTGGGAAGCGGATCGGTGCGCTCGGGTAGCAGCCCCCAGAGCTGCGGATGGTGCCAGCACAGCTCGTGCCTGGTGGAGTCCCGGTGCTCCCGGATGCCTGCACGCAGGCGCTCCACCTCGGCGACGAGCTGCTCGCGGGTCATCGACTGGAGGTCCTCGTCCATGACCCTCGCTTCATTCCGGGAGGGCCGCGTCGCCAGGGATCGGTGACTGGATTGTCCAGCCGCCGTCAGGTCCTGCCCACGACCTCGGTCGCCAGGACGCCTGGGCAGTCCTTCAGTTGCCGGTCGCGGTGGTCCCGCTTCCCGAGGTGGCGACGCCGGTCCGGTCGTTCCGGACCACCGCCCCGCCCTTCATCACGAAGAACAGCCGCTCCATCGCCGCGATGTCCCGCGATGGGTCGCCGGGCACCGCGACAACGTCCGCCAGCTTTCCGACCTCGAGCGTCCCCCGGTCGGAAACCCCGAGGAGGGCGGCGTCCACTGACGTCGCAGTGCGGATCGCCGCGAGCGGCTTCATCCCTGCCCGCACGAGGACCGCAAACTGGTTGAGCTGCGTTCCGTGGGGACAGACTGCCGCGTCGCTGCCGAAGGCGATGCGGACGTTCTTCGCGACCGCGCGCTTCAGGGTCTCCTCCGCTCGCCCGCTGGCCGCGGTCGCCTTCTCCAGGATGTTCGCCGGGGCCTTCGCTTCCTTCAGCCGCTGCATCATGCAGGGCAGCGGCGTGGGCACGAAGTAGGTCCCCTTCTTCTTCATCATCTCGAGGGCCTCGTCGTCCAGGAACGACCCATGCTCGATGGAGTCGATGCCCGCGCGGATGGCCCGCTTCGCTCCCTCCGCGCCGTGGGCGTGAGCGGCGGTCTTCCGGCCCAGCGCGTGCGCCTCGTCCACCAGCGCGTCGAGCTCGGCCTGGGTGAGCTGCGGTGAGTCCACCTTGTCCGCCTCGGAGAGGACCCCGCCGGTGGCGCAGGTCTTGATCACGTCGGCTCCGTGCTTGGTGTCGAAGCGAACGGCCGCGCGGATCTGGTCCGGTCCATTGCCCACGCCCTGCTCCGGTCCCGGCTCCTTGAGCAGCTCGGGCCGGTAGCCGCCCGTCGGGTCGCAGTGGCCTCCGCGGGCGCCGATGGCGTTGACGGCCACCAGCATGCGCGGTCCGGGCACCTTGCCGGCGTTGATCGCGTTCCGCAGGCCGACGTCGATGAGGTCGCTCGATCCCACGTCACGCACGCTGGTGAAGCCGGCCAGCAGCGTGCGCCGGGCGTACTCCGTCGCGCGAATCGCCTGCTCGGTGACGGGCTTCTTCAGGAAGTCCAGCTGGTCCTGGTTCCAGTCCAGGCTGGACTCGAAGCTCAGGTGGGTGTGGGCGTCGATGAGCCCGGGCAACAGGGTCGAGTCGCCCAGATCGATGATCCGGGCCCCGGGGGGAACTTGCGCATTCGAGCCCGCGGCGGCGATGCGACCCTCGGAGACGACGATCACGCCGGGCGCCACCACCGCATCGGCCTTGCCGTCGTAGAGCCGCGCCGCGCGAAGGACGCTGACCGGCTCGGCGGCCGCCGCGGGCAGCGCGAGTCCCAGGGCGAGCAGCGCGGCGGTGAAGGAAAAACGGTCGAGGAGCATGCCCCAGTCATCGCATCTTCACGCGGCAAGTGCCTGGCGGAAGTTGCGAGTAGCACCTGGGTGTTCGTGGACGGCAGGAACTGTAACGGTGCGCCGCGACCGGCGGACGACTGCCGCGTGCCCGGACATCCCCGGGCCCACACCCGACGTCACCGACTCGGTAACCGCCTTCGGGCGGCCGCCGTATCTTCCAGGTCGCCTCAGGAGACCCATCGATGAAACTCGACGCCCTTCGCACCCGCGCCCTCGCCGTCCTCGATCGCTTCAGGTGGGTCGGTCCACTCGCCCTCCGCCTCTCGCTCGGCGCGGTCTTCATCGGCACCGGCTGGGGAAAGCTGCAGAATCTCGAGCAGGTGACGAGCTTCTTCACCGAGCTGGGCATCCCCTTCCCCGCCACCCAGGCGGCGATGGTCTCGGGCGTCGAGCTCGTCGGCGGGACGCTCATCCTCGTCGGGCTGTTCACCCGCTTCGCCGCGCTCCCGCTGATGGCGACGATGCTGGTGGCGATCCTCACCGCGAAGCGGCCGGAGATCAGCGGCATCCGCTCGCTGCTCGCCTTCGAGGAGTTCACCTACCTCGCGGGGTTCCTCTGGCTGTTCGTCGCCGGAGCGGGAAGGGCGTCCCTCGATGCGCTCCTGTTCGGCCGGGGGAACGGGCTGCCCCGCCCGCTGCTGCGTCCCGGGGCGCTCCCTGCCGAGCAGCGCTGAGCGAGGTCGATGTCGGTCGTCGAAGGGGCTGGCGAGGCCGCCGGCCCCTTTTCATTTGTCCGCAAGACGCGAGGACGGGCTGCTCTCCCGGCGTCACGCAGGAAGCTTGGGCCACGATCGCAACCCCGCATGCGACGTCCCCGGTCAGAGCGGCGACTCTCCCTCGTGAGGACGTAACGACGGTCCAGCGAGCGCACACCCCTCTCTCGTCCGCCCCGAGCTCGAGTCGTCAGGGTTCGAGCACACCCAACGAGGAGATGACCATCATGAAGATCCGTACCGCGCTGGCACTGGCCGCGCTCAGCCTCACCCCGGCCATCGCGGCCGAGCCGGTCCCGGCGGGCCCTGTGGCCGACGAAGGGATGACCCCCGCCGAGAAGACCACCGTCGAGTCGCTGCAGAAGGAGATCACCATGCTCCAGCAGGCCGTGGAGCACGTGCGCAAGGCGTCCGCCGAACGTGCGCTCGTCCAGGCGCGGCAGCATGCCGAGCAGAACTCGCATCCACTCTGGCCGTAGCCGAGAGGACCGCCAGCGATGCCCGGACCCGCGCCGCGTCGGCGACGTCCGGCGCCTTCTAGGCACGGCGCGTGAACTCCGTCGCCTCGCTTCCCGGGCCGCTTCGTCCCGAGGTCCGGGAGGGACTGCTCGGGCTCTACCGGACCTGGGTCAGGACCGGTCGAGCCGAGCCGGCCTCAGGCGGCGGGAGCGGTGGACCGACCGAAGGGCCAGAACGTCCGGTCCGAGCTGGACACCAGCGAGAGAACGAATACCAGGGTGCCGCCCACGATCCCGATGTAGATGTGGGGAACGACCGGGTACACCATCCCGGAGAAGAAGAGCCAGAGCCCGAGCGCGGTGCCCAGGTAGTTCGCTCCGCGGACCGCCATGGCGACCACGGCAGTCGCGGCGATGAGCAGCCCGACGACCACGTCGTGCGTCGCCACGTCCGATCCACGCGGCTCCCAGACCGAGGTGGCGGCGATGGCGAGACCGAGCAACAGAGTCAACACCCGAGCAATCATCCGTGTCCCTCCTGAGGTCACCGAAGCTGTGTTGTCCCGCCGCGCCCTTCCAGCGACGCCGCGTCTCAGTGGGCGCCGGCGGGGGCCCCACCTGGCCTGTTCTTCTTGAGGAATAGCAGGATCAGCGGCACGAGGATCGCGGTCACCACCGCCAGATCCTCGATGATTCGTTTGTAGGCGAGCACCGCAGCCTGCTGCTGGAGCGTCATGTAGACCGTGGCGTAGGCGCGGCGCAGCGCGTCGCCGGGACCGGCCGCGGCGAAGAGCTGTTGCAGGACCCCCAGCCTCTCCTGAAGCACCGGATTGGAGGTCGTCAGGTGGTCCACCAGCTGGTCCTGGTACACCTGAGAGCGGCGAGCGAGCGCGGTGACGAAGAAGGAGATGCCCACGCTCCCTCCGATGTTCCGCGCCAGGTTCATCAGGCCCGATACCTGGTTGTTCTGCTCGCGGGGGACGCCGATGTACGCGACGGTGTTGATCGGCACGAAGAGGAAGGCCAGCGAGGCTGCCTGGAAGACCCGGTACAGCGTCGCTGTGGCCGGATCGATTCCCAGGTTGATGCTGGTCATGTGCCACAGCGCCAGCGACAGCCCGGCGAAGCCGGCGGTGATCAGGTACTTGGCCGGCACGCGGGAGACGAGGAAACCCACCACCGGCATCATCGCCATGGTGGTGAATCCGCCCGGTGAGAGGACCATGCCGGCGCGCTCGGCGCTGTAGCCGAGCAGCGTCTGCACGAACTGCGGGATCAGCACCGTGCTCCCGTAGAGGACGCCGCCCAGGGTGAACATCAGGACCATGCTGGTGGCGAAGTTCCGGTTCTTGAGCAGCCTGACGTTGACGATCGGGTTGGGGTGCACCCACTCCCAGATGACGGCGCCGACGAGGCAAATGACGGTCGCCATGGTGAAGATCACGATCAGCGGCGAGCTGAACCAGTCTTCCTGCTGCCCCTTGTCCAGGGTGACCTGGAGGCAGCCGAAGCCGACGCTGACCAGGGCGAGCCCCAGCCAGTCGACCTGCACCCCGCGAGACTCCCGGCGCTCCTGCTCCAGCCAGGGCGGGTCCTCGACCATGATCGAGCTGAGGATGAGCGAGAGAATGCCCACCGGGATGTTGATGTAGAAGATCCACCGCCAGCTGGCGTGGTCCACGATGAAGCCGCCCAGCGTCGGCCCGATCGCCGGGGCGAAGACCACCGCCAGCCCGTACATCGCGAAGCCCATGCCGCGCTGCTGCGGCTCGAAGGTATCGGCGAGGATGCCCTGCTCGCTCGGAGCCAGCCCGCCACCGCCGATGCCCTGGAGCACCCGGAAGAAGATCAGCGAGTGAAGGTTCGGGGCGAAGCCGCAGAGGAAGCTGCTGATGGTGAACAGCACCACGCAGGACATGTAAAAGCGCTTCCGACCCACGCGGCTGGAGATCCACGCGCTGATCGGCAGCACCACCGCGTTGGACACCAGGTACGAGGTCAGCACCCAGGTGGACTCGTCCAGGCTGGCCGAGAGCCCACCGGCGATGTGGGGCAGCGCCACGTTGGCGATGCTGGTGTCCAGCACCTCCATGAACGTGGCCAGCGTGACCGTCAGGCCCACCAGCCAGGGGCTGTGGCGGGGCCGCCAGCTCACCTCGGGATGGGCCTCGGCCGGCATTCCGGTCACCGCGGCGTGGTGGCTCGATCCAGCGCCACCCGGGCGATGGCGCGGTCGTACTGCGCCCGGGCGAGGTTCGCCTTCGCGGTGGTCAGCGCGGACTGGGCGTCGAGCAGGTCAGTGGTCGTCGCCGTACCGGCGGAGACCTGCGCGCTCGTCACCCGGTAAGCCTCCTCGGCGCTGGCGATGGCCGTCTCCGCCACCTGCACCGCGACGAACTGCGCCTCCAGCTGCGCAGCCTTGCTGGCCACGTCGAACGCCACCTGCTTCCGGGTGTCCTCCAGCAGGGACGCGGAGGCGTCGGCCTGACGCTGCGCGCTCTGTGCCGAGTACCAACGGCTGCCCCAGGTGAAGAACGGCCAGCTGGTCACCACCCCGATGAAGGAGCTGTTCTCCGGCTGGAAGATCTGCCCCCGTACGTTGCTGTACGCCGCCTGGACATCCACCTCCGGGAGAAGCTCCAGCAGCCGGGCCTGCCCGTTGGCACGGGTGGCCTCCGCGTCTTTCTGCGCCCGGGCGACCTCCGGACGATTTTTCAAGGCGCGGTTGATCAGCGCATCGACGTTTTCCGAGGGCCGGACCGCCGCCTGCTTCTCGAGATCTACCGGCTCGACGAACTCCAGCGTCGGATCCTCCGGGTTCCGGGCCAGCGAGGTGAGCAGCGCCTGGCGCGAGGTCTGCTCCAGCGTCGCCTGGGTGATCCGCTGCTGCTCGGCGTTGGCCACCGCGGTCTGGAACCGGAGCAGGTCGGCCTTGGTGATCGTGCCCGCGTTGTACCGGGCCTGCGCGTCCTGTACCTGCTTCTGCAGCTGCTCGATGCTCGCCTCGGCGATGGCCACGCCAGTCTTGGCCGCGAACAGCCGCAGGTAGGTGGTCCGGACCTGCTCGGCGATCTGCGACCGTGCATCCTCCTCGTTCGCGCGGCTCGCGTCGGCCGAGGCACTGGCCGCCTTGAGATCCCGCTCGCGGTGAAGGAGGCCGAGCACGGGCTGCTGCGCGGCCACGGTGAAGACGTTGGTGTTGATGTTCCTGGCCACCACCCCCGAGCTCGGGGTCCCCGGCGGGGCGAGCGAGATGACGAAAGGTCCGTCCCAGTGCTGCCAGGTGTTGCTGGCGCTCAACGCGGGCAGCAGACGCCCGCGGGCGCTCCGGGCGATGTCCTCGGCTCCCTCGGCGCGATAGCGCACCGCCTTCAGCTGGTCGTTGACCCTCAGCGCCTCGTTCACCGCGTCGTCGATGGTGAGCGTCTGCGGGCCTTCGGCCAGCACCGCCGTCGAGGCGACGAGGGCGGCAGCAATGAGCGGTCGAATCAAGGCATACCTCCGGACCTGTCGGTCATTTGTTTACGTGCACGGTCACCACCACCGACTGGCCGGCGCGGAGGACCATGCCCGAGGGAACGGCGTCCAGCGCGATCCGCACCGGGATGCGCTGGGCGACCTTCACGAAGTTTCCCGTCGCGTTGTCGGGCGGAAAAAGCGAGAAGCGCGCACCTGTGCCGCCGGAGAGGCTCTCCACCTTCCCCTGCACCGTCTTGCCGTAGGTGTCGATGGCGACGTCGGCCGGCTGACCGGGATGCATCTTCCCGATCTGCGTCTCCTTGAAGTTCGCGGTGACGTATTTCTGCACCGGAACGAACTGGGCCACGGTCTGCCCTGTGGACAGCAGCGCCCCCGGGTGAGCGGTGATCCGGCTCACCGTCCCGTCGCTCGGGGCGACAATGCGGGTCCACTCGAGGTTGAGCTGGGCGAGGGCCAGCGTCGCCTCCGCGCTCTTGACCCGGGCGTGCTGGTAGCTGGCGTTCGACGCGGCGGCGGCGATGCTCGCATCGACGGGTCGGGTCACCACCACCCGACCCTGGGCCTCGTTCACCTGCGCCTCGGTCCGGCGAAGCTGATCCGCCGCGGAGCTGACCGCCGCCTGCGCCGCCTTCACCCCTGCTTCCGCGGAGAGGAACTGCGCCTGCCACTGATCGAACTGTTGCTGGGGGATGGCGTTGGCCTTCTGCAGCTCGCGAGCGCGTTCGATGTTCGACTGGGCCAGCTTCAGATCCGCCTGGCGACTGGCCAGTGTGGCCCGCGACTGCTCGAGCTGGGCGCGCGCGCCGGACACCGATCGGTTGCTGCCGATGAGGTTCGCCTCGGCCTGGGTCAGCGCACCGCGGGCCGATGCCTCGGCCACCGCGACCTGCGCGTCTGCGGCCTGGGCCTGCGCCTTCACGCTCTCCAGCTCAGCCTGCGCCTGAGCGACCCGGGCCTGGTAGTCGCGGTCATCCAGCTGGAGGACGACGTCTCCCTTCTTCACCGCCTGGTTCTCGACGACCGGAACGGCCACCACCTGCCCGCCCACGTGCGGCGCGAGCGGCACCACGTCCGCATCCACCTGGGCGTCGTCGGTCGTCTCCTTGCCCACGGTGAAGAGCACGTAGACGAGCACGCCGAGGATGACCACCCCGGCGACACCACCGACGATCATCAGGGCACGGCGCTTCCTCGCCTCCGTGGCTGCCGCTACGTCCTTTTCCTGGGCGTCGCGGGCCTGGGCGTGCTCTGGCGCCCGTTCCACCGCGGCATCGGCCATGACTGGTGTCTCCCTGGAACCTCGATTGCGCGAGCGCTCGATAATGGGCAGCACGCAATGTGGCAAGGAAGTCCTATGGAACTTAACTATCTCCCGCCCAGGCCTCGCAGGAACCTGACTGCTCGAAGGGATTCGTCATTTTGGCCCGCCCCCGCCATCCACCGTCGCTCGAGCGCTACGAGGCGGCCCGCCGCCTGGTCTCGCGGGTTCCGGGAGCGGACCCTCGTGCCATCGAAACGTGTCTGTGCCTCTGGCGCTTTTCCGACGAGATGTCCGCCTCTTTCGAAGCGTTCTACGCCGCACACCAGCTCTCAAGCGCCCGCGGCCACGTCCTGACGCAGCTCCTCGAATCCGAGGGTGGGCTCACCCCCGCCCAGCTCGCCGAGCGAGCCGGCACAACTCCGCCCAGCATGACCGGCGTGCTCCGCTCCCTCGAGCGCGGGGGGCTCGTTCGGCGCAAGGCGGTCACGGAAGACCGACGTTCGCAGCGCGTGCTCCTGACCCCGGCTGGACGGCGGCGGCTCGAGGTCCTGCTCCCGCTCATGGCGAAGCGGCTGGCGGATCTCGCCGGAACGCTCCGGCCGGCCGAGCGCCGGGCCATGCTCTCCGGCTCGCGCCGGCTGTGCGAACGCGCGCGTGCGCTGTCGGCCCGCCTCCTCGGGCACAGCAAGGAATTGCCGGACCCTCGCTCGGGGAACGGAACCGGCAGGCGCCGGAGCCGCTAGCGCGCGACGGCGTTGCGCGAGGCCCAGGCGCTCGCCAAGCGGACGCCCGAAGCTGCGAGGACCAGCCCCAGAACGAGCGCCACCGTGAGCCCGGCGGAGAGCGCGAGGTCATCGAGATGCAGAGGCCCGAGCTGGAACAGGCTGCGGATCGGCGGGACGAGCAGCACCAGCGTCAGCACGCCGATCGCCCCAGCCAGCACCACCCAGAAGGCCGGGTTCGGCGTGCGGAAGGACCGGAGCAAGCCGCCGGCGTGCGCGCGATGCGCGACGATGAGTCCGAGGTTCCCCATGATGAGCCCGCTGAACGCCAGGGTCCGCGCGTCGGTCATGCGTCCGTGCTTCTGCTGACCGATCCAGAACCCGAGCGCCACCACGGCGAGCACCGCCAGCCCCTCGGCGAGGCTTCGGGCGATCTGCTTCCATCCCATGAGTCGGGCGCTAGGCGAGCGGGGCGGCCGCTCCATCGCCCGCGGGTCACCCGGCTCCATCTCGAAGGCGATGGAACAGGCCGGGTCGATGATCATCTCCAGGAACACGACGTGCACCGGGGTGAAGAGCATCGGCCAGCCGAAGAGGACCGGCAGCACCGCCATTCCCGCGATCGGAACGTGCACCGCGAGAACGAAACCCAGCGACTTCTGGAGGTTGCCGTAGATTCGCCGTCCCGCACGGATGGCGCCGACGATGGAGACGAAGTCGTCGTCGAGGACCACCAGATCCGCGGCCTCGCGGGCCACGTCCGTTCCTCGTCCGCCCATGGCCACCCCGATGTGAGCCGCCCGCAGCGCGGGTGCGTCGTTCACCCCGTCACCGGTCATCGCCACCACCTCGCCCATCGCCTGGAGCCTCGCCCATCGCCTGGAGCGCCTCGACCAGCAGGAGCTTGTGGAGCGGCGCCACGCGAGCGAAGACCTCGGTCTCCTCGAGCGCTGAACGAAGCGAGGCGTCGTCGAGGGACTCGAGCTGTGCTCCCGTGAGGTACCGGTCGGCATCGATGCCCGCCTGTCGGGCGATGGCCAGCGCCGTGCTCGGGTGGTCTCCGGTGATGAGCATGACGCGGATTCCGGCGCGGCGGCATTCGGCCACCGCTTCCGGGACGCCCGGACGGAGCGGATCGGCGAAGGCGAGGAGGCCGAGCAGCCGGAGGCCGGCACAGGCGAGCTGCTCCGGGACGTCGCCCGCTCGAAAGTCGGCGCGGGCAACCGCGAGCAGCCGCAGCCCGCGCTCGGCGAACCCCCGGACCTGCGCGTCGAGAGCACGACGAGCCGCGTCGTCCCACCCCGCGAGCGTGGCCAGGGCTTCCGGCGCCCCCTTGGCGGCGATGACCACCCCGGCGGGGGTGGAGTGGGCGAAGGCCATGACCGGCAGCTCGGGGGTGAGCGGATATTCCTGAACGGTCGCCTCCGCTCGATGCGCACGGAGGCTCCCTGGCCGAACTCCACCGTGGCCTGATCCATCGCGTCGAAGCTCTCCGGAGGGCAGGCGAGACCGGCCGTCTCGCGGAGCTCGGACATGTGGCGGTCCCCTTTGGCCAGGCGACCGGCCACCTCGGTGGTGAACTCCACCACCTTCATCCGGTTCTCGGTCAGGG
>JBKPMY010000208.1:0-59775 GCA_046732375.1 Myxococcota bacterium
CTCGGGCACCGAGCGCGTCCAGCTCTGTCCAGGCCTTCCGGAGCGGCGCCTCCTCGCCGGCGCCGAGCAACACGCACGCGGCCTGGTACGGGCAGCGCAGCGCTCGCCACTGGTCGCTCGCGGCGGCCCAGTCGCCCGAGATCTCCAGCGCATGGGGAGTCGGAACCGTGAATCTCGGGGGACCGCCGCCTGCACGCCACACCCAGGCAGCGAGCTCCCCGGCGAGCCAGGGATGATGGGCGCTCCCCGCGAGTTCGCTGGCCTCGCGCGCCTCCTCGAGCGCCAGCCGCTCGTCACCCGAGAGCCACGCCGCCTCGGCCCGGGCCGCACGGATCGGTCCGATGCGGAGGATCTCCCGCATGGGAAGCGCCTGGGCCAGCGCCTCGTCCAGCACCGGCGCCACGCCGGGATCCCCTCTCCGCGCCCGGACCAGGCCGATCACCACCTGCGGTATCGCCCGGCTGATGGCCATCAGCTCCGGCCCGCGGAGGAGGCCATCGGCAAGCTCTGCCGCCTCGTTGAACCGGCCCTGATCGCAGAGCAGCATTGCCTTCCACCCGAGCGCGAACAGTCTCCAGACGTCGAGGTCGTGCCGTTCGGCAAAGCGGATCGCCTCCCCAAGGAAACGCTCCGCCTGACCATGATCGTGGTGACGGACGGCGCCGCTCCCGGAGTTGGTGAGGATGCGAGCCACGGCCTCGTCCAGCCGTTCTCGTCGTGCCAGCCTCAGCGCCTTCTCGAAGTAGGCGGCGCCCCGCGGATCCCCGACGCGTGCCAGGTAGGTTCCAATGCTCGTCCGGGCGTGGACCTCGACGTCCACCGCACCGGTCCGCCGTGCCAGCACCAGCGCCCGAGCGGCGTGCATCCGGGCAGCCGGCACCTCCGAGCGCAAGACGTGGATCTCGGCGAGGTGCGCCTCGGCCATCCCCAGCTCGCGCGTCGGTCCAAGTGGCGCGAGCAGCTCGACCGCCTCGCGGCAGTGACGCTCGCCCTCCGGACGGCAGGCATACTGATGGAGGCGCGAGAGCCACCCAAGGTTCTCTCCCTCGCGCCGGGTATCGCCCACCGAGCGCCAGAGCTTCACCGCCGTCTCACGGGCGACGATGGCCCCGTCGATCTGCTGGGTGAGGAAGCACGCATGCGCACGCGCCTCGTGGAGGGGTGCGGCGAGCTCCGCCGGCAGCCTTCCCGCGAAACGCAGTGCACGCGCGTACTGCGCGGCCGCCTCGCGGTGCGACCCGAGCCCGCTCGCGCGCCTCGCCGCGGCGGTGGCGTACTCCAGCACCGCTGCCGCATCCTGCGCTCCCTCGGCATGGTGGGCCAGGACCGCGAGCTCGTCCGCGCGCTCGCCCCGGACGCACGTGCCTGCGAGGACGGTAGCGTGCAGCGCCCGGAGCCGGTGTCCGGGGATGGTCTCCAGCACCGCGTCCCGGACCAGAGCGTGGCGAAAGACGATCTCGCCGGGCTCTGCGCGGAGCATCCCGCTCACCACGCAGGCGTCGATCGCGCTGGACGACGCGAGCGCGGCGAGCAATTCGGGCGAGACCCGCTCTCCGGCGACAGCCGCGACCTCCAGGGCGCCGCGCCCCTCCGGGTCGAGCCGAGAGACGCGTGCGACGATCGCGTCGCGGATGCTCGCGGGGATCCCCGGACCTCCACTGGCCAGGATCTCGCTCAGGAAGAACGGGTTTCCTCCCGTTCGCCTGTGGAGCGCGGCGGGGTCGAGGCCTGTACCCTCGGCGAGACGCTGGACCGCCCCGGGGCTCAGCGGTGGGACCGTGAGCCGCACCATCGGGGTGGTGGCCACGTCGCCGATCAGCACCCGGAGTGGGTGCCGCGGGCCGAGCTCCTCCTCGCGGAAGGTGAGCGCGAGGAGCGCCCTGCGGCCCTCCAGCCGCCGCGAAAGGAAGCGAACCAGATCGAGCGTCGCCTCGTCGGCGAGGTGCGCGTCCTCGAAGACGAGCACCGTGCACCGCGGATGCGCATTCAGCGCCTCGAGGAGCGCGCGGAACGCGGTCTCCCGAGGTCCCTCCGCCAGGGCGTTCATCAGCGCGCCGCCGAGCTCGTGTGCCACATCGAGCAGCGGCCCGAGCGGGCGCGGCGTGGCGTACGCGTCGCAGACGCCGCGCAGCACCCGGCGGCTCGTGCCGCTCGTCGCGCGGAAGGCCTCCACCAGCGCCGTCTTCCCCGCCCCGGCCTCTCCTCCGATCAGCACCAGGCGTCCGTGGCCAGCCGCCGCCGCCTCGGCAGCGACGTGGAGACGCTCCAGCAGCTCTGCGCGCTCGAGCAGCACGTGGGCGATCCTATCGTCGAGATCCGCTCCCCCATGACACACCCGCGACCCATTGGCGCGGTACAGGCGGAAAATGGGGATCGATCCCCATGGAGTGGACGCGCGGTCTGTACTTACGGTGCTCCACATCCACGCTCGTCGTCATCTCCGGAGGTCGAGCCACATGCCCCGCTATCTCGTCCAGCGAAGCTTCCCTGCTGGTCTGGAGATTCCCCTGGACGGCCACGGCGAGAGCACGGTCCGCGCCATCGTCGAGACCAACACCGATGATTCGGTGACCTGGCTGCACTCGTACGTCAGCACCGACCGCCGCACGTCGTTCTGCGTCTACGACGGGCCGTCCCCGGAGGCGATCCGCCGGACGGCCACCCGGAACCGGCTCCCGGTCGACTCGATCACCGAGGTCCGGGTGCTGGACCCGTACTTTTACCGCTGAGCACGAGCCGCTTCTCGCCACGCGCGGTGCGGCGAGTCCTGCCGGGACTCACCGCCAGTAGACGCAATCGTGCTGCTTGACGCCGAGCTGCCGAGGCGGGATGTCCCGCGACTCCGGGGTCCATGGCGACCCGGCCAACCGACTGCACAAGTCTCGGGGGCGCGCGATGGCAACGTGCTTTTCGGCGCGGCGGGCGACCTGGATGGTCCCGCTCGCCAGCATCCTCTTCGGCCTCGGTTGTGGAACGAAGGAGCAACCGGCCCGGGCCGCCGCTCCGCTGGACTCTCCCGGGCTGCTCGCTGGCTACGGCTTCAGCGAGGGCGCAGGGAACACCACCGCCGATGCTTCCCCGAACGGATTCGGCGGAACCCTGGTCGGTTCCCCGGGCTGGGTCGCCGGAAAGAACGGGACCGGCCTCTCCTTCAACGGATCGAGCACCTACGTCGACCTCGGGAATCCGAGCGGGCTCCAGTTCAGCGGCAGCATGACGGTGTCGGCCTGGATCCTCGAGACGGCGAACGTCGGCGACGACGGGCAGATCGTGGCGAAGTCGGACGGCAGCTCGGGCTGGCAGCTCAAGTCCAGCCCGGACACCGGAGTGCGGACCTTCGCCGTGGTGGTCACCGATGCCAGCGGCAACGCGGTCCAGCGCTACAGCGGGACGGTCCGGGCACTGAACACCTGGTACCACGTCGCCGGCGTCTTCAATGCCACCGCGCGGAGCCTGGACCTCTACGTCAACGGCACCCTGGACAACGGAGTCCTCTCCGGGACCGTTCCCTCCGCGATTCGCGCCAGCCCGGTGAACGTGAACATCGGACGCCGCACCGGTGCCTTCCACATCCAGGGCATCGTCGACGACGTGCGGATCTACGCGCGCGCGCTCGCCCCGACCGAGATCGTGGCGGACATGGGCTCGCCGGTCGGCAGCGGGATTGGAACTCCCGATACCACGCCTCCCAACGTCACCCTCACCGCGCCGGCGAACGGCGCGACCGTGTCGGGCTCGATCGCGGTCAACGCCACCGCGACAGACAACGTCGGGGTCGCCGGGGTTCAGTTTCTCCTCGACGGGGCAAGCCTCGGAGCGGAGGACACGACGGCGCCCTACTCGGTCACCTGGAACACCACTACCGTGAGCCCCGGGACGCACGTCCTGTCGGCGAGGGCACGAGACGCGGCCGGGAACACACAGACCTCGTCCGCGGTCAGCGTCACCGTCAACAACACCGTCGATACCCAGCCACCAACCGGGACGATCGTCATCAACGCGGGTGCCGCGGCCACCAACAGCAGGACCGCCACCCTGACTCTCTCCGCGACCGACACGCATGGCGCGGTGACCCAGATGCGGTTCTCGAACACCGGCAGCTCGTTCTCGACCGCGGAGGCCTACGCCACGACCAAGATCTGGACCCTGACCAACGGCGCCGGGACCAAGACCGTCTACGTGCAGTTCCGGGATGCAGCCGGGAACTGGTCGGGCTCGTTCACCGACAGCATCGTGCTCGATACCACGGCGCCGACGATCTCGTTCGTGGCCGCCTCGGGCATCACCGGCAGCTCCGCCAGCATCACCTGGACCACCAGCGAGCCGTCGACGTCGCGGGTGGAGTACGGGCTCACCACGGCGTTCGGATCGTTCACCCCACTCGACTCAACCCTGGTGAGCAGCCATGCGGTCACCGTCAGCGGGCTCTCTCCGGCGACCACCTACCGGTACCGGGTCCGGTCGATCGACGCCGCGGGGAACGAGCGGGTGGGAAACAACAACACCTTCACCACGGCCGCGGGAGCGGACATCGTTCCGCCGAGCACGCCGACCGGACTCGCCGCGGTCGCGGCCTCACCGATGCAGGTCAACCTGAGCTGGAACGCCGCCACGGACAACGTGGGCATCACCGGCTACATCGTGTTCCGGAACGGCGTTCAGGTCGGCACTCCCGCCGGGACCTCGTTCTCCGACACCGGGCTCTCGCGGGCGACGAGCTACTCGTACACCGTCGCGGCGCGGGACGCGGCCGGAAACCTGTCCGCGCAGTCCACCCCGCCGGTGGCCATCACCACACCGGCCTTCGCCATCAGTGCGGTGCGCGCGGAGACGATCACCTCCACCAGCGCGATCATCCTCTGGACGACCGATCAGCTCACGACCTCGCAGGTGGAGTACGGGACGACCACCTCCTACGGCACCGTCACGCCGCTCGACGCAGCCCTGACCACCGGCCACTCGGTCAATCTCTCCGGGCTCTCGGCGAACACGACCTACCACTACCGGGTGATCTCCAGGGACGCGGCCGCGAGCTCCATCGCCTCCGGGGACAACGTGTTCACCACCCTCTCGGGTGGGACGAGCGGGACGTTCCAGAACGAGATCCTGATCGGCAGCGGGCTGAACCTGCCCACGGCGATCAAGTTCCTTCCCAACGGCGACATGCTGGTGCTGGAGCTGGGAGGCCGGATCCGGAGGGTGAACACCGCGACCTGGACCATCTACCCCACGACCTTCCTCACCCTGACCAACATCGGGACCCAGAACGGCCAGCAGGGGCTGATGGACCTGGTCCTCGATCCGAACTTCGCCACCAACCGCTTCTATTACGTGTTCTACACGCTCGGGTCGCCCAACCGCGACCGGGCCTCCCGGTTCACCGCCACCGCGGATCTCACCGGGACCGTCGCCGGATCCGAGTTCGTCATCTACCAGGATCCAGATACGGCCGACATCGAGCACCACGGCGGCGCGCTCAACTTCGGCAACGACGGCAAGCTCTACATCACCACCGGCGAGCACTTCAATCCCAACCTCGCCCAGTCGCTGACCAGCTCTCGCGGGAAGCTCCTTCGCTTCAATTCAGACGGGACGATTCCCACCGACAACCCGTTCCACGACGGGGCGGGACCGAACGTGGACTCGATCTGGGCGCTCGGGCTGCGGAATCCCTTCCGGGCGTCGATCGACCCGCCGACCGGGCGGCTCTACATCGGAGACGTCGGAGGAAACGTCAACTCCACCGCGCAGGAGGAGCTCCACGTCGGGGCGCGAGGCGCGAACTTCGGCTGGCCCATCTGCGAGGGCTTCTCCTGCGGATCCAATCCGACATTCACCAGCCCGATCTACGCCTACGCCCACAACGGCCGGGATTCGGCGATCACCGGTGGGTTCGTCTACCGCGGGACCCAGTTCCCGTCCCAGTACCGGGGCAGCTACTTCTTTGCCGACTACGCGCAGAACTGGATCAAGCGACTGACCTTCGACGCGAACGGGAACGTCACCGGCGTGTTCAACTTCGAGCCGCCCGACGGCACACCGGACGGCCCCTACGGAGACATCGTCTACCTGTGCGAGGGTCCGGACGGCGCCCTCTACTACGTCGACCTCGGCTACTCGGACACGACCGGCGAGGTCGGGATCAGCAAGGTCCGGCGGATCCGGTTCGTGGGTGCCGCCAACCAGCCGCCGGTCGCGGTGGCCAGCGCCCAGCCCACCGGAGGGCCTCCGCCGCTGATGGTCACCTTCTCCAGCGCCGGGACGGCCGATCCCGAGGGGGCTCCCCTGAGCTACCTCTGGACCTTCGGGGACGGCGCCACCTCCACCGCACCCAGCCCGGTCCACACCTACGCCGCCAGCGGCAGGTACACGGCCCAGCTCTCCGTCTCCGATGGAGTGAACACCACCCTCGCGGCGCCCATCTCCCTGAACGTCGGCAACCGGCCCACGCCGACCATCCTCGCGCCGGGCAACGGGTCTCTCTTCCGGGCCGGCAACGTCATCGCCTTCTCCGGGACCGCCACCGACGCGGAGGACGGCACGCTGCCCGCGAGCGCGTTCAGCTGGTCGATCGATTTCCTGCACGGGGGACACGTCCACCCTGCTCTCCCCCAGAACGGCGTCACCTCGGGGACCTTCACCATTCCCCTGGAGGGTCACGACTTCAGCGGTGACACCCGCTACCGGTTCACCCTCACCGTCACCGATTCCGACGGGCTGCAGGGCTCGACCTCGGTGCTGGTCTTCCCGGACAAGGTGAACCTGACCTTCAGCACCGTTCCCAGCGGGCTCGACATCACGCTCGATGGCATCCCGCGACCGACGCCGTTCGTTCACGACACGCTGATCGGCTTCCACCACACGATCATCGCCTCGAACCAGACCGTGGGACAGAGCGTGTACACGTTCGCCTCCTGGTCGGATGGCGCCGCCCAGCAGCACGTGATCACCGTCCCGACCTCGGCGCAGTCGTACGTCGCGACCTACACCGTCCAGCAGAATCCGCTGCCGGGAGGGCTCGTCGCGGGGTATCGCTTCAGCGAGGGCGCCGGCATCACCACCGCCGACCTCTCCGGCAACGGGATCACCGGGACACTGACCAATGGGCCCGGCTGGACGACCGGGCAGTACGGAGGAGGGCTCTCCTTCACCGGCGACGACTTCATCAACCTGGGGAATCCCGCGCAGCTGCAGATGACCGGGAGCATGACCCTCACCGCGTGGATCCGGACCAGCAGCAATCCCGTCGACGATGCGTCGATCGTCTCCAAGTGTGGCGACGTGGGCTGGCAGCTCAAGACCACTGCCGACACCGGCTCGCGGACGCTCGGGCTCCAGATCAGCGGCCCAGGCGGAGAGGCCGTCCAGCGCTACGGCGCGACGGTGCTGACCGCCGGGACCTGGTACCACGTCGCCGGCGTGTACGACGCCTCGGCGCGAACCCTCTCGGTGTACCTCAACGGCGCGCTCAACAACGGAGTTCTCGCCGGGACGATCCCGGCGTCCCAGGGCAACAGCCCGGTGAACGCGAACATCGGGCAACGGGCCGGCTCACCGGTGATCTTCAACTTCCTCGGGGTCATCGACGAGGTGCACGTCTTCAACCGCGCCCTGTCGGCGGCGGAGATCGTGACCGACATGACCATTCCCCGCTGAGGCAGGCGCAGACGCCCTCGCGGCCGGACGGTGACAAATTCGTCACCTGCTCGTGCGATCCGACAATTCTGTATGGCGAGGCGCGTCACCCTCCGAGATCCGGACCGGAGGCGGCGGCAGGTGGCACTGACCGGTCGGTAGGCGCCTGACGAAATTGTCCGCGTCTGGATCGAGTCCTACAAATCCGTCAGTCCGGCTCGATGTCAGATCGGGACGCCCCCGAGGGGGCGCACTCGCCGCTCCATGGTCCATCGCTTGCAGCCTCCGCCGCCGGCCCGCGGTGGGCCGAAGGAGACGAGCGAACGATGAACAGAGGCCTCGGGCTCGCAGCGCTGTCAGGTTTTCTCATGCTCGCCTCGGTCGATGCGAGAGCGGAGGAGACGATCAAGGTCGGCATCCTCCACTCCCTCTCCGGAACGATGGCCATCAGCGAGACCTCGCTGAAGGACGTGGCGCTGATGACCATCCAGGAGCTCAACGCCCGAGGCGGCGTGCTGGGGAAGAAGATAGAGCCGGTGATGGTGGACCCGGCGTCCAACTGGCCGCTGTTCGCCGAGAAGGCCCGGCAGCTCCTGACCAAGGACAAGGTCGCGGCGGTATTCGGCTGCTGGACCTCGGTCTCCCGGAAGTCGGTCCTCCCGGTCTTCGAGGAGCTGAACGGGCTCCTCTTCTACCCCGTGCAGTACGAGGGCGAGGAGCTGAGCCAGAACGTCTTCTACACCGGCGCCGCGCCGAACCAGCAGGCCATCCCGGCGGTGGAGTACCTGATGTCCAGGGAAGGTGGCGGTGCGACGCGTTTCTTCCTGCTCGGCACCGACTACGTCTATCCGCGGACCACCAACAAGATCCTCCGGGCGTTCCTCCACTCCAAGGGAGTCACCGACAAGGACATCCAGGAGACCTACACGCCGTTCGGCCACAGCGACTACCAGACCATCGTCGCGCAGATCAAAGCGTTCGGCGCGGGCGGGCACACCGCGGTCATCTCCACCATCAACGGTGACTCGAACGTTCCCTTCTACAAGGAGCTCGGCAACCAGGGCCTGAAGGCGACCGACATCCCGGTGGTGGCCTTCAGCGTGGGCGAGGAGGAGCTGCGGGGCATCGACACCAAGCCGCTGGTGGGTCACCTCGCGGCCTGGAACTACTTCATGTCGGTCAAGAACCCCGCGAACAGCGCCTTCATCAAGCAGTGGAAGGAGTACGTGAAGAAGAACAACCTCCCCGGAGGCGACTCGCGGGTCACCAACGATCCGATGGAGGCCACCTACGTCGGCATCCACATGTGGGCCCAGGCGGTGAAGAAGGCCGGGACCGTCAAGGTGGACGCGGTGCGCGCCGCGATGAGCGGTCAGACCTTCACCGCTCCCTCGGGCTTCACCCTGAAGATGGACGAGACCAATCACCACCTCTGGAAGCCGGTGATGATCGGCGAGGTCCAGGGCAACGGTCAGTTCTCGGTGGTGTGGAAGACCTCCAAGCCCGTCCGCGCGCAGCCCTGGAGCCCGTACATCCCCGGCAATGAGAAGCGTGCGGAGCGCTGAGGGCCGGGTCCTCCCACTTCTGCTGCTGCTCACGGCGGCGGCGGCCCGTGCTGACGAGGCCGCCCCGCCCGAGCCGCGCCCGCCCACGACCCTCGATGCCGCTGCCCTGGACAGGCTCGTCAAGCCCGAGTCGCGCGACGAGACCATCGCTTCCCTGGTGGAGGCGACCGACGTGCACGCTCTGCCGGTCCTCCGTGCGCTCCTGGAGGGAAACCTCTACCTCGGCCAGACGGCGGTGCTGGTCGATCGGGAGGGCGCGCTCCAGGATGCGCTCACCGGTGCTCCGGCATCGGTCGACCGAGACCAGCTGGAGCAGGTGACCATCAACAACCGCCTCCGCCGGACGCTGGAGCGGGCAGTGGCTGCGCTCTCGCTCCTCGAGACGTCCTCCCCGGGTCGGCTCGCCGCGGTGCGCGTGCTCCAGGACAACCCGGGCCCGGAGGTGCTCCCCGCGATCCAGAAGGCGCTGGCGCAGGAGCGGGATCGGGAGGTGAAGGAGGCTCTCCGCGCGACCGCGGCGATGCTGGCCCTGGCCAGTCCAGACCCCGGACAGCGGCTGGCGGCGATCGAAGAGCTCCGCAAGGCCCACGCCAAGCGCCGGCTCCTCCAGCAACGGGAGGTGGAGAAGGACCCCACCGTCCTCGCCGCCATCGACGGCGCGGTCCGCGACGTGGATCTCGCGCTGCAGCGCGCGGCGATGGTGGGGCTCTTCTTCTCCGGTCTGAGCCTGGGGAGCATCCTGCTCCTCGCCGCGCTGGGGCTGGCCATCACCTTCGGCCTGATGGGCGTCATCAACATGGCGCACGGCGAGCTCCTGATGATCGGCGCCTACGCCACCTGGCTGGTCCAGTCGGCGTTCCGGGGCTCGCGGCACTTCGACTGGTACCTGCTGGCCGCGCTGCCTGTAGCCTTCCTCGCGGCCGCGGCAGTGGGCGCGCTGCTGGAGATCACCGTGGTGCGGAAGCTCTACGGCCGCCCGCTGGAGACCCTGCTCGCCACCTGGGGAGCGAGCCTCCTCATCGTGCAGGCGGTGCGGGTCACCTTCGGCGCCCAGAACGTCGAGGTCTCCAACCCCAGCTGGATGTCCGGCGGCGTCACCCTGCTGCCGGACCTGGTCCTCCCCTGGAACCGGATCGTCATCCTCCTCTTCGCCGGCGGAGTCCTCCTCGGGGTCTGGCTCCTCCTCACCCGCACCCGGCTCGGGCTCCTGGTCCGGGCGGTCACGCAGGACCGGCAACGCGCCGCTGGCCTGGGCGTCCGGACGCCGCGAGTGGACCTCCTCGCCTTCGCCGTCGGCTCGGGCATTGCCGGGCTGGGAGGCTGCGCCCTGTCGCAGATCGGCAACGTGGGTCCCGAGCTCGGACAGGGATTCATCGTCGACTCGTTCATGGTCGTTGTGCTGGGCGGGGTGGGTCAGCTCGCCGGGACGACCATCGCCGCGGGGAGCCTGGGGGTCGTCAACAAGCTGCTCGAGCCCTGGGCCGGAGCGGTGATGGCGAAGATCGTCGTCCTGGTCTTCGTCATCCTCTTCATCCAGCGACGGCCTCAGGGTCTATTCGCGCTGCGCGGTCGGGCGCTGGAGGACGGGTGAGCACCGCCACCGTCACCCTCGCTCCGACGGTCACAGCGCCCGCGAGCCCGGGACGGCGGCTCTACCCACGGAGGGTCTGGGCGGTCATCCTCGCCGCGTACGGACTCGTCGCGGTGGCGATCCCGCTGCTGCACCTGGCCGTGCCGGCGAGCTCGCCGCTCCACCTCTCGGACTACACCGTCACGCTGGTGGGGAAGATCCTCTGCTACGCCACGGTGGCGCTGGCGATGGATCTGGTGTGGGGCTACACCGGCATCCTCTCGCTGGGCCACGGGCTCTTCTTCGCCCTCGGCGGCTACGCGATGGGCATGTACCTGATGCGGGCCATCGGCCGGGACGGCGTCTACGGCGATCCGGTGCTGCCCGACTTCATGGTGTTCCTCGACTGGAAGGAGCTGCCCTGGTACTGGCTCGGCTCCGAGCGATTCCTCCAGCAGGCGCTGCTGGTGGTCCTGGTCCCGGGGCTTCTGGCCTTCGTCTTCGGCTGGTTCGCCTTCCGCTCGCGGATCCGCGGCGTCTACTTCTCGATCATCACCCAGGCGCTGACCTACGCCGCGATGCTGCTCTTCTTCCGGAACCAGACCGGGTTCGGAGGAAACAACGGCTTCACCGACTTCAAGCGCATCCTCGGCTTCCCGCTGGCCAGCCCTCGCACCCGCGTGGTGCTGCTGATGCTCTCGGCGACGCTCCTCCTCTCGGTGGTGGTGCTGTGCCGGGCGCTGGTGCTCTCCAAGCTCGGCCGGGTGCTCACTGCGATCCGCGACGCAGAGGACCGGGTGCGCTTCTGCGGCTATGACCCGGTGTCGTTCAAGCTCTTCGTGTGGACGCTCTCCGCCTGCATCTGTGGCATCGCCGGCGCGCTCTACGTGCCGCAGGTGGGCATCGTCAACCCGAGCGAGATGTCCCCTGCCAACTCGGTGGAGATCGCCATCGCCGTGGCGCTGGGCGGACGGGGCACGCTCCTCGGCCCCATCCTCGGCGCGGGGCTGCTCCACGGGGCGAAGAGCGTGCTGACCGTCGCCTTCCCCGAGCTGTGGCTCTTCGTCCTGGGCCTGTCGTTCATCGTGGTGACGCGGTGGCTGCCGCGGGGGGTGCTCGGGCTCCTCTGGCGGGAGGGCCGCTCGTGAACCTGGACACGCCGGCGGGACCGGTCCTCTACCTGAGCGGGGTCACCGTCACCTTCGACGGCTTCCGGGCGCTCGACTCGCTGAGCCTCCTGGTGGAGCCGGGCGAGCTCCGCTGCGTCATCGGTCCCAACGGCGCGGGCAAGACCACCCTGATGGACGTCATCACCGGCCGGACCCGCCCCGACGTGGGGGATGTCCAGTACGGCGAGGCGAACGATCTCACGCGCATGTCCGAGGCGGAGATCGTGCACGCCGGCATCGGCCGGAAGTTCCAGAAGCCCACCATCTTCCGGGCCCACACCGTCTTCGAGAATCTGGAGCTGGCGCTGAAGATGGACAAGCGAGTCGTGCCGACGCTCCGGGCCAGCCTCACTGCCGAGCAGAAGACGCGCATCGACGAGGTGCTCGGGCTCATCGGACTCCGGGGCAAGGCGCGCACGCTCGCCGACCTCCTCTCGCACGGCGAGAAGCAGTGGCTGGAGATCGGCATGCTCCTGGTCCAGGAACCGGGCCTCCTGCTCCTGGACGAGCCGGTGGCGGGAATGAGCGACGAGGAGACCGCCCGGACCGGCGAGCTCCTCCGCTCGCTGGCCGGAAAGCACTCGCTGGTGGTCGTGGAGCACGACATGCACTTCGTGGACAGCATCGCGAGGAAGGTGACCGTGCTGCACGAGGGCCGGGTCCTGGCGGAGGGGCCGATGGACGTCATCCGGGAAGATCCTCGCGTCGTCGACGTGTACCTGGGGCGCTGATGCTGAGCGTGCGCGGACTGGACCAGTACTACGGAGGCAGCCACACGCTCCGGGCGGTCGACCTGGAGGTCCCGGCCGGGACCTGCACCGCCCTGCTGGGGCGAAACGGCGTGGGGAAGACCACCCTGCTGCGGTGCCTGATGGGCGAGCTGCCGGTGCGCCGGGGCACGGTCCAGCTCGGAGGGAGGGACGTCACTCCCCTGCCCTCGTACGAGCGCGCCCGGCTGGGCATGGGCTACGTGCCCCAGGGGCGGGAGATCTTCTCGCGGCTGACGGTGACGGAGAACCTCGGCGTGGGTGAGGCGGCCGCCCGGGACGGCGCGACCATCCCCCGGAGCGAGCTGGAGGAGCTGTTCCCCATCCTCCGCACCATGCGGAACCGGCGCGGGGGGGACCTGTCCGGTGGCCAGCAGCAGCAGCTGGCCATTGCCCGGGCGCTCATCTCCAGGCCCCGGGTGCTCCTCCTGGACGAGCCCACCGAGGGCATCCAGCCCTCGACCATCAAGGAGATCGGGCGGGTGCTCCGGGCGCTCCTTGGCCGGGGAATCACCATCGTGCTGGTGGAGCAGTACCTGGACTTCGCCCTGGAGCTGGCCGAGCACTGCGCGGTCCTGTCCCGGGGGGAGATCGTCCTGCGGGGCCGGATTGCCGAGCTCGATCCTGCCCAGGTGCGGCGACACCTCGCGGTCTGATCGCGCTACAAGCACGCCATGGCTCGGGGGCAGATCGCCTTCCGGAGGTCGGGGACGGGGACCGCGGTCGAGACCGCGTACGCCGAGAGCCCGCTGCGCCTCCTGACCCCCCGGAACCATGGCACCGCGGCCTGGGCCTACGTCAGCACGCTGGGGGGAGGGCTGGTGGACGGGGACCGGCTGGAGCTGGAGATCTCCGTCGGCCCCGGCGCGCGGGCGTTCGTCTCCTCGCAGGGGCCCACCCGGGTGTTCCGCTCCTCCCAGGGGGCGACCTCCGAGACCGTCGCCCGCGTGGAAGCCGGTGGCACGCTGGTGCTGGTTCCCGACCCCACTGCCTGCTTCGCCGGGGCACGGTACGCACAGAGCACCCGGGTCCACCTCGAGGAGGGGAGCTCGCTCGTGCTCTGGGAGGTGCTCTCCGCCGGGCGCGAGCGCTGGGGCTTCACCCGCTGCGAAAGCGTCCTATGCGTTCTCCCCTACCTGGACGAGCGCTGGCTGCTGGACCCGGAGCACGGCCCGCTGGAGGAGCGAATGGGGCGATTCGGGGCGATCGGCACGCTGCTCCTGGTAGGCCCCCTCTTCACCAGCCTGGCCCAGTCGATCCGCGAGCGGATCGACGCGGCTCCGGTGCGGGACGGCGCGCCGTGGGTCGAATCGGTCAGTCCGCTCCGGGACGGCGCGCTGGTGGTCCGCGCCGCCGCCCCGACGGTGCAGCAGCTGGTCCAGCGGCTGCGCCGGCACCTGTCCACCCTCCCCTCCCTGCTCGGGGACGACCCCTGGAGGCTCGATGCATCTGTCGCCGCGTGACATCGACAAGCTGGTCCTTCACGGCGCGGGCTTCCTCGCCCAGAAGCGCCTGGCCCGCGGGCTGCGGCTGAACTATCCGGAGGCGGTGGCGCTCATCTCGGCGCAGCTCCTGGAGCTGATCCGTGACGGGCGAAGTGTGGCCGAGCTGATGGACGTCGGCCGCCGGATGCTCGGGCGGGCGCAGGTTCTTCCCGGCGTTCCCGAGCTCATCGCCGAGGTGCAGGTGGAGGGGACCTTCCCCGACGGGACGAAGCTGGTCACCGTCCACCATCCCATCGCGCTGGAGCAGGGAGAGCTCTCGCTGGCGCTGGCGGGGAGCTTCCTGCCCGTGCCGAAGGCCTTCGCGCCGGCGACCGAGGTCTCCGTGCCCGGCGAGGTGATGACCGCGAGCGGGGAGATCGAGCTCAACGCCGGCCGGGAAACGGTGAGCCTGGCGGTCGTGAATCGCGGCGACCGTCCCATCCAGGTTGGCAGCCACTACCCGTTCGCGGAGACCAACCGCGCGCTGGAGTTCGACCGGGCGCGCGCCTACGGGATGCGCCTGGACATCCCCGCGGGCACGGCGGTGCGGTTCGAGCCGGGCGAGAGCAAGACGGTGCAACTGGTGGCGCTGGCCGGAGCGAAGGTGGTCCACGGAGGAAACTCGCTCGGAGACGGTCCGGTGAACGAGGCGGGCCGTGACCGCTTCCTCACCGCAGTGCAGGAGCGCGGCTTCTCCCACCGGGGGCAGCCATGAGCCGCAGACTCGATCGACGCCACTACGCAGACCTCTACGGGCCGACCACCGGTGACCGCGTGCGTCTGGGCGACACCGCGCTGGTCGCCGAGGTGGAGCGCGACCTGACGACCTACGGGGACGAGTGCAAGTTCGGCGGCGGCAAGGTGCTCCGCGACGGCCAGGGCCAGAAGGCCGGTGCCGCGGACCGGGACGCGCTCGACGTCGTCATCACCAATGCGCTGATCGTCGACCACAGCGGAATCTACAAGGCCGACGTGGGGATCAAGGACGGGCGCATCGCCGGCATCGGCAAGGCCGGGAACCCGGACATCATGGCCGGGGTCACGCCGGGGATGGTGGTGGGGGTGACCACGGAGGCCATCGCCGGCGAGGGGCTGATCCTCACCGCGGGCGGAATCGACAGCCACATCCACTTCATCAGCCCGCAGCAGGCGGAGGAGGCGCTCGCCAGCGGGATCACCTCCTGGATCGGCGGAGGAACGGGGCCGGCCACCGGGACCAACGCCACCACCTGCACGCCGGGCGCCTGGAACATCGCCCGCATGCTGGAGGCGGTGGACGACATCCCGCTGAACGTCGGGTTCACCGGCAAGGGGAACACCTCTCGGCCGGAGGGGCTGGTCGAGCAGATCGCCGCGGGAGCGCTCGGCCTGAAGCTCCACGAGGACTGGGGCACCACGCCGGCGACGATCGACTGCTGCCTCGAGATCGCGGAGGGCGAGGACGTCCTGGTCACGCTGCACACCGACACGCTCAACGAGTCGGGCTTCGTCGACGACTCGATCGCCGCCTTCCGCGATCGAACCATCCACGCCTACCACTCGGAGGGAGCGGGCGGTGGCCACGCGCCGGACATCCTCCGGGTCTGTGGCGTGCCGCACGTGCTCCCCTCCTCGACCAATCCGACCCGGCCGTTCACGGTGAACACGCTCGACGAGCACCTGGACATGCTCATGGTCTGCCACCACCTCGACCGGGAGATCCCCGAGGACGTGGCCTTCGCCGAGAGCCGGATCCGCGCCGAGACCATCGCCGCCGAGGACATCCTCCACGACCTCGGGGCGATCAGCATGATGTCCAGCGACAGCCAGGCGATGGGGCGGGTCGGCGAGGTGATTACGCGCACGTGGCAGACGGCCCACAAGATGCGCGAGCAGCGCGGCCGGCTCCCCGACGAGCAGGGCCACAACGACAACGTCCGGATCCGGCGCTACGTGGCGAAGTACACCGTCAATCCCGCCATCGCCCACGGGTTCGCTCACGAGACCGGCTCGGTGGAGGTCGGGAAGCTGGCCGACCTGGTGCTGTGGAAGCCGGGCTTCTTCGGGGTGAAGCCGGAGATGGTGATCAAGGGCGGGTTCATCGCCTGGGCGCAGATGGGCGACGCCAACGCCTCCATCCCCCCGGCCCAGCCGCAGATCATGCGACCGATGTTCGGGGCCCGGGCGCCAGGCGCCATCAGCCTCGCCCTGGTCAGCCAGCGGTCGCTCGCAGAAGGAACGGTGGCGAAGCTCGGGCTGAAGAAGCATCTCTCCGCCGTGCGCGGCTGCCGGAAGCTGGGCAAGCGGCACATGAAGCTGAACGACGCGCTGCCCCGGCTGGAGGTGGATCCGGAGACCTACGAGGTCCGGGCCGACGGCGTGCTGCTCCGCTGTGAGCCGGCGGAGACCCTTCCCCTCGCCCAGCGGTACTCGCTCTTCTGACCGCCATGGCCACCTGGCGACTCCTGCAGCTCGCGGACTCGGCGTTCCCCACCGGTGGCTTCGCCCACTCGGGCGGGCTCGAGGCGGCGGCTCAGGCGGGCGAGGTCCCCGACCTCGGGGCGTTCAGCCGGGCGGCCCTGTGGCAGACGGGATTCGGCGCGCTCCCGCTCGCCCGGGAGGCCTGGCTGGACGCGGGCAAGCTCGGGCCGCTTGACGCACGGGCGGACGTGTTTCTCGCCAACCACGTCGCGAACCGCGCGAGCCGGACGCAGGGCGAGGCGTTCTTCTCCACCTGCGCACGCGTCTTCCCCGGGGAGGCACCGCGGGTACCCGACGGCCTGTGCATGCACCTCGCGCCGCTCTGGGGCGTGGTGTTCCGTGCGCTGGGAATGTCGCTCGAGGAGATGCAGCGGCTGTTCCTGTGGAGCAGCGCTCGCGGCGTGCTCTCCGCGGGCGTGCGTCTGGGCCTGGTGGGAACCTACGAGGCCCAGCGCATGCTCGGCGCCCTGGAGCCGGCGCTGGACGATGTGGCGAGCCGCTGCAGCTCGCTGGGAGCCGACGACCTCGCCCAGCCGGCGCCGCTGCTCGATCTCTTCCACGCCACGCACGACCGGCTGCACTCGCGGCTGTTCCAGTCCTGAAGGAGTCTCGAGACATGGGCCACGAAGGCGACCACACCCACGCCGACCACCCCGGCCGCTTCCACGACCGCGAGCGGCCGATGCGGCGAGACACCCGCGAGCGCGCGTACACCGTGGGGGTCGGCGGCCCGGTGGGGAGCGGAAAGACGGCGCTGGTGCTCGCGCTGTGCCGGCTGCTGCGAGACCGGGTCAGCCTCGGGGTGGTGACCAACGACATCTTCACACGGGAGGATGCCGAGTTCCTGGTCCGGAACGAGGCGCTCCCGACCGAGCGCATCCGGGCGGTGGAGACCGGCGGCTGTCCCCACGCGGCGATCCGCGAGGACATCAGCCACAATCTCCTCTCGCTCGAGCGGCTGATGAAGGAGGTGCGCCCGGTGCCCGAGCTGCTCTTCGTGGAGAGCGGCGGGGACAACCTGGCGGCGCAGTACAGCCGGGAGCTGGCGGACTTCACCATCTACGTCATCGATGTCGCGGGCGGAGACAAGGTGCCGCGCAAGGGCGGGCCCGGCATCACCCAGTCAGATCTTCTCGTCATCAACAAGACCGACCTCGCGCCGCACGTCGGCGCGGACCTGGGCGTGATGGACCGTGACGCGAAGAGGATGCGAGGCGCCGGCCCGACCGTCTTCTCCCAGGTGACGAACGGGGTCGGCGTGGAGGAGATCGCCCGCCATCTGCTGCGCGCGGCAGGCAAAACGGTCGAGGTGGCCGCGGCGACTTGAGGCGCCGAGTCAGTTCGCGCGCCCGTTCAACGGGTTTTGGATCGCTTTCGCCTTTTCGCGTGGATCGCCGTCGCTTCTGCCTTGAGTGCTTCTAGCCGAACTTCATCACCTGCTGGTGTCGTCTGTCCTCTGAGGATTAGGGCTTTGGGCCGAGGATGAGACTCACCGCCTCGGACTACTCGGACAGTTACGCTTGAGCCTTCGTGCAATTCAGTCGAGACCCAGCGCTCAAAGATCTGCCTTGCGTCTGAGGTGCCTTCAAGTGACATGCGCACTAGCTCTGTTCCAGGCTCATCGAGCTCGACTGAAACAGTAAGGATCAATACACCGGTGCCGCCGAGCAGGGCTTTCGCGATTTCTCGCCCGTCGGATTCCAACATTAACCCTAGTCGATCGCTCACGGTGGGCTCTCGGTGGGAGGTCCTTAGTCAAGGAACCTAGCAAACAAAAGTTGTGTCTGAATCGTGGGCTCTGGATCCGAGGCTCGACCCGTGTGGCATCGACGGCTTCAGGTCGCGGAGTTAGCGGGTCCCGGTCCGGCGTCGCACCGGCACCAGCGATGGCCCCCCACCGCGGAACCGTGCGACCTCGATCGCGTACTTGCGGATCTTGTACCCGATGATCCGCTCGGTCGTGCCGAGCAGCCGCGCGGCCTTTGCGCGATTGCCGCGCGCGCTCTTCAGCGCATCCACGATCAGATCCTTCTCGTACTGCTCGATCGCGTCGGAGAGCGACGACTGCATCGTCGTCCCCGATGCCTCGGCGGTCTGGAGCGTGGGGGGCAGGTCGTGCCCGTGGATCACCTGCCCGTCGCAGGTTAGCACCGCCCGCTCCACGATGTTCTCCAGCTCCCGGACGTTTCCCGGCCAGTGGTAGCTCATCAGCATGTCGATCGCCGGTGTGGCGATCCGCTTGATGCGCTTGTTGTGCCGGCGCGCGTACTTGATCAGGAAATGGTCCGCCAGGAGCATCACGTCCGGCTTCCGGTCACGCAACGGTGGCACGAAGATCGAGAACACGTTGAGCCGGTAATAGAGGTCCTCGCGGAACTGCTTCTCCCCCATCGCTGCTTCGAGGTCGCGGTTGGTCGCGGTGATGAGCCGGACATCGACCTTGACCGTCTCCGTCCCGCCCAGCCGCTCGAACTCCCCTTCCTGGAGCACCCGCAGCAGCTTCACCTGGGTGGGCAGGTTGAGCTCGCCCACCTCGTCGAGGAACAGCGTGCCCCCGTGGGCCAGCTCGAATCGTCCGCGCTTCCTGGCCTGCGCGCCGGTGAAGGCGCCCTTCTCGTAGCCGAAGAGCTCGGACTCGATCAGCGTGTCCGGAAGCGCGGCGCAGCTCACCTTGACGAACGGCTTCGAGGCGCGAGGTGAGTTGTAGTGGATGGCGTGGGCGATGAGCTCCTTGCCGGTTCCGGACTCGCCCCGGACCAGGACCGTGGTCGCCGTCTGCGCCACCTGGGCGATCTGCTCATACACCTGCTTCATCGGCCCGCTGGTGCCGATGATGTTCGACAGGTCGTAGCGCTCCTCCAGCTCGGAGCGGAGATTCTTGTTCTCCGCCAGGAGCCGGTTGCGCTCATCCTCGATCACCCGCTGGGCGCGGAGCGTCTGGGCCATCATCGATGCGACCACGCCCAGGAACTGCATCTCGGACTGGAAGTCCCGCCCCTGCTGGAAGGGAACGTCCACCATCAGGACCCCGGCTGGCTGGCG
Source organism: Myxococcota bacterium (assembly GCA_046732375.1). Classification (GTDB taxonomy): domain Bacteria; phylum Myxococcota; class Myxococcia; order Myxococcales; family Myxococcaceae; genus RPRB01. The sequence continues at coordinate 19,693 of JBKPMY010000208.1, forward strand.
ATCGAAGGCGATGGGAACGCAGAGGACGCTCACCTCCGGCGACCCGGTCCGGCGGCGCTGGAAGGCCCGGTTCAGCAGCAGTGGCTCTCGCGTGCTGGCCGGGACCACCACCGGACGCCCGGACTGAAGGACGCGCCCGATGATGCCCTCGCCGGGCCGGTAGCGGGCGCCGAGCCCCTCGGCGGAGATGCCCAGCGCCGCGTCGACCTGGAGCGCACCCGAGTCCTCGTGGAAGAGGAAGACCGCGCCGCGGACGATGCCCAGCGCCTCCTCCAGGAGCTCGAGCGCGCGCTCCAGGACGGAGCGAACCTCGCCGCCGCGGGCCAGCGCCCGACCGATCTCGGCGAGCACCGCCAGCGCGCGCTGATCATCACTGACGAGGTTGGCGCGCCTGGACACGGTGCGTCAGAGTGCCAGGCCCACCCCGGCAGCCGCAACCGCTTCAGGTCCAGCGGAAGAGACGCAAGGCGAGGGCGAAGCTCCCCACTCCCCAGAGCACCAGAATGACTGACGGTCCGAGCAGGGCGGAGACCCCCGCGCCGTCGATGGAGATGGCCCGGAGCCCATCGATGAGGGCGGTGAGCGGCAGCGCCCGGATGACCGGCTGGGCCCAGCCCGGGAAGTGGCTCGCGGAGAAGAACACGCCGGAGACCACGGTCATCGGCAGGGTGACCAGGTTCATCAGCCCGCTGGCGGTCTCCGAGTTCTGCGCCCGGCTGGCCACCAGCGCCGAGAGCCCCCCGAAGCTCAGCGCTCCCAGGAGCCCCCAGAGGAGGAAGGTCAGGAGGTTGCCGGCGACCCGCACGTCGAAGATCAGTCGCGCGAACCCGACGAAGAAGAGCACCTCCAGCAGGGCGAGGAAGAGCCGCCCCGTGGCGAAGGCAAGCAGAAAGTCGACCTTCCGCATCGGGGTCGCGGCGAGCCGGCGGAGGAGCTTCCCCATCCGCATCTGGACGATGGCCCACCCCACTCCCCAGATGCTGGAGGACATCAGCCCGAAGCCGAGGAGCCCGGGCACCAGGAAGTCGATGTACCGGGCACCCGGAAGCGTCACCCGCTCCTCCTCCAGGGCCCGGGGATCCGTCCTCCCCGCGGCGCGCTGGAGCGCGTCCACGACCAGGAGCTTCGCCGAGCGGGCCTCCGGCTGCGTGGAGTCGAGCAGGAGGCGCGGCGTAGCCGCAGGGACCACCGCAAGGGCGATCTTCCCGCTCCTGAGAGCGCTGTGAGCCTCGTCCAGCGTCATCTCGGTCGCGCTCAGGCCCTCGCTCGCCCGGATCGCCGCCAGCACCTCCGCGCGCTCCGGCCCCTCTGTGACCGCGACCGAGAGCCGCGCGCCTGCTTGATTCCGGAAAGCGAGCCCCAGAACGATCGACATCAGCAGCGGAAAGCCGAATACCCAGAAGGTGGCCGAGGGCTCGCGAGTGAACGAGCGCAGCCGCATCAGGAGCAGCTGCCAGAAGGGATTGAGCCAGGCGGCCGCGCCCTTCATCCCTGCTCCGCCTCGACGAGCGTGCGACCGGTGAGCGCGAGGAACACGTCGTCGAGCGTGGCGGCGCGGGTGGACAGCTGGACCAGCTCGCTCCGGTGCTCGTCGGCGATGCGGAGAAGAGCCGGCACCGCCTCGTGCAGCGCCTGGACCGAGAGCGACACCATCTCGCCCCGCTGCCGGTGCCGGCTGAAGCCGGGCACCCGCTCCAGGGCCGCGGCCGGAATCGCCGGCCGGGCGACGAACTCGATGAGCTGCTCGCCGCCAAGCGAGTGCACGAGGTCGCCGGGCGTGCCGCGGGCCACGATCCTCCCGTGGTCCACGATGACGATGTCGTCGCAGAGGATGGCCGCCTCCTCCATGTAGTGGGTGGTCAGCACGACCGTGCGGCCCCGTCCCTTCAGTCCCTCGATGATGGTCCACAGGCCTCGGCGGCTCACGGGGTCCAGCCCGGTGGTCGGCTCGTCGAGGAAGAGCAGCTCCGGGTCCCCGACCAGCCCGACGGCGAGCGCCAGCCGCTGCTTCTGGCCGCCGGAGAGAGTTCCGACCCGGGCGTCGCGCTTGTCCTCCAGCGCGACCTGCGCGAGGGCCGACTCGACGGCCTGACCTCCCGGGTAGAAGCTCCGGAACAGGCTGAGCGTCTCCTCCACCGTGAGCTTCTCGTGGAAGCGCGTTTCCTGGAGGGTCGCCCCGATGCGGCCGCGGATCCCCTCGGGATCCTCGGCCCAGGTCCGGCCCAGCACCCGCACCTGACCCGAGGAGGCCGGCTGGAGCCCCTCGAGAATCTCCACGGTCGTGGTCTTCCCTGCCCCGTTCGGTCCGAGCAGACCGAGGCAGGTGCCGGTCGGGACGGTGAGGTCGATGCCGTCGACGGCGACCAGGTCGCCGAAGCGCTTCACCAGCCCCCGCACCTCGATCGCCAGCGCCGCCATGGAGTGGCGCGTGTTACCCAAGAGGGCCCCGGCCAGGCAAGCTCACGTCAGGCAGCTTCCCGATCGTCGCGCCGCGGTGGACAAACCACAGGACGTTCCGAGGCCGGAAGCATTGGCGGGCGCGGCGTGGTGGGAACTGGATCCGACTTTGTTCTCGGTTGTCACGGGACACGTCTGCGCATGCCGGTGCTGCCATCGTGCTTCATCAACACCTCCGTCGCGCCGCTCGCCGCAACGCTGTCGCAGGTCCGATGCGCTGGAAGCTGCATTCGTTGCCTGCGCAACTACCACCTCGGGCGGCTCGCTGCGTGGCGTTTGATTCCGATCTGGTGCGGGCGTACTTCGCGCGCCTTCGTGTCTCGAGTCGGCGAGGCACGAGTGCAGCTCCACCCGTCACCGGATGCCTCGGCATCCAGGGAAGCATTGCCCCATGCGGACCTCCAGCCGTCTGGCTCTCCTCGCAGCACTGACCACGATCCCCGGCCTTGCGCTCGCAGGTAAACCGAATTCTCCCGACCCGGCGATGATCGCCGCGCGTCAGAAGGTCTTCGGCCGCGAGAACGTGGACTCACGCTCGGGCGAGGTGAGCAAGGAGCGGGTCATCTTCTCCTGGGCGACCAACGCGACCTTCGCCACCTCGGTGAAGGGCCGGGTGATCTTGCTCGACACCTTCGTCACCCGCCTCGAGGTCCAGCCCGGCCGCACCCCGTTCACCATCCAGGATCTGGTCGACCTCAAGCCCGAGGCGCTGTTCATCGGCCACGGCCACTTCGACCACGCGGACAACGCCGCATATCTCTCGAACAAGACCGGGGCGACCATCTACGCCTCGCCCGAGACCTGCGACAACATGCAGCTCGATGCCGCGCGCCTGTTCGGCGCCGGCTCCACTGTGCCCTGCGTCTCGATCACCTCGCGGGGCTCGCTCCCCGGGAGCGAGGTGGTCCCCATCCATCAGCTGGAGCCGGTGGCGACCATCCAGGCCTTCAAGCACCTCCACTCCACCAACACCGCGCCGCAGGACACCAGCTTTCCCCCGGTGATCATCAATAGCCCGGTCAACGGCGCGTGCACCCCACCCTGCAACATCGCCGACCCGCGTGATGCGAGCATGTTCCCCGCCGGTACGCCGCAGAACTCGGTGCTCGACCTGTCCACCTCCCGGGCGGGTCAGGGCGGGCCGATCAGCATCTATTACGTGTTCCGGCTCCGCGGCGACAACGAGTTCACCTTCGTGTGGCACAACACCACCGGCGCCCTCCGCGAGGGCTGCGCGCTTCCCAACAACATCCCCGGCACCAATCCGCCCCAGCCGAGCCAGCCCGGCCAGGACGCGCGCGGCTGCTTCGGGCCGGAGGTGGGCGCAAAGCTGGCGAACCTGATGGAGGCCCTCGGTCCGACCGACGTGGAGATCGGCTCCGTGGTGAGCCTGGGCTTCGGCATCAACGGAGAGCGGGACATCGTCGACTACAACAGCCACATCGCTCCCAAGGTCTTTCTCCCCAACCACGTGACGGCGGTGGCGGTCGAGAGCTCGTCGCTGGAGTGGAAGGTGGGGTACCTGAAGCAGCAGGACGCGATGGGTATTCCGGTACAGGATCGCCCCGAGCTGCGCTGGCTGGTTGACCCGAACGACTATCTGCGGCCCATCGTGTTCGACCCGAAGGATCCGCGCTGGGACAAGTCGCACCGCCACGACGAGTAGGCCATCGCTCTCCGCGCAAGGTGGGCTCCTCGGGCTCCGGGCGAGGGGACCACCTTGTTGCAACGCGCTTGTCTTCCTCACGCCTCCTCGGGTACACGCCCGCCCTTTCCCTGGGGAGGGGTGACGATGAAGCGTGCCGTGGTGGGAGCGACCCTGGCGCTGGCGGTGCTCGGAGCCGGATGCGGTGGCAGCAGCAACGTCCAGGACTACTGCCGGCGCGGTGTGGATGCGCTGTGCAGCCGGCTCTTCGCCTGCGACTCGCAGGCAGCCGGACAGGAATTCGGCTCCCAGTCGGGATGCGTGAGCCAGCTCGGCAGTCAGTGCTCGAAGACCGAATGTCCCGGGGGAACGAGCTTCGATCAGTCCGCCGCGGACCAGTGCGTCGCTGCGTACTCGAGCGCGAACTGCTCGGACCTGCAGCAGGGAAACTTCCCGGCTGTCTGCAGTCAGGTGTGCAAGTGACTCCGGACAGGCAGCGCGGGAACGGCGCTCAGCGCCCGGTCCGGACCACGTCGAGGCGGACGCCGAACTGCGAGATCAGCACCCGGTTGGCGCGATCGAACTGAGCGAGGATGCGGTCCTCCCAGCGGAGCGTCTGTCGCTGGTAGTCGCCGTCCACCCAGACCCGCACCTTCATCGGGCGAATGGCCTTCTCCTGGATGGTGTCGGGGACGGGCTGCGCGCCGACTCCGGTGGGGGTGATCTTCTTGGCGTAGTCGCGCTGCATGTCCTCGACGGGCCGGCAGCCGGCGAGGAGCGAGGTGGCGATCAGGAAGCTTCCGAGGAGCGACCCGAGCGACGCGCGCACGCGCCACACGGTAGCAGCGCGACCCGCATGCTCCGGCGTCCGGATTGATGGACCGGTGCAGGACCCTGCTCACCCATCTCCGGGTGCACGTCTCCTCCGGCCGGCGGCGCCAGAATGCGTCCACGTTGCGGGCAGTTGCGCATCGGGCGCATTGCAACCACGTCGGAACGGAGGTTTGCTCCTTCCGATGAAGGACCTCGCTCGGGTCTCCGCCCGGTGAACTGGGACGTCCTCGTCGTCGGCGGTGGCGTGGTGGGCTGGAGCGTGGCCCACCACCTGGCCGCCGCGGGAGTCCGACGCATCCTCGTCGTGGACCGCGGCGGCGGGAGCACCGAGCGCGCCACGGGCGGCTTCCGCGCCCAGTTCGCCACGGAGGTCAACGTCCGGCTCTCCCTCCTCTCGCGTCAGAAGCTTCTCGCCTTCTGCGAGGAGACCGGGGTCGACCCCGGATACCGCCCGGCCGGGTACCTGTTCCTCGCCGCGACCGATGCGCAGCGCCGCCAGCTCGCAGCGGCACTCGAGGTCCAGCGATCGTGCGGCTGCACCGACGCGATGCCGGTCGAGGTCGAGGACGTCTGCCGCCTCGCGCCCTGCATCCGCACCGAGGGCGTGGTCGGCGGCACGTTCTCTCAGCGCGACGGCTTCATCCGGCCGATGCAGATTCGCCAGGGCTACCTGGAAGCCGCGCTGCGAGCGGGGGTGCAACGGCTCGATGCCGAGGTGACCGGGCTCTCGAGCCGGAGCGAGGCGATCGCCGTCGAGACCTCCACGGGCCGGCATGAGGCGGCCAGGGTGGTGAACGCGGCCGGGGCGTGGGCAGGCCGGCTCGGCGCGATGGCCGGGGTCGACGTCCCCGTCCAGCCACTGCGGCGGCAAGTGGCGAGGACCGTGCCCACGACCGCGCTCCCCGCCTCGACACCGATGACGGTCTTCGCCGACGGGTTCCACTTCCGGGTGCGCGACGACCACGTGCTGCTGCTCTGGCCCACCGAGGGAGCCGCCGATCCGTTCGACGTCTCCGTGGACCCGGAGTGGACGGCGCGGGTCGCCGCCGCCACATGCGAACGGGTGCCGCCGCTGGCCGAGGTCCCCATCGCGTCGGCCTATGCGGGGCTCTACGAGATGTCTCCGGACGAGCACGCGCTGCTGGGACCCGCGCCCGGGCTCGAGCGGCTCTTCCTGGTGAACGGGTCGTCCGGCCATGGAGTGATGCATTCCCCGGCGCTGGGCCAGCTCGCTGCCGAGATGCTCACCGGACGGCCGCCGTCGATCGACGTCCACGCGCTCCGGCCGTCACGGTTCCAGGAAGGCCGGCCGAATCCCACCCAGCGGCTGCTCTGAGGGGCAGTGGGACGGTCCGCCCGCCACGGACCCTGCCCGCTCGGATGGATGACCGCTGGACGGTCCGGCACCCCACCCTCGCCGCCGTCGCGCCACCAGCAGTAGAAGTCCCCTCATGAACGCCGACGACGCTTCCAGCATCTCCCAGATCGCGCTCATGGCGGCCATGGCCGATGGACAGATCACCCCCGACGAGCAGCGCGAGCTCGCCTCGGTCGCGACCCGCCTCGGGGTGCCGGCAGCGACCATCGCCCTCGATCAGCCGGCAGCCGCCCGTCAAGGCATCGGCGTGCTCGCGGCCTCGCTCTCGGACGCCGATGCACGGCGCAGCGCCTACGAGGTCGCGCTCGCGGTGTGCAGCGTGGACGGGGTGCCCAACCCGCGCGAGCAGGCATTCCTCAGCGCGCTGCACGGAGCGCTTGGCCTGGGTCCTGCGGCGACCCACGAGTTCGAGGACCAGCTGCGGGCGCTCTCCGCAGCGCCGCTCACCGGAACGCTGCCCGAGGTCAGCGGCTCGACCGACGCTGCCCTCGACCAGCGCATCCTCCAGCAGGCGATGCTGACCGGGGCACTGGAGCTGCTGCCGGACCGCCTCGCCAATCTGGCCATCCTGCCCCTGCAGCTGCGGCTCGTGTACGAGGTGGGCCACCGGTATGGCCAGCAGCTCGACGTCAACCAGGTGAAGGACCTGGCGGGCACCTTCGGCCTGGGGGCCGCGGCGCAGATGGTCGAGGGGATGGTGCGGAAAGTCCTGGGCGGCGTCGCCTCCGGCGTCCTCGGCGGCCTCCTCGGTGGCGCGACCGGGGTCGCGGCAGGCGCCGCGGTGACCTTCGCCGCCACCTACGCGCTGGGCCACGCCGCGAAGCAGTACTACGCGCAAGGGCGGAAGCTCTCCGCCGAGGACCTGCGCGGCCTCTTCAGCCGCTTCCAGGACGAGGCGAAGTCGCTGCTCCCGCAGGTGCAAGGGCAGATCCAGTCGCTGGCACAGCAGGTCCGACTCCCGGACGTGCTGGCGCAGATCCGCTCCGGCAAGTTCTGAGCGCCGCCGGCCCGCGCCGGCCGACTCACTCGTAGCGAAGCGCCTCGATGGGATCGAGCCGGCTCGCCTTGCGTGCCGGGTACAGGCCGAAGACGACGCCCACCGCGCCGCTGAAGACCACCGCGAGGATCATCACGTCCGGGCGGAAGGCCACTGGCCAGTGGAAGGCCGCGGTGAGCCAGCGGGCGACGCCGATGCCGGCGGTGATGCCCAGGACGCCACCGGCCACGGCGAGGACCACCGCCTCGCCGAGGAACTGCCGGAGGATGTCACGCCCCCGCGCGCCCACCGCGATGCGCGTGCCGATCTCCCGCGTCCGCTCGGTCACGCTCACCAGCATGATGTTCATGATCCCGATCCCGCCGACCAGCAGCGAGACCGCGGCGACGATGGCCAGGAAGAGGGTCACCGTCCGGCTGCTCTCCTCCTGGGCGCTCGCCACCTCGGCAAGGTTCCGGATCTGGAAATCGTCCTCCGACGGTCCACCGATGCGGTGACGGTCGCGGAGGAGCTCCGTCACCTGCCGCTCCGCCGTATTGGCGTTGGTCGCGCTGATGAAGATCGAGCCCTGGAGGAACTTCCCCAGTCCCCCCTGGATCTTGGCCTGGAAGGTGGTCCGGGGGATGAACACCACGTCGTCCGAATCCTGCCCGGTGGGCGTCTGCCCCTTGCGTCCGGCGACCGCCACGACCTGGAAGGGGATGTTCCGGATCCGCACCGTCTGCCCCACCGGGTTGGAGCCCGCGCCGAAGAGCTTCTCGGCGACGGTTCCCCCGAGCACTGCCACCTTGGTCCCGGTGTCGACGTCGGAATCGGTGAAGCGCGTGCCGAGCGCCATCGGCCAGCTCCGGATCTCGAAGTAGTCCGGCTCGGTCCCGGCGATCTGCGTGGTCCAGTTCTGCTCCTCGCTGAGTACCTGGGAGGTGCTGCGGAGGTAGGGGACGGCGTACCGGACGCTGGGCACCTCGTTGCGGATCGCCTTGAGATCCTCCCAGGTGAGCGTGGGCTGCGAGCCGAAGCCCCCGCGCGCACCCCCGGTGTTGGCGGAGCCCGGCAGCACCACCAGGAGGTTGGTGCCCATCGAGGCGAACGCCTCCTCCACCGTCGCGCGCGCGCCCTCCCCGATGGCCACCGTGGCCACCACCGCCCCCACGCCGAAGATCATCCCCAGCGTGGTGAGGAACGATCGAAGCTTGTTCCGGAGAAGCGCCCGGATCGCCACCCGCAGGGTCTCCAGGCCGTTCATGTCACGTCCTCGGCCGGGATGGTCGATGGGTCGGCCTTCACCGGTGTCTGTCGGCGGTCGCTGGCGATGTGCCCATCACGGACGACGATCTGTCGGCCGACGAAGGTGGCGATGTCGGGCTCGTGGGTGACCACCACGATGGTGATTCCGGTCGAGCCGAGCTCCTGGAAGAGGGCCATCACCTCCACACTGGTTCGCGAGTCGAGGTTGCCGGTGGGCTCGTCGGCCAGGATGAGCTTGGGCTCGGTCACCAGCGCCCGGGCAATCGCCACCCGCTGCTGCTGTCCACCCGAGAGGCGGTTCGGGGTGTGGTCCAGCCTGTCCCCCAGCCCTACCCGCTCCAGTGCCCGGGCTGCCCGCCGGTGGCGCTCGGAGCGTGGCACTCCGCCATAGAGCAGCGGCAGCTCCACGTTCTCCAGCGCATTGGTGCGGGGGAGCAGGTTGAAGCTCTGGAAGACGAACCCCAGCCGCTGGTTCCGGATCTTCGCCAGGGCGTCGCGGTCGAGCGGCGCGACGTCCTTCCCGTCGAGCAGGTAGCGACCGGTGGTGGGCCGGTCGAGGCAGCCCACGATGTTCATCAGGGTGGACTTGCCGCTTCCCGAGGGGCCCCGGATGGCCACAAACTCTCCGGCCTCGATGTCCAGGCTGACGCCCCGGAGCGCCCGGACCTCGACGTCCCCCATCTGGAACACCTTGGTGACGTCCTGCACCGAGATCAGCGGCGGCGGCATCGCTTAGTGCCTAGAACGGCCGGCGCCCCGGACCTCCGGGAGCCACCGGGTTCGCCGGTCGGGCCCCGCCCGCGGGCGCGCTCTCCACGCCGGTCAGCACCGCGTCGCCGGCCTGGATGGGTCCGGAGGCGATCTCGGTGAAGGTCCCGTCGGAGACGCCGATGGTCACCTGCGCCGGCGAAGGGCGGCCATCGCGGACGACCCACAGGGTGCGCCCGGGACCGCTTCCTCCCGCTCCCCCACGCCCTCCGCCGCCACCACCGGCCGCAGCGCCGTCACGCCCTGCGACCCGTCCCGGAGCGGCGCTGGTCCGTCCGAGGGCGGCGAGCATCTCCGGAGTCGGCCGGAAGCGGAGCGCGGCGTTCGGAACCTTCAGCACGTCCGGCCGATCGGCGTAGACGACCGTCACGTTGGCGGTCATGCCCGGCCGGAGCTTGAGGTCCGGGTTCTTGACGTCGATGACCGCGTCGTAGGTGACGACGTTCTGCTGGGTCTGCGGCGCGTTGCGGATCTGCCGGATGGTCCCCTTGAACCGCTCGTCCGGGAAGGCATCCACCACGAAGGTCGCCTCCATCCCGGGCGTGAGCTTGCCCACGTCGGCCTCGGCGACGCTGGTGTCCACCTGCATCGCCTTGAGATCTCCGGCGAGGGTGAAGATGGTGGGCGCCGCCAGCGAGGCCGCCACCGTCTGGCCCACGTCCACGCTCCGGGAGATGACCACCCCGTCGATGGGAGAGAGGATCTTGGTGTAGGTGAGGTTCACCTGGGCCTGGCTGAGCTGCGCCCGGGCCTGGGCGAGGTTGCCCCGCGCCGCGACGACGGAGGCCTTGGCCGCCTCGAGGGTGGTCTCCGCGGTGTCCAGATCGGCCTGGGCGATGAGGTTGCTCGCCCGGAGCGGCTTGTCGCGGTCGTAGGTCCGCTGCGCCGCGAGCACGTTCGCCTGGGCCTGCTTCAGCTGACCCTCCGCCTGGAGGACGTTGGCCTTCCCCTGCTCGACGTTGGCCTGGAAGAGCGCGGGATCGATCTCCGCGAGGAGCTCACCCTTCTTCACCGTGGAGTTGTAGTCCGCGTGCAGCGTCGCGATCCGTCCGCTGACCTGGCTGCCCACCTGGACGGTCACCACCGCGGAGAGGATGCCGGTGGCGGTCACCTTCGCCACCACGGGTCCCCGGGAAACCGCGGCAGTCTGGTACTGGAGCGGCGGAGGGCGGCGCAGGACGCGCCAGGCCACCCCGCCGGCGACCAGCAACAGGACGAGCGCGGAGACCCAGACCCAGCGGCGGCGGCCCGGATGAGGCGCGTCGGGATCGGTCATGGAACCCCATTCGTACACCCGGGTTGCGCGGAGGTTAAGGTCATGGCCGCGGCGTCCGCTCAGCACGGAGCCCCGGTGTCGGGTAGCTCCGGGCGGCGGCATCACAGTGGTCAACCCAGCCCCCGCCGGGTACGTCGGGCGACCGGCTACTTCTTCAGCATCGGCTTGCCCTCGTGGGCGACGAGGAGGTCGTGCATGTCGTTGGCGTGCTCCTCCTCCTGGGCCAGCACCCGCTCGAGGAGGGTCCGGGTGGTGGGGTCCTTCTCCCCGAAGTAGCGGATCAGGTCGCGGTAGTGCTCGATGGCGATCCGCTCCGCGACCAGGTTCTCGCGGATCATGTCCACCAGGTTCTCGCCCTCGGCGTACTGGGACGCGGCCCTGGTGGTGAGACCCTCGGGATTGAGGTTGGGCTTGCCGCCGAGCTGGTTGATCCGCTCCGAGAGCCAGTCCAGGTGCTGCTCCTCTTCGCGAGCGTGCTGGGCGAACTCCTCCTTCACCGACTCGCTGGCGATGCCGGCCGCGGCGACGGCGTGGTACTTGTAGCGGAGGACGCAGACGATCTCCGTCGCCACCGCCTCGTTCAGGAGCGCGATCGCGGTCTGCACGTCGCCTCCGTAGTTCTCGGTGATCGCACCCATCTCCAGCTTCTCGCGCGCCCTCTTGCGGATGTTGGCGATGTCCGTGGCGAACGAGCCCTTGTTGCCCATGATCGATGGACCTCCCTGCCGATCGGTGTGAGGACGACCAACTCCACGCCGCGCGGAATCCCGGCGCCAAGTGACTTCTTCCGGATCGGCGTTCAGCTGACAATCGCCGGAAGGCGCCGTGGCGGTGCAGGAAGGGCCCGACGGAGCGCGAGTCAGGCCGTGAGCACCCGGTCCAGCAGCCAGTAGACTCCCAGCCCGGCGACGGCGGCCGAGGCCCAGCGAATCCCCACCGGCCAGACCCGGCCCACGCCGCGGAGCCAGCGGAGCACCGGCCAGGCCAGGGCGACGATCACCAGCTGCCCGAGCTCGACGCCCAGGTTGAAGGTCAGGAGGCTGGGAGCGAGCAACGCCCGCGGAAGCTCGAGCGCCCGCAGCGCGCCGGCGAACCCGAACCCGTGCACGAGCCCGAAGCCGAAGGTGAGCCGCCAGCGGTGCGCGATTGCCGTCCGTACCCGCTCGGCGGAGACCGGCGGCCGGAGCGACAGGAGATTTTCCACCGCCACCGCAACGATGCTCAGCGCGATCAGCGGCTCGATGAGGCGCGGCGGAGGAACGACCCAGCCCAGGGTGGCGAGGGCGAGGGTCAACGAGTGGGCGACGGTGAAGGCGGTCACGATGCCCACCAGCTGGCGGAAGCTGCCCCCCAGGAGGAGGACGCCGAGGAGGAAGGCGATGTGGTCCGCGCCCTGGAAGATGTGCTCCGCGCCGAGGCGGAGGAACCGTCCTGCTCCCGCCCAGGCTGACGGCTGGGCCTCGACCTCCAGCACCGGGGCGTCGCCCTGGCGGTGCGCTGCACGGCGAGCCCCGGTGCCTTCACCAGGGCCACGTGGAGATGCCCTTCCGGGAGCCGGCCGAGGAAGCCGAGCGACATCCGCAGCCGTCCGGGAGCGCTGGGGCAGTCCCAGCGCGCGGTGACGCCCACGCCGTCCTCCTGGACGGGAGCCACCGAGGATGCGACGAGCACGCAGGCTGCTCCGTCCGAGGAGACCTGCACCGTGGCGGCAATCTCCTCGGGCCGCAGCGCTTCCAGCTCGGCCCGGGCGAACTGGAGCACGGCCTGGACCTGGCGGTTGTCGATGGTGACCTCGCCCGTCGACAGGCGAAGCGCGTGCGCACGGGCCGCGCCGGGGACCAGGACGAGGAGGACGAGGACGCGGAGCCAGGATCTGCCCATGAGCCGGTCCACCCTATCGGGCGCAGGCCGCAGGCCGCGCGGAGATCTTGGCTCGAATCCGGTCGGCCGCCTCGCCCGTACATCGGGAAGTCAGGGGCGGCAGAACCGTGGGCGGCACGCCAGCACGCGTGCGCAGCCGTTCCTGCTGGCCGTTCCACGCACCCCGCGAGGGACCGATGTCGAGATCCGTGGTCGCGAACCTCAGGCTCGTGCTGCTTCTCCTCTCCACCTCGGCAGGGGCCGAGCCCGCGCTGCACCGGCTTGCAAGCGCCGAGGCCGTCATCGACGACCAGGCGCACGCCAACCTGGGGTCCCTCATGCCCGAGGTCCTCGCCCGGCTCGACGGGAACAAACCTCCGCCCTTCGTCGACCTGCGGCATCCAAGCAAACCGGGAACCGGACCGGGCCTGGCAGACGGTGGGAACATGGTGGACCCCGAGCTCCTGACCGTCGTTACCCCCCTCGGCGGGTGGGATCTGTACCTTGCGACGGGGGGAGAGCTTCTCCGGACCAATCCCCGAGCAGGACTGCCCCCCAACGGTGCCGCCGCGACACCGAGGCTCTGGGGCACGGAGGTGGGCACCCGGTTGTCGCTGCTCGACGACCGGCTGGCTCTCGCGTCGGTGTTCCGATTCGTGCAGCTGGGGAGGGTCCCGGTGCCGGTGCTCGACGGGGACTTCACCGAGCGCTCTGACCCCACGGATCCCTACGGCGTCGATCTCGACGTGCGGCTCCGCATCCTTCCGTGGATGTGGGCCGTCACCGGAGTTTCCTTCACGCCGGACAACCCGGTCGAGCTCCGCGGGGGGCTGGCGCTCGAGTTCTGAGCGCGAGTGCTCAGACCTCCTCGGCTGGAACTGCTCCGCCCGGCACCAGCCCGAGGAGAAGAACCAGCGCTCCCACCACTCGCTCGTTCCACACCGTGCCCTCGAGGAGATGGGGCAGGAAGGCGCTCTGGATCAGGATCCAGGCCCCGATCCCCGCGACGGCCCAGTGCAGCCGGGGCTGCCGGATGGCGAGCGCCGACAGGCTCACGATCACGAGCCCCAGGATCCAGTCCAAGCTCCCGATCGCCACTGCATGGCGCCAGATGAGAGCGGACATGAAGAACCACGCCCCGATGATCATGGTGGTGTACCGCGCCGCCGATCCAGGATCGATCCCCCACAGACCGCGCTCCGTCGTCGTCATGAGCTGACCTCCAGGGAGGTCAGTAACGATGCTTGGGCTCCCACGCATCCCCCGAGCCGGGCGGCGCTCGGATGCCCGCTACCCGTGGCGCCGGCTGCTCAGCTGTCTTCCGGCGGGAGCTCGCCTCCGGCGACCAGTCCGAGCACCACCAGGAGCACGCCGACGATGCGCTCGTTCCAGGCCGTGAGGTCACTCGCGTGCGGCAGGACGAAGCTCACCAGCACGAGCACCACCCCCAGGCCGGAGATCAGCCAGTGCTGCCGCGCGTGCCGGAGGGCCATGATCGAGGCGCCGATCACGAGTAGCCCGAGGATCCAGTCCAGGCTCCGCCACACGGTTCCTTCGTGCCAGACGACCGAGGACATGAAGAACCAGGCCCCGAGGATGGCCGACGCATAGTGCGCCCACAGCCCGGGGTCGAACGCGCTCAGATCGCGCTTGATGGTCGGCATCGCCGGGACCCTCCGTTGGAGTCACCGTCATGGTGCGCCCGGCGCCGGACCGGGACAAGGCACCGGGACCTCGACGCATACACCGCGTGCGGGTCGGGAAACTCCCCGCTCAGTCCTTCCGCTCCCCACGGAGCCGGCGCTCCCGGGCCTTCATCGCCGCGACGGTCTCGCTGTGCCCCTCGTCCCGGAGCTTGCGGAACTCGTCCTGGAACCCCTTCAGCTCGTCCTCGGATGCATCCTCCAGGGCAGCGAAGGTGTTCCGCGCCTCGCGGGTACTCCGGATGAGCTCGTCCAGCTTCAGATGGAGCGCCGTCGCGTCCCGGTTCTGGGTGGCCTGGATCAGGAACACCATCAGGAAGGTCACCACCGTCGTCCCGGTGTTGATGACCAGCTGCCACGAATCGCTGAAGTGGAAGAGCGGCCCGGTCACCGCCCAGACCGCGACCACCAGCACCGCGAGCGCGAAGGCGACCGGGGTCCCCAGCGCATGAGACGAGGTGTTGGCGAAGCGACGAAACCCGTCGTCCATCCGCGGAAAGCTAGGCACCCGGGCCGGTCCGGGGGAGCGGCTGCCCCCGACGAAGGGACTTGACCCCGGCCCGTCCCACGGAAACGCTCGCGCGGCCCGTGAAATCCCGCCTTCTCCCGCTGGTGCTGGTGCTCCTGGCTTGCAGGACCGCTCTCGCCGCAGGCGCGGAGAGCAAGCCAGGAAGCCCGCCGCCCGGGGTGATCCGGATCGGGGAGCGCGCCGTCCTCGAGCTCCGGGTGCCGCGAGCGCAGCGCTCTCCGCAGGCCCGTGCCCGCGACGCCAGCGAGACCCTGACCCACGTCCTCGAGCTTCCCGGCCCGGACGTGGTGCGCACCGAGCCTCGCGAGGGAGCGGTGACGTTGCTGGTGGGCGAGACGCCCATCGTCGAGCTGACCACGGAGGACGCCGAGGCGGTCGGCACGGACGACCTCACGCTGTACGCCGCGGTTGCGGCACAGCGTCTGGATTCGGCGCTCAAGGCGGAGCGGCGGCGGCTGCAGATCCAGGACGCCGTCTTCTCCGTGTCGCTCGCGGTGTTCATCACCCTGCTGGCGTTCCTGGCCCTGCGCCTGCTGGGGCGGCTGGGACTCCAGCTCCAGGACACCCTGCTGGGCGATCGCGAACGGGTCCCTGCGTTTCGGCTCGGCACGGTGGAGGTCGCCAGCCGCCGGGCTGTGCGCGGGGCGCTGCGCCTCGGCCTCCGCGTCGGAACGCGGATCCTGCAGGTCATCGTCGTCTACGTCTGGGTGCTCTTCGTCCTCTCGCTCTTCACGCCCACCCGCGAGTACGGCGCGCGGCTCACCGGCTCGGTTCTCCGTCCGGCGGGGGAGATCCTCGGACGCGCCGGCGGCGCGCTCCCGATGCTGGTGGTCGCGGGCCTGCTCGGCCTCGCGGTGGCCCTGGTGATCCGGACCCTGCGGCTCTTCTTCGAGAGCATCGCCCGCGGGGAAACGAAGGTGCGCTGGATCTCCGCGGATCTGGCCACGCCGGTGGGTGTGCTCCTCCGGGCGGCGCTCTTCGTCCTCGCCGTGCTCTTCGCTGCCCCGCTGATCACCGGAGAGGACACCGGCGCCCTCTCCCGGCTCGGAACGGCGGTGCTCCTCGCGCTGGCTCTCGGCGCCGTCCCGCTGCTTGCCTCCATCGCGGTGGGGCTTCCCACCGTGCTCGGACGGACGGTGCGGCCGGGCGAGGTGGTGGAGCTCGGCGGGCGACGCGGACAGGTCCGATCGGTCGGCCTTCTCGACGTGCTGCTCGAGGACCCCGAGGGCGCCGAGCTGCGCGTCCCTCACCTCGTCGCCTTCCTTCACCCGCGGCGGGCGCTGGGCGCACTACCCTCCCGGGTCCTGGAGGTGGTGGTCGGGAGCAGCGAGGACCAGGCCCGGGTCGAGTCGGTGCTCCTCGAGGCTGCGGGCTCGCACGCCTCCGGGGCCCGCGCCGAGCTGGTGTCACTGGACGCCCACGGCGCTCGGTGGAGGGTGTCCGGCATCGGTCCCGACCTGGGGCAGCGCGTGGCCTCCGCGCTGCGCGACGCGCGCATCCCGCTCGGGCAACCGGCCCGCGAGGCACCCCCATGAATGCGCTCTGGGGGATGATGGGCCTCATCGCCGCCGCCTTCGTGGGCAGCGTCCTGGTCGCACGCCGGAGCCAGGCACGGCACGGCCTGGCCTCGGGATCGGGACCGGTCCTCGCCGGGTTCCTGATCGGGCCGACGGCGCTCGGGCTGGTGACACCCGAGCTGCTCGAGGTCTTCAACCCGCTCGCCCAGGTGGGGCTGGGATGGCTCGCGCTGATCCTGGGGCTCGACTACGGGTGGCTGGACCGGCGGCGGATCCCGGTTGCCCGGCTCGTCGGAGGAACGCTCGCCGGGCTCCTGACCATGGCCGTCGTGGCCGCGGCGACCTTCGCGCTTCTCCGCCGCGTGCAGCCGTCCGGGCTCGTCTGGTGGCAGGACACGACGAACTGGATCGCCGCCGGAGGCATCGGAGCCGCCTGTGCCGAGACAACCCGTCACGCTGTGCGCTGGGTGGCGGACCGGCTGAAGGCGAGTGGTCCGGTGACCGAGCTGCTCCTGGACGTCTCCGACGCGGACGACCTCGGCCCGCTGCTCCTCTGCGGAGCGCTGTTCACCCTGCAGCCGCCGACGGGCCTGCGCTGGGCGACGCACCCCGCGGTGCTCTGGGCCGGCCAGATCGGCCTGGGGGTGACGATCGGCCTGCTGACCGCGCTGCTCGTCTCGCGCCGGTTCCGCTCGCGCTCGCTGTGGGCGGTGCTGTTCGGCACCTCGATGGTGGCCATCGGGCTGGCCGTCCGGGCCGACCTGGCGGTCCTCACGGTGGGGTTCTGCATGGGTCTGGGCCTCAGTGCAGTGTCCTCGCACCGGCAAGCCATCCGCGCCGCGGTTCTTCCCGGCGAGGTCCCGCTCCGGCTGCCGGCCCTGCTCCTCGCCGGAGCGTGGATCGACGTGGGTCAGGTCCCGTTTCTCGCGTGGGTGATCCCCACCGTGCTCGGGGCCCGGGTGCTGGCCAAGGGGCTGGTGGCAGGGTGCGCCGCACTGGTGTCCCCGCCGCTCCGCCGGGCCGGTGCGCCTCTGCTCCCCGCACTCCTGGCCTGCGGTCCCACCAGCATGAGCATCGGACTGGCATTCGCCCTCCGGTTTCCCGGGCCGGTCGGGGAGACGGTGCTGGTCTCGGCTGCCGCGGCCACCTTGCTCGGCGAGCTGGTCGCCCCCGTCGGGTTGAGGGCGGCGCTGCGGCGAGCGGGGGAGGCCAGCGTGGAGCCTGCCCCGCAGCCGGCGGTGGAGGTGGCGGTGTGAGCTCTACCGGCGAGCACCGGAGGGCGAACCGCGGGGTGGAGCTGCTCCTCCTGGGGATCCTGGTGGGGCTGATGGTGCTCGCCTCGACGGCGACCCACGAGGGGGGGCGAAGCCACGCCCTGGCCGCGCTGGGGTTCCTCCTGCTCGCGGGCACGGTGGTGGCGAACGTGCTCGAGCGAATCGGCATCCCCCACCTGACCGCCTATTTGCTGACCGGGATGGCCGCCGGCCCGTATGCGCTCCACCTGGTGGACCACACCGCGGTCCAGGACCTCACTCCGGTCAATGCGCTCGCGCTGTCGCTCATCTCACTGGCCGGCGGCGCGGAGCTGCGGATCTCGAAGCTGATCGCCGCGGCACGGTCGCTCCTGTGGGCCACCCTGATCCAGAACGTCCTGGTCCTGGTTCTCATGGCCGGGGCGTTCCTCGCGCTCCGCCCCGTGCTCCCCTTCACCGCGGGGCTTCCCTTCTCCGTGGTCGTCGGGGTGGCCCTCCTCTGGGGAGTGGTGGCGATCACCCGCAGCCCGTCGGCGACGCTGGGCGTGCTCTCTCAGACCGGAGCGAAGGGGCCGCTGGCGACCTTCACCCTCGCCTTCGTCATGGCCTCCGACGTGGTGGTGGTCGTGGTCCTGGCGCTGGTGTTCACCGTGACGCGGCCCCTCCTCGAACCGGGGGCCGCCTTCTCCATGCGCGCGTTCCAGGAGCTCGGCCACGAGGTGATCGGCAGCATCGCGCTCGGCTCCACGCTGGGGTTGCTCCTCGCGGCGTATCTGCGATTCGTCGGCCGGCAGCTGGTGCTGGTGTTCGTCGCGCTGGGGCTGGTGATGACCCAGGTGCTGGACTACCTGCGCTTCGACTGGCTCCTGATCTTCATCACCGCGGGGTTCGTGGTGCAGAACCTCTCGAAGCAGGGGGAAAAGTTTCTCGAGGAGATCGAGCGATTGGGGGAGATCGTCTACGTCATCTTCTTCGCCACGGCGGGCGCGCACCTGGACCTGCCGCTCCTGGCTCAGCTCTGGCCTGCTGCCCTGGCCCTGACCCTGTGTCGTGGTGGGTTCACCTGGTTCTCGGCGCGGCTCTCCAGCCACCTGGCGGACGACCCACCGAAGCTCCGACGCTGGGGGTGGACGGGGCTGGTCTCGCAGGCAGGCCTGGCGCTGGGCATCGCCGGGAAGATCCAGAAGGAGCACCCCGGATACGGCGCAGGCTTCGCCGCCATGGCCGTTGCCACGGTAGCCCTGAACGAGCTGGTGGGGCCCATCCTGTTCAAGGCCGCGCTCGACCGCAGCGGGGAGAGCGCCAGGCACGCTGACACCGAGGAGAGCACCCCGACCCCGGGAGTCGAGCCGGCGCGCTAGCGGCGGGCGTCGACGATGGAGGCCGCCCGCGAGCCCCCGCTCGCTGCACGAGACGAGCCCGCAGATCCTGCACCGTCATAGCCTGCGCGGATGCTCACTTCCCTTCTCACGGTGTCCGCGCTCGCCCTGGCAGCGGGGCCCGATCCCCTCGCCGGACCGCGCGCCGAGGCCGAGGCGCTGGTCCTCATCCAGCAGACGCTGCAGTGGTACACCGCGACCGTCGGCGAGACGAGCATCCAGGCCGAGACCTACCTGGGGCACGACCGGCTCTTCTCCAAGGACACAATCGCCCGGGTGCGGAAGGCGGCGAAGGAGCCGGGCATCTCCGCCGACGAGCGACGGGCCCGTGAATACTTCCAGGCCTACCTCGCCGGTGAGTTCCTGGCCCAGTCGACGGCGAAGTTCGACGACCGTGCGCAGAACGCCGCGCTCCAGGCGACGGTGCGTCTCCCGTGGATGAAGGACCCGGTTCCCTACAAGCAGCTGGACCTGCTGGTCGCGGAGGAGAAGGACGCCGGCAGGCGGGCGGAGATCGAGAAGGCTCGGGCCGAGATCTGGCGGACGGTGATGAACCCCATCCTCGTGGAGAAGGAGACGACGGCGCAGCGGCTGGCCCGCGAGCTGGGGTATCGCTCCTACGTGGAGCTCTCCGAGGAGAGCCGCCGCGCGAAGCTTCGCCCCTTCATGGTGGAGGGCAAGCGCTTCCTGGACGCGACGGACGGGATGTTCCACGAACTCCTCCAGGAGGTCAGCCCTCGCGAGCTGGGCATCCCCGCCTCCCAGCTCCGCCGGAGCGACTTCAGCCGCCTGTTCAAGGGCGCCCGCCACGAGCGCTTCTTCCCCGCGGACATCGCCGTGCCCGCCTTCCGCTCGTTCCTCGGCGGGATGGGGCTCGGCTTCAAGACCGTGGCCGGCACCGAGGTGCGGGTGGACGACGCGCTGAACCCGCTCAAGGAGCCGCGCGCCGCGTGCTGGGGCATCCGCGTGCCGTCGGACGTGCGGATCAACGTCAAGCCCATCCCGGGCATCGACAGCCTGGGCACCTTCTTTCACGAGGGCGGGCACGCGGTCATGTTCGCCAACACCACGACCAAGGTCTGGGAGTTCCAGCAGCTCGGGCCCGGTGCGCTCACCGAGGGGCTGGGTGAGGTGTTCCGCTACGCGTGGGCCGACCCGGTGTGGCTGCGCCGGTACCGGAGCTTCGTCCAGGCCCACAACACCGAGGCGAAGCGGAACGACCCGCTGATGAGCGACCAGGAGATCCGGGAGCTCGCGCGGCTGCAGCTGCTCTACCAGCTCTACTACCTGCGCCGGTACGCATACGCGAAGCTGGTCTACGAGTCGGTGCTGCACGCCGGCTCGCCCTCGCTGTGGAAGGGCATCTACGACCGACCCACGACCGACCCCATGGCGGTCTACCGGGAGGTGTTCTCCAACGCCTACGCGGTACCACTGGACGAGAGCGACGCACTCCGCTTCCGGACCGACGTGGACGACACCTTCTACTCGCTGGACTACGCCCGCTCCTTCGCCCTCGCGCACCTCATGTCCGAGGGCCTGCGCACTCGCTTCGGTCCGGACTGGTACGGAAGCCCCGAGGCCGGGAAGCTCATCAAGAGCCTCGTGGCCGAGGGGAACAAGACCGAGGCCGAGGACGTGGCAAAGCTCTTCGGCGTCCCCTTCGATCTCCGCCCTGCGGAGGCGCGGATCCGCCGGCTGGTGGCCGAGACCGCGCCGCGCTGAGGCCTGGGCGCGCGCCCATCCTCCCCGACGCGGCCGCCGTGGAAACAGGGCAGCGAGGAAAATGCGCCGAGGCGCGTGACTTTCGAGCGCGCGGGGCGGGCCTGGCATAGAACTCCCCGCCTTGGGCTCGCACCCGCCGCACGAACACCACCGGAACCTCTCCCACGTTCCCGCCTCCCGTGTGGCGCTCGCCGCGGTCATCACCGTGGTCGCCGGGGGTGTGGAGCTCTACACCTCTCGCGCGAGCGGGAGCCTGTTCCTCCTCGCCGATGGGGTGCACCTCCTGGCGCACCTGGGCATCTTCCTGGTCCTGCTCATCCCTCCGGGTCGGCTCCATGGGGCGAGCGAGGACCTGGGCGCGGTGGCGGTGCTGGGGATCATCGTGGCCATCGCCGGCTGGGTGGTGTGGCTCAGCGTGGACCACCTGCTGCATCCTCCCGAGGAGCTGCCCAAGGCCGCGGCGATGCTGGTGGCTTTGATCGGGCTCGTTGCGAACACCTGCTCGGCGCTCCTCTTCCGCAGGCCGGCCGAGACCCACTTCTCGTTCCGGGCGGCGCTGGCCCACGAACTGTCCGACGGTGGGATGACGCTGGCCGGTCTGGCGGGCGCGGGGTTCATCGCCCTCTTCGGGTGGCACTGGGTGGACCCGATGCTGAGCCTGCTCATCGGCGCGTGGCTCGGCGTCTGGGCAGCGCGGCTGCTGGTGCGGCGAGCGCTCCGCGGTCCCGAGGTGTTCTTCGAGCACTAGCTATGCTCGGGGCCAGAGTTGAACTGGCACGCTGCCGAGGCAGCCGCGGATTTTAAGTCCGCTGCGTCTACCGGTTCCGCCACCCGAGCCGTGGCACCATAGGCCACTTTCCGAGATCCGGTTCGGGGTTGCCCTCCGTCGCGGAGCGCGGCTGGCCATCACTGCGACGGCTGGCGATTCTTCTCGGCTTCGGCCGCTCTCCTGACCGCGATGATCGGCGCAGGATCCACTCGCCAGACCTGGCCGTCGAAGACCACGTCGACGCTCGACGGGACCGCCATCGACTTGAGCGTGACCCGCTTGTCCGTTCCCTTGACGCGGATGATGTCCATCGATCGGTAGCTGGCGGCGAGATCCTTCGCGAGCTCCGGGGAATACCGGGGCTGCCACAGCACCTCGGCCCCGGCCCGCTCGACGATCAGGGGCCGGATCCCGGCTTCGCTCGCTTCGACGTACGCCACCATGAACTGGCGGTAGGCGGCCTCCGGGGGAGGGTCGGTCTTGCTCGACGCTGCCTCCTTCGCGCAGGCCGCGGCGAGAACGACCAGAAGCCCGAGACTGACCCCCCGATGTCGGATCTGCATCGCCCGACTCTAGTCCGAGCGGCGATTCAGTCAGGGGTTCCCGGCTCGGGCCAGGACGCGAGCAGATTCTGGAGACAGGCGACGTACTCGTGGAGCTCGAACGGCTTCTTCAGTCTGCCGCTGGCCGGACCTGCTTCCGCGACGGTCGCCGAATCCCACGCCGAGGTGAGGAGGACGGGTACACCGGCGGCCTGGAACAACGCGAGCGTCGCCGAGCCCTCCTCCAGGAGGCTCCAGTGGAGGACCGCGACGCACGGGGGCCGGAGCCTCGGAAGCGTCGCGAGGGCCTCGGTCTCATCCTGCGCCGAGTAGACAATGGCGCTGGGAAAGGTCTCCGCGGTGATCTCCGCCAGCACCTGCCGGAGCGACGAGTCCTGTTCAGCGACGAGGAAGCAGGGGGGCACCAACACCAGAATTACCTGCTTTCACCCTGAGTCACACTCCAAAGCAAAGCCCCGCCTCCCGCACTCACGGAAGAGCCGATCTGCCGGATCGCACCGGGCGAGGCGTCCCTGCTCGACGAAGGCCCCGTGGGCGCGTCACTCCTCGGGCGCAGCGGGCGGAGGGGTCGTTCCGGCGGTGACCGCCGTCGGCTGGGTGGCCGTCGCGGCGGTCGAAGCTCCGGCGGGAGCATGTCGGGCAGCGAACTCCTCGGCCAGCACGAGAATCTCCTCCAGGTCGAACGGCTTCTTCAGCGCCTTCAGCACGCCCGGCGTGTGCCCGAACAGCAGCTCGACCTCGACCGCAGCGGACATGATCACGACCTCCATCTCCTCGCGGTCGGGCCACTCCTCCAGGTGTGCGAGGAAGGTCATCCCGTCCATCACCGGCATGTTCATGTCGAGAAGGATCAGAACCGGACGGCCGATCCTTCCGAGGACCCCGAGCGCTTCCGCCCCGTTCCGGGCCACGGAGACGGGATATCCCTCCTCGGCCAGCACGTCCTCGAGAGTGTCGCGGAACCCGAAGTCGTCCTCGGCGATGAGGATGGTGGCGTTCGCCTTCATCCGGTCCAGTGATCTGCGGTCGAACGCCGAGGCGGGCATCTCATGAATCGACAGGGATGTTGGGGGTTCGACGGCCGATTCCCGACGGGCATGAAGACCGAGCCGGCTCTGTACCGTTTGCTTCCTCGCTGGTCGCCGGCGGGGCTATGGTCGGCGGCCGAGGGGAGTTCGACGTCCGAGGTGACCATGTCCTCCGCTTGCTTCCGAATGCGCCACCTGGCGCTCGTCTCCGTCTCTGCCCTCCTGCTCGCCATGGCCTGCGCGACCTCCAGCTCCGGCAAGCTGCAGACGACCAGCGGTCCCGAGCAGCGCTTCAGCATGGTGGGCAACGGATTCGAGACCACCGCCCTCATCACCAAGGACGGTGCGCAGGGACCCAGCATCGACATCGGGCGCTATGACAACGGGGCCACCCTCCGGGGTACTCTGCTCGGGAGGCCCTTTCAGCTCTCCATCGATCAGGCAGCAGGAACCGCCACCGGCCAGGGAGGACAGGGACCGGTCACCCTCAATGCCGTCGAGGAGGGCGACCAGCTCAAGTGCACCGGACTCGTCGGAAGGCCGTCGAACATCACTGCGTCCAAAGAGCGCATCGCCGGCACCATGGGGCTCTGCTCCTACGACCTCGCCCGGTCCGGGGAAAGCTACGTCGGCTCCCGCTCCTGCGCGGGAGGCATCTCACCGGTGACGGTGAAGTTTCCGACCGGTATCCTCGAGTGGAAGCCGATCAACATCTGCGCGCTGATGGCGCTCCTGATGTCGACGCCGTAGCGCGCGGGGCGCCCTACCCGAAGTGGTAGCCGATGCTGAACCGGAAGACCGGCAACGGCACCGTGGACCCGAAGTGGACGATGTCGCGCACGTCCTGCTCGACGTCCGGTGGGGTCCCCGGCGGGAGGAACACGTTCTCGGTATGACCGACGACGAACTGGGCGCCCAGGTCCAGTCCCATCGCGAATCCGCTGCTCCACACCCATTGCCAGCCGATCCGCGGGGTGATGACCCAGCTCTCGACGCGTGCCGAGCCGCCGATCCCGATCGGTGACCCGGTCTGCTTCTCTGTCACCGCAGCATCGATGACCTGCTGCCCGGCCCCCACGCCGAGGTAGAAAGTCCCCCGCAGCGGGTAGATCCGCAGCGCGATCTCCCAGGCGTCGAAATTGTTGAGCGTCGAGTTGGTGGTGTCGCTCTTCGCTCCGGCCCAGCTCAGGATCGCGTCCGAGGCGAACTTCGGAAAGGTGCTCCAGCTTCCGCTCACGCCGATGAACGGATGAAGCCGGGCGTAGCCCTCGATGTGGATCGGCCGGGGGACGCTGATGATCCCCAGGTTCACCCCCACCCGGAACCGGCCCGGGTCGTCCGGCCCCCCTTCCTCGGCGGCCTCCACCGGGAGGACGAGGAACAGCACGGACGCCAGGAACGCCCCTCTCCGCATGGAACCTCCTCGTGACGGACTGACCTCGATGTCACCTGGTCGGGGAGGGAGCACGCAAGGAAGTTGCTCGGGGTCCCACCTACACCGGGGCCGGTGTTAAAGACGTTTCCCCCCATGCTGGAAACCGTCACCAAGGGCTTCCGGGCGGCCAGGAACCGGCTCGCCGGGAAGCAGGAGATCACCCCCGAGCTCGTCGACGAGTCGCTGCGGGACATCCGCGTGTCGCTCCTCGAGGCCGACGTCGCCTTCGACGTGGTCAAGTCCTTCGTCGCCCGCGTGCGAGAGAAGGCGGTCGGCGCCACCGTCCAGACCACCATCACCGACAAGCAAGGGCGGAGGCACAAGGTCTCCGCCGGCGAGCACTTCATCAAGGTGTGTCACGACGAGCTCGAGGCCCTGATGGGCCCGGTGGATACCTCCCTGAAGTTCAAGCCCAAGGGAGGGATCACCACGATGATGATGGTGGGCCTGCAGGGCTCGGGAAAGACGACCACCGTCGGGAAGATGGCGAGCTACCTGATGAAGCAGGGCCGGAAGCCCCTTCTCGTCGCCGCCGACATCTACCGTCCAGCCGCCGTGGACCAGCTTCAAGTCCTGGCCGAACGGCTCGCGGTTCCGGTCTTCTTCCAGCCGGACACCCTGCCCCCGGACCTGGCGGTGAAGGGCGTGGAGGAGGCCCGGGCGAAGAAGTGCGACGTGGTGCTCATCGATACCGCAGGCCGGCTCGCCATCGACGAGCAGCTGATGAACGAGCTGAACCTCATCAAGGCCGCCGTCCAGCCGGACGACATCCTGCTGGTGTGCGACGCGATGATCGGCCAGGACGCGGTGCGGACCGCGGCGGAGTTCGACCGGCGGCTCGCGCTCGACGGCTTCATCCTCACCAAGCTCGACGGTGATGCCCGCGGCGGCGCGGCGCTGTCGATCAAGGAAGTCACCGGCAAGCCCATCAAGTTCCTCGGCATGGGCGAATCGCTGGACAAGCTCGAGGAGTTCCGCCCCGACGGGCTCGCCAGCCGCATCCTGGGCTTCGGCGACATCGTCGGCCTGATGAAGGACTTCGAGAAGGTCGTCGACGAGAAGAAGGCCGAGGAGGACGCGAAGAAGCTCCTCTCGGGAAGCTTCTCGATGAAGGACTTCGTCGAGCAGATCCGCACCGTGCGGAAGATGGGTCCGCTGAAGGACCTCCTGGAGAAGTTCCCCATCTTCGGGGAGATGACCGAGCAGCTGAACCCGGACGAGAAGGAGCTCACCAAGATCGAGGCGATGTACGACTCGATGACCGAGAAGGAGCGCCTCCGCCCGTCGCTGATCGACGACAGCCGGATGACGCGCATCGCCCGGGGCTCGGGAAGGAAGAAGAGCGAGGTCCAGGAGCTGCTGCAGAAGCACGGGATGATGCAGCAGGTGATGGGCGCGGTGGGGCAGAACCCCGGGCTCCTCGGGCGCATCCCCGGGTTCAAGCAGCTCGGGCAGCTGTCGAAGCTGAAGAACATGGACCTGTCCCAGGTCTTCGGGAAGGACGCGAAGATGATGGAGCAGGCGCTCGGGGGCGGCGGGATGCCGATGCAGATCCCTCAGGTGGCCCCCGGCTACTCCGCCCCGATGGGACAGGCGGCGATGGCCCGGGCGCGTCTCATGGGCTACTCGGATGCGCCGATGGCGAAGCAGGTCGACCGCGACGCGCTCCGGGACAAGCGAAAGCGCGAGCGGCAGGCGCGGAAGAAGAACCGGAAGCGGCGCTGAGCAGTCAGTCCGGCCCAGAGTAGGCCGGTCCAACCGACGACATTCGCGCACGGCGACGTCCCCGAGGCGACCGACCATTGGTCCGGACGCTGGCGTGCAACCCGCGCCGTGCTGGCTCGCCACGCGCCAGCGCGCCGGCGTCCAGTGGATTCACAACGGCAGGGGGTACCTGGTCACGAGACATCCGAGACAACCGCGCGAATGGAGATCCTGACCAGTACCGGCGAGGTGTGCGGAAGATTGAGCGACATTTGCCCGACCTGCCGGATGCCCGTCGACGTCGGACTCGACGGGACGATCTCCTACCCCAACTTCGAGCTGGACCGTGACACCTGCGGGTTCGACTGGCACCCCGGCGCATTCAGGTGAGCGACCGCAGAGCGACGGATCTCGTGCCTTGCAGCTGCTACTCGGCCTCGCCCGGCGGATCCTCGAGCCGCGGCACCACCAGGCCCCGCGACAGCCGGCGGAGCACCCGCAGCTTCTGCCGCTGCTTGTAGCGAGCGTGGGCGTTCTCCCCCCGCTCGTTCTGCTCCGCAGTCACGGCGTCCAGCATCTGGAACTCGACCAGCGTGAAGCCGAGGCGACCCTTGCGCTCGCGGCGATCCAGCTCCGGGGGCGGCAGCCACTCGTCCAGACGGAGCGGCACGTCCACCACGAAGTTGAGCACCTTGTACCCGCTGCCGCTGAACTCGTTGCCCGCCGGGCTCTCGCGGTCCTCGAAGTCGAGGTCGAGGTGCAGCTCGTTGGCGTGCTGCCGGAAGTGCGGGAACTCGTGCAGGAGCGACTTGAAGGGGAGCAGCGTGTTCTCGGTCTGTCCCGGCACCAGGAAGTTGAAGGGGAACAGCCGCTGGGTCAGGAAGTAGAGCACCGGGAGGATGTCCGCCCGGGTCGGGGTGACGATGCGGAAGCGCGTCTTGTCGTAGACCTGCGCCGCCACGTTCTCCTTCTTCGCCAGGAGCTTGGTGATGAAGGACTCTCGGGTCTTCACCGAGGTGCTGTAGTCGAGGATGGGCAGTCCCTTCTCCCGCGCCTCCGACAGCACCCCGTTCACCTTCGCGGTCACCATCCGTGACAGGTCCGCCTCGGACACCGCGAGGCGGAAGAGGATGTCTCTGCCCTCGATGTGCTGCACCACGTGCATGCACTTGAGGACGATGCAGGCGATCCGCCGGAAGCGGTGCGGCTCCTTCACCCCGCTCGCGTAGAGGAAGAGGTCGTGGATCTCCGCCGGTCGAGCCACCACGTCAGCCACCCGGTAGGAGAACGTCCGACGCAGGTACTCGACCGCGTCGGACAGCACCAGGCGGGCCCAGGCCTCGTCCTCGGGGTGCGTCAGGTCCAGCCCGCACAGCCGGAGGAAGCGGTCCACCTCGTCCCGGTTCCGGAAGTGCAGCCGGCGCCAGTCGACGACCGAGCCCCCGCGAAGAACGTGACGGACCCGCTCCAACTCCTTCAGGCCCATCTCGGCCACGGAGCGGACAGGAAGGTCCGGGAGCTTGGGCTCGACGGGGAGGCGCATGGGGGCGGCGCCCCTTACCAATCTAGAAGGTGAAGGGAAAGTCCACCGGCTCGCCCGGCTGGTACTTGTGCTTGGGGAAGTTCCAGGACTTCACCAGACCACTGAGACAGGTGGACATGTAGGACGACTTGAACTGGTCCGTCACCGCGGAAACTGAAGCGGTCTTCCCGGACGTCTGGATGACCCAGTGCATCACGAGCGTCCCGTGGAGGTTCGGGTCGCGGGCCTTCTGCTCGTTCACGCACCGGACGATCGCCGGCTTGTTCGCCAGCACCACCGACATGATGTCTCCCTTGGGGAGGCGCTCCGGAACCTCGGTGCTGGAGGCGGCGCCCGGCGCGGGCGGGACGTAGGCCGTCTTCTTGCCGTTGCTGCGGCTCTCGGCGGACTTGGAGGGGCCTCCCGTGCCGAACACCTCGTCGAAGAGGTCGTCGGCCTTGCTCTTGCCGTTCCCCGAGCTCTTGGGCGGGTCGGCCGCGGCAACCTGCTCGTCGCCCCCGCCGGATGCCTTGCTCCCGCCACTGTGCCGGGTGCCGCGGCTGCCTTTCCGGGTCCCGGTGCCCTCGCTCGAAGGGACGGCCGTGACCTTCGCCACCGGAGGGACGACGGGCGGGGTGACCGCTGGCGTGGGGGCCGGCGTGGTGGCCGTCGTGGCCTGGGCGGCCTTGGGCGGTTCGAGCGGCGGGGTCACCTTGGCCGGCTCGGGCGGCGGGGGCGGGATCTGACGAGCGGCGAGCTCCGATGCCTTCTGGCGCTGGAGGAGATACCAGCCCCCTCCGCCGACGGCGGCGAGCACCACCACGACCGCCACGCCGATACCGATGAGCAAGGACTTGTTGCCGCCATGCGCCTTCACCGGACGCGTGGCGTAGGGGTAGGCCGGAGTGAAGGTCGGGGGACGCTCGACGGCCGTCACCGGCGTGTGCGCCTCGGCGCGCGCCGACCGCCCGTTCACGCTGGCCGCAGGAACCTCACCCGTCGGCGGCGGGACCTCCAGCAGACCGCGCGCCGCGGCGACCGGCTCGGGAGCCGGCGGAGGCGCGTCGGGCTTGCTGAGCGCGTCGATCTCCTCCTTGACCAGGTTGGCCAGGGCGGCCGAGGCCGATGGCCTCCAGCCCCCCGCGGTCTCGGGCACCGGCGTGTGGACCTCGGCCCGCACCGTGCGCATCACGCCACCGGCATTGAACGCGGACTCCACCGGCACCGACACCACCGGCATCGGGCCGGAGGGTGACGACGCCGGCGAGTAGACCGGACGCTGCGGCCGCGGCGCGAGCCACGCCGCCAGCTCGGAGACCTCGGACAGCGCCACCCAGTCCTCGAACCCCTGTCGCCAGGTGAGGCTGTCAGGGCCGATCTCCCCGCGATCCCAGTAGTCCTTGATCGCCTCGGGGGTCAGCGGGCCGGTCTGCTTGTCGTCGATGGCGACGTACCAGTCGAGCGCCCGCGGCGGGCCATCGCTCACCGGCGGCACGTTGGCCTCCACCGGGGGAGGCTCCTCCGCGGAAGGCTGCCCGACCGGCTCGTCGTCCTGGCGCTCGCCGAGCGCGCTCTCGAACGCGGCGCCGATCTCGTCGTCGTCCACGTCGCTGAAGATCGAGTTCTCCCCCGTGGGTGCTTCCGGAGCGGGAGGCGGCGGCGCGGTCTCCTCCAGCCCCTGGAGGGCCGCGTCGGCCTCGGTGTCCTGTGGGCGGCGCACCACGATGACGTTGCCGCACTTCTTGCAACGGACCTTGACCCCGTTCGCCCCGACCTTGTCGTCGGAGATCATGTACTGGGCGCGGCAGCTGTCGCAGACGAAGCGCATGGAACTCTGGGGGGTTGCCTGGCCTTCGAGCGTATGGGTCGCCCCCCGGCCGGGTCAAGGAACGGCCGAGGGGGCGGAGGAGATCTACTTCCGCGCGGGTACCTCGACGTTGGTGCCCACCGCCATGCGGAGCGCGGAGAGGTCCTCCGACACGGCGAAGGTCATGAGCTCCCGGATCTTCACCTTCCCGGCCACGCGGTAACTGGACCCGGTTTCACCCTGGACGAGCTTCTTCACCGCTTCGAGGTCGCCTGCGGTGAACAGCGCACAGCGGACCCCGGTCAGCTCTGCCCCCTCCAGGTAATCCTTGACCGGGTCGGCCTCGGAGCGGCGCAGCACCTCCGGCACCAGCCGGCCGAGGGCGGCGCGGAAGGGCTCGGTCATGACCGATTCCAGCGCCTGCCGCTCGGCATCGATCACCTGGCCGGGCACGGTCCAGCGCATCTGGAAGCCACAGAGGAGCACCGCTCCCTGGAACACCGCGGCCAGCCGCTCTGGCGCGAACCGCGAGGCGAAGATGAGCTCGGGCCGGAGCAGTGCCAGCGTTCGCCCGAGCTGCGCGTGGGTATCCTTCGCCTGCGGGTCCCCGAAGAACTTTCCGCCGACCTTCAGGCACACCGGGTGGCTGTGGACGATCTCCACGCCCAGGAGCGGGTCCGGAGCGGGCTCCATCGAGCGCTTGGCGAGCTTGTCGCGGGTGGCGATCAGGAACGGGGAGAACAGCTCCACCGCCTCGAGGCCCAGCAGGCGCGCCACCGCGCGGTAGTGGTGGATCTGGTACTCCTGCGCGGTCGCCACGTCGATCCGGTGCTTCTTGGGAACGAGCTGGGCCTGGGCGAGCGGCACCGCCGACAGCTGGCCCGCACCCTGGAAGAGCAGCCCCATCAGCTCGGCGAAGGGCGTGCGCACCTTGGGGTGGAGCAGGTACTGGGCCCAGACCCTGTCGTTGAGGGTGGCGCGCGGCGTCTCGCGCTTCTTCGCGTAGGGCCCGAGCTTGGTGATGATCTCCTTCTCCGCCGCTCCCGGATCGCCCAGGACCCCCGCCAC
Source organism: Myxococcota bacterium (assembly GCA_046732375.1). Classification (GTDB taxonomy): domain Bacteria; phylum Myxococcota; class Myxococcia; order Myxococcales; family Myxococcaceae; genus RPRB01. The sequence goes on from JBKPMY010000208.1 coordinate 50,158, forward strand.
CACCTGCGCGGCGAGCCAGGCTCCGTCGTAATCCTTCCGGCGCGCGGCGAGCTCGGCCAGCTGGCTCGCCACCTTCTTCGGGTTCTGGCTGTGGGCCAGTGCCTTCCGCAGGGCCTGGATCGCCGGCTCCTCGTTGCCTGCCGATGCCAGCAGGAGCTCGGCGTAGGTCTCCTGAACGGTGGCGTCGTCGGGGAGCCCGGCGGCGGCCACCTTGTAGGCCATCAGCGCGCTCTCCGGCTGCTTCAGGACCTGTAGATAGAGGTCGCCCAGCGTCCGCCAGAGCGCCATCCGCGCCGACTCGGTCTCGTCGGTCTTCGGAAGCCGCTGGATCATCCGGGCGTAGTTCTCCTCCAGCTGCTTCCACTCCTTCGCCGCGCCGAGCATCGCCTCGATGGCGCTGAAGGCCTCGATGAAGAGCGGGTCGAGGTCCAGCGCGGCGTTGAATGCCTCCACCGCCCGGCCGGTGTCGCGGAGCTCGTCGCGGAGGCTCTCGCCGAGCGCGAACCACACCCGCTTCGCGCGCTGCGCGTCGGCCTGGAGCTCGGACTGGCCGAGCATGACTTCGAGGATCTCCGCCGCCTTCCCCGGCTGCCGCGTCTCCCGGTAGAGCACGTACAGCGCGTCCATCACCTCCAGCGACTGGGGCCGGAGGCGCAGCGCCTGGGCGTAGGCGTCGATGGCGGTGTGCAGGTCCTTCAGCCGGTCGCGGGCCAGCGCGCCGAGCTCCAGCGCCGCCTCGGCCTTGGGCTCGCCGTCGAGCACGCCCACCAGCGCCTGGCGGTACTCGGCCGAGCGGTCCCACCGCCCTGCCCCGTCGGCGAGCTGGATGAGGGCGCGGAGGCTCGGCTCGTGGCCCGGGTCGATGGCCAGCGCCTTCTCGAAGTGGTTCTGCGCCCGGTCGTGCTGCTTGAGCGAGATGTGCACCTCGCCGATCTGCCAGTAGAGCTCGACGATCTCGAGGTCGGTCAGGTCCTCGCGGTGGTGGATGAGAATGGTCTGGAAGACCTTCAGCGCCTGGTCGTGCCGGCCGGACTGGACGAGGAGGTTCCCGTAACCCTCGAGCGCCGGCAGGTAGGTGGCGTCGAGCTGGTACGCCTCCTCGTAGGCGGCGAGCGCGCGGTCACGCCGGCCGAGCTTCTCCTGCACATAGCCCATCCGGTACACCTGGCGGCACAGGTCCCTGCCCAGGGCATCGTCCTGGTCAGAAGCGAAACGGCTCTTGAGGTCGCGGATGACGACGTCGAGCATCTGCTCGGCGGGCTCCCAGCGCTCGCGAGCGATGTAGAGGCCGGAGAGCGGGAGCGCGGCGTCGGCCAGCTCGGGGTCGAGCTTGATCGCCTCCTCGTACCACTGCATCGCCGAGTCGGGATCCTCGCGGCGCTCGCTGTGGTAGCGGCCGACGGCCAGGTAGGCGCGGGCCTTCGCCGAGGCCTCGCTCGTGGCCTGCGCCTCGGCCACCAGCATCTGCTCGTAGGTCCCCCAGTCCTGCTCGTTCTCGGAGATCCCGCGAAGGGCCTGCAGCGCGGGGAGGAACTCCGGGTCGATGTGCAGGGCCTGCGTGTAGCAGGCCTTGGCCGAGGGCACGTCCATCAGCATGTCCTCGTTGATCTTTCCCATCCGGTGGAGCACCTCCACCGCGCGGGGGTCGTTCCCGAGGGCCTCGGCCTCCTGGTGCAGCATCTCCAGGGCGAAGGGCCAGTTGCCGCTCCGCTCGTAGACCATGCCCAGGGCGTGGAGCGCCGGGGTGTGGCCGGGGAAGACGCCGAGAGCGGCCTGGAACGCGTCGGCCGCCTTGTCGGTCTGGTGGAGGTTGACCCTGAGCACCTCGCCGGCCTCCACCATGAGGTCCGCCTGCTCCTCGGCGTCGGTGACGAGATGGATGTGCCGCTCGAGAACTCCGACCAGATCCTCCCACCGGGCCTGGGCCCGGCGCAGCCGCTCCAGCGCCTTGATCGCCTGGAGGTTGGTGGGGTCGAGCGCGAGGACGCCGTCGATGCAGGCGTCGGCGTTGGCCGCGTTCTGGTACCGATCCTCCCAGATGGCGGCGGAGTGGAAGAGGATCTTCACCTTCTCCCGGTAGTCCTCGGTCAGCTCCAGCTGCCGCTCGTAGATGGCGAGCATGTCCGCCGGCCGGTCGAGCCGGGTGTAGAGCCGCTCCAGCGCGCCGAGCGCCTCGGCGTTGCGCGGGTCGAGGCCCAGCGCCTCGCGGTAGGCGTCGACCGCCGCCTCCTCGTCACCGATCTCCTTCTCCTGGACGGAGGCGAGCGCATTCTGAAGCGTTGCCCGCTCCTCCGAGGTCGGGAGAAGATCGCGGGTCCGCGCGAGGGTGGCGGCGAGGTCACCCCACAGGTGCTGGTCGCGGTAGAGCTTCGCCAGATCGCCGAGGGTCTCCACGTCCGGCTCGAGCTCCAGCGCGCGGATGAGAGCGTTGGCCGCCTCGTCAGGATCCTTCAGCCGCTCCAGGTGGATGCGGGAGATCTCCCGGAAGATGGTCTTCCGCGCCTCGATGGACGGCGCCGCCTCGATCTTGTGCTCCAGCGAGACGATGAGCTCGCGGTCGCGCCCGCGGCGGCCGAACATCTGAACCATCGCGTCGAGTGCCGAGGCGTTGGTGGGATCGAACTCGAGGATCTTCCGGAGCGCTGCCTCGGCCTCCTCCGGATCGTCCAGGTTCCGGTCCTGCACCCGGGCCAGCACCAGGTACAACCGCTCGGCCAGAGGACCGCGGGGGAGATCGTCGGCCACCTGCTCGTACACCGCGGCCAGCTCCTCGTAGGAGCCGGTCTCCTGAGCCAGGCGCTCCACGTCCTCGCGGAGCGAGTCGTCCGAGGCGTCGAGCTGGAGCGCGCGGCACAGCGCGAGGAAGGCCGCGTCCTTCTGCCCCAGCTTCTGCTCCCGGATACGGCCCAGCTCCCGGAGCGCCTTGATCTTGTCCTCGTCGGTCACGAGGTTCGGGAGGTACCGGTCCACCGCCTGGGAATAGGCGCGCCAGTCACCGGCGTCCGAGTAGAGCGACAGCACCCGCTCGTAGGCGTCGCGGTTCGCGGCATCGAACTCCAGGACCCGCTCCAGGATCGGCGCGGCCTGCTCCGGCTTCTTCGCCTGGCCGATCCACACCTCGGCGATCTCGCACAGCGCGGAGACGACCTCTTCCTTCTCCTCCATGCGCTGCCACACCTCGGCCTTGAGCTCGAGGGTACGGACCGCGTCGCCGAAGGCTCGGAGCCCGAGGAAGAGCTTGTTGACCCGGTCCAGGTCGGGGACGGTGTGCGGCTCGATCTCCAGCGAGCGGCGGGCTGCGTCCAGGGCCTCCTCGCGCCGGGACATCTCCCCCAGCACCTCCGCCAGCCGGATGCGGAGGCCCTTCACCCCCTCGGGATTCTCTTGCAGCGGGATCAGCCGGCGGAGCACCGCGACCAGCTCCTCGCGGCGGCCGAGCTGCTCGTCGATGTCGCGCAGCGTCTCCAGCGCCTTCCGGTTCCGCGCGTCGCGCTCCAGCGCGGTGCGGAGCGGCGCGATCGCCTCCTCGCCCCGGCCCAGGTGCCGGTAGAGGACGACTCCCAGCTTCTCGTTGAGGCGCACCAGCTCGCGGGGCTCGGCGGTCTGGGGAATCTTTCCCGCCAGCAGGGCGCGCAGGTCCTCCCAGCGACCGGCCTTCTCCAGCGCCTGCTCCAGCGCGCCGAAGGCCTGGTCCGACTTGGGGTTCTTCTTGAACAGCTCGCTGTACAGCTCGATCGAGGCCTCGAGGTCCGCCAGCCCCTCGGCCGAGACCTTCACCATCTTGGCCAGGATGCGCTCGCGCTCCGGGCCCGAGGTGAGGTCGCGCTGAATCCGGAGGACGTTGAACAGCCGGTCCGGCGTCCCGCTCCGCTCATAGATGGACTCCAGCAAGCGCGCCGCCGGAAGGTGCGTCTTGTCCAGCGCCAGCAGGCGCTCGAAGGCGTCCGCGGCGCGGTTCTCGTCCTCCAGCTCGTCCTGGGTGACCTGGCCGAGGCGGAAGAGGATCTGCACCCGCTCGGTGACGTCGGGAGTCAGCTTCTCCAGCTCGTCCAGGCTCTGCACCAGCCGGTCGCTCCGCCCCGCTTGCCCGTAGAGCCGTGAGAGCGCGGTCAGGGCCGGGAGTCCCGCGGCCGCATCCAGCTCGCGCGAGCGCTCCAGGACCTCGATGGCCCGGGCGGGATTGGAGAGCTGGTGCTCGTAGAGGCCCCCCAGCTCGAGGAGCACCGCCGCGGCATCCTTCGTCTCGGCGATGCGGGGAAGCTCCTCCTCGTACAGCTGCGCGAGCTCGGGGTAGGTCCGGGTCGTGTCGGCCGCCTTGCTCAGCCGGCCGCGGAGCGCGGAGTCGTTGGGGTCCTCCTGGAAGGCCCGGGACAGGGCGCCGAATAGCCCGGCCGGGTCCTTCTCCGTCTCGCGCAGCCCGGCCAGCTCCACCAGGAGCTGCTTGCGCTCGAAGGCATCGGCCGAGACTCCGACCCGGAGCTCGATGAGGGCGGGGAGCTTCACGTGCTCGGCGGCGGCCCGGAACGCGGCGAGGAGGACCTCGACCAGCGGCTTGTTCTGGGGCTCGCGCTGGGCCCATGCCTCGAGCTGGGCCAGCGCCGCAGGATGCTTCGGCTGCGCGGCCAGCACCTGCCCGTACAGCTCGAGCGACCCGTGCTTGTCGAGGAGCCGGGTCTCGCGGACCACCGCCAGCCGGGTCCGGAGATCGAGGTCCAGGTCCCCGCCGGGGAGCGCCAGGCGGCGGCCGATGACGTCCGCCAGCTCGGGCCACCGCTCCTGCTTCTCGCAGAGCGAGTCCAGCTTCTCCAGCGCCTTGGCGTCGTCGGGCTTGAGCTCCAGCAGCCGCCGGAGGGTCGCCATCGCTCCCACCGTGTCGTGGAGCGCGCTGTCCTGCAGGCCTGCGATCTGAAACAGCAGCGCGGTGCGGACCGCGACGTCGTCGGTGATCGCCAGCTGGCGCTTGTAGATCTCCAGCAGCTCGGGGGCCCGACCCGCGGCCTGGTAGAGCCGCACCAGGGAGCCCATCGCCTCGGCGTCCGAGGGCACCGATTCGAGTGTGCGCCGCCAGGCGTCGATCGCCTCCGCCGCGTTCCCCAGCTTCTCCTGCGCCTTGGCCAGGGCGCGGAGAATGGCGACCCGGGCTGCGTCCTCCGAGGCGCGGGGGAGGATCTCCTCCAGCAGCCCGGCGAGCTCATCGCCGCCGTGGGTGGCCCTCTCGGAAAGGGTGACCGCCAGGGTGAGCGAGGCCTCCTCATCGGGAAGCTCGCGGAGCGCCCTGCTCGCGGAGACGAAGGCGAGGTCGGCGTTTTGCATCGGCCCCGCGTAGAGCTTGGCCACCTTGCGGAGCAGCGCGGCGCGCTCCTGGGCCACCGGCTCGGTGGAGGCGCGCGACTCGAGCATCTGCACCAGCCGCAGGTGGTCGCCACCGGAGGTGAAGATGGGCTCGAGGGCCTCGGCCGCCTCGCCCCGCAGCGGGCTGTCCGAGCGCGCCATCTCCTCCAGGGCGCCGATGGCGCCGGCGTGCCCCTGCTTGCGGCGGAGCACGTCCTCGAAGATGTCCAGCGCGCCTCGGGGGTCCCGCAGCCGCGAGAGGCGCAGCCGCCCGAGACGGACCATGAGGTCGTACATCTCCTCGTGACGCCCGGTGGACTCGGCGAGCTGGATCTCCTTGACGATGAGCGAGGCCAGCTCGGGCCAGCGCTCGCTCTCGGTAAGCACCTTCCCCAGGAACTTGATCGCGTCGTCGTCGTCCGGCTTGCGGGCGAGGACCTCCCCGTAGCACTGGGCGGCCAGCTGCTTGTCAGCCAGCGTCTCCTCGGCGAGGGTGCCGAGGCGGAAGAGGAGGTCGATCTGCTTCGGCGGCGACGGCTCGGCCATCACCATCCGCTTCATCACCGAGGCCAGCTCCCGGGCGTCTCCGGAGCGGGTGTGAATGCGCGCCAGCGACTCCAGCACCGCCATGTTCCGTGGCTCGCGGCGAGCGAGCTCCTCGTAGGCGCGGATGGCGAGATCGATCCGGTCCAGCCGCTCTGACCAGAGCACGGCCAGGCGGCGCCACAGCTCGGTGGAGGTGGCGTTGGTGACCCCTCGCTCCAGCTGGTCCTGGTAGGCGGTGGCCAGCTCCTCGAAGGCGCCGGTCTCGGCGGCCAGGCGTTCCAGCTGCTCGCGGGCCTCCTCGCTCTCGGGCATCTCCCCGAAGGCGCGGACCCGGGCGGCGAAGGCGAGGTCCTTCTGCCCCAGGGTCTCGCGGAGGTTGGAGATCTCCTCGAGGAGCGGCAGGCGATCCTGGTGCGGAGCGCCGGCGAGGCGGATCTCCAGCACCTCCACCAAATGCCGGACGTCGTTCAGGCTCCGGTAGACGGGCTCGAGCAGGCGCGCGGCGTCCGGACGGACGTCGGGCAGCTCCATGAGTCGCTCGAGGCCGGAAACGGCGTTGGGGTCGGTGGGAGCGACCGCGAGGAGCCGGGAGTAGCCCTCGATCGCCGCGGGCAGTGCCTTTTCCCGCTCCAGCAGCTGGGCGCGTCGGAGGAGGTGCGCCTTCTGGACCTCGGCGGTGGTGGAGGCGGCGAGCTGGGCCAGCACGTCGGCCTGCTCCTCGAAGCGCTTGGTCCGCGCATAGAGTCGGTCCAGCGCCTCGAGCCCGTCGATTCCGCGGCGAAGCGCCAGCGCCTCCTTGTAGGCGTCGATGGCGCGCTCATCATCGCCGGCGGTCTCCAGGGCCTCGCCGGCCTTGAGCAGCAGGGTCCGCCGCTCGTGCGGATCGGCGGCCAGCTGGGCCTTGCGGAGCGTGACGTCCGAGAGCTGCTTGGCGTTCTTGGTCTGTTCGAAGAGCTTCCCCAGCGCGTCCAGCGCCTGCCGGTCCTGCGGGGCCTCGACCAGGAGCGCCTGCCAGTCCTTGATCGACTCGTCGCTCTGCGCCAGGTGCTCGCGCAGCTCGGCGGCGCGCCGGAGCCAGGAGACCTTGTCCGGGTCGGCGCCCTTGGTCGCGGCGGCGACCTTCTCGTAGGTGGAGGCCAGCTCCTCGTAGCTGCCGGTCACCCGGGCGAGGCGCTCCAGGTCCGCCTTGGCGGCGGCGCGGTCCACGTTCTGGGCGAAGGCCTGGCCGGCGGAGACGAAGGCGCGGCCGGGCTGGCCCATGTCCCGCTCCTGGATGGAGCGGATCTCCTGGGTGAGGCGGGTCTTCTCGTCGGTGAGGGCGTCGGCGATCCGCGCCTCGCGGATGGCCACCCGGCGGGCGTGCTGGCCGGAGCGGGCGAGGAACGGGTCCAGGGTCTCCAGCGCGCTGCGGCTCTCCTGGTCGTGCGAGCGGGCCCAGGCGTCGAGCAGGTCGAGGGTGGGCGTGTGGCCCGGATCCTCGGAGAGCACCTGGGCGAGGAGCTGGAGGGCGCCGCCGAAGTCCTGGAGCTTCTCCCGGCGGAGCTGGGCCAGGCGGAAGGTGGCCTCACGTCCCTGCGGGCTCTGCCCTTCCTGGGCCCGCCGGAGCTCGAGGGCAAAGGCGAGATTCTCGAACTTGCCGAGCGCGGTGTAGAGCCGGTCGAGCGCGGAGACCGCCTCGCGGTTGAGCGGGTCGGCCTCGGAGACCCGGCGCCAGGCGGAGGCGGCGGCCTCACGATCCTCGAGCTTCCCCTCGCGGAGGAGGGCCATCTCCCGCCAGAGCGCGATCTTCTCCGCAGGGTCCGGCACCGCGGTGGCGAGGCTGTCCAGGACCGAGACCAGGCGCCGCCAGTCCTCGGTCGCCCGCAGCAGCCGCTGCAGCCCGCGGAGCGCGTCGACGTTTCCGGGGTCGATGACCAGCACCGATTCCAGCTGGGCGATGGCACCGCGGCGATCGTCGAGCTTCCGCTCCTGCACGTCGGCCAGGTCGCGGTGGAGCGCGACCCGCGCGCCGGACTCGAGGTCACCCCGGGAGACCAGCTCCTTGAGGACGTTGGCGAAGCCGTCCATGGCGTCGGCGTCCTCGGCGGCGCGCCGGGCGGCGGTGCGGAGGTTGGGGTCGGCCGGCGAGAGGCGCAGCGCGCGGGACAGCGCGGCGAAGGCGAGCTCGGGCTGGCGGAGGTGGTGGAGGTGGACGTGCGCCGCCTGCTGCAGCGCGAGCACCCGCTCGAGCTGGTCCTGGGTCATCTCGGCGACGAGGTCCAGGGCGGCGACGAGCTTCCGGTGTTCCTTCACCGCCTCGTAGGCGGGGATGAGGGCGCGGGCCGCCTCGGCGCGAACCGAGTCATCCTTGAGCATTGCCTCCAGCGCCGCGAGCGCCTCGGCGTCGTTCGGCTTTTTGTGCAGGACGGCGGAGTACGCCTTGACGGAATCGGCACCGGTCCCCAAACGCGCGGCCTCCCCTGTCGGGATGTCCTTCGTGGTGCTCCGGAGGGGTGCCACGGACCGCGTCGCCCCCGCTCCAGCCAGCCGGTGGAAGCGTACCAAAATCGCGGAGTTCCCAACCGTTCCCGAGAGGTGGGACGGTGTGGGCCCCGCGGGTGCGCGGTGGGGATTTCAGTGTCGTTCGGGCAGGCGCGCGAGGACGCCGGCAACGACGCGGTCGCAGCGCGGGGCCTCGAAGGGGTACAGCTCGGCCAGGGACGTGCCGGTGCGCTGCTCCAGGGCATCCCGGAGCATGGCCTTGGCCCTGGAGAGGCGCTGCTTCACGTTGTCGGCGCTGAGGCCCAGCGCCTCGGCGACCTCGGCGGTCGACAGCTGCTGGATCTCCCGCAGGACGAGGACTGTGCGGTGCGACTCGGGCAGCTCGTCCACGAGCTGCTCCAGGAGGTGGTTCAGCTGGGCGCGGGCGAGGCCCTGCTCGGGGGTGGCATGCATGGAGGGCTCCTCCTCGAGCACCTCGGGAGCGGCGCGTGGCCAGCGACGGTCGCGACGGAGTCGCTGCAGCGCCTCGTTGACGCCGATTCTGAGAAGCCAGGTGGAGAAGCGCGCACCGTGGCTGAACTGCGCCAGCCGGGTGAAGGCCAAGAGATAGGTCTGCTGCATCAGCTCCTCGACCTCGACCTCGTCCCGCACGAGCGAGCGGATGGCCCGGTAGAGGCGCTGGTTGTTCCGCCGCATCAGCAGCTCGAAGGCCTGGACATCGCCGGCGAGCACCCGGTCGACGAGGGACTCGTCGGGGGTGCCCGGTTCCCGGAGTGCGAGTGGGTCGGGCATGCCCGGTTTCCGGAGTGGGAGTGGCTGGACGGCCATGGCGTCATCCATCGGATGCACGGGTTGTCACCCGGTGACAAGTCCTGTCCGGGGGGGATGGCGTTGTGTCACCTCCGTCCATCTCCTGCATCCATGGGCCGGCCAGGCACCTGTTCGGCCGATGACAGGAGAGACACGGCATGACGATCGCACTCGTGCTGTTCGCGCTCGCCGCCCTCGGCGGGGTGGCCATGGCAACAATCCGTCTTCGCGGGGCCGAGCGACCGCCCACCGGCCTCGCGCTGGTGCACGGAGCGGCGGCGGCCGCGGGGCTCATCGCGCTCATCGTTGCGGTGATGAACATGGCGGATCCGGGACCGGCGCGGACCGCGCTGGTGGTGTTCATCGTCGCCGCCCTGGGCGGCTTCTTTCTGTTCGCGCAGCACGTGCAGAAGAAGGCGCTCCCCATTCCGGTCGTGGTCATCCACGGCC
>JBKPMY010000209.1:0-6942 GCA_046732375.1 Myxococcota bacterium
AGTCTGCCCCGGGTCGTCACCCCCGAGTTCGTGCGAGATGAGGTGGCACGCGGGCGGGCGATCATCCCCGCCAACGTGAACCACCCGGAGATCGAGCCGATGATCATCGGCCGGAACTTCCTGGTGAAGGTGAACGCCAACATCGGCAACTCCGCCGTGACCTCCTCGATCGAGGAGGAGGTGGAGAAGCTGGTCTGGGCCATTCGCTGGGGCGCGGACACGGTCATGGACCTGTCGACCGGGCCGAACATCCACGAGACCCGGGCCTGGATCGTCCGAAACAGTCCGGTCCCCATCGGGACGGTGCCCATCTACCAGGCGCTGGAGAAGGTGGGCGGAAAGCCCGAGGACCTGACCTGGGAGATCTACCGGGACACGCTGGTGGAGCAGGCGGAGCAGGGCGTGGACTACTTCACCGTCCACGCTGGCGTGCGGCTCCGGTACGTCCCCCTCACCGCGAAGCGGGTCACGGGCATCGTCAGCCGCGGGGGAAGCATCCTGGCCAAGTGGTGCCTGGCCCACCACCAGGAGAACTTCCTCTACACGCGCTTCGACGAGATCTGCGAGATCATGAAGGCGTACGACGTGAGCTTCAGCCTGGGGGACGGGCTGCGGCCGGGGTCGATCGCCGACGCCAACGACGCGGCGCAGTTCGGCGAGCTGGAGACCTTGGGCGAGCTGACCAAGCGAGCCTGGGCGCAGGACGTCCAGACGATGATCGAGGGCCCGGGCCACGTCCCGATGCACCTCATCCGCGAGAACATGACCAAGCAGCTCGAGGTGTGCGACGAGGCGCCGTTCTACACGCTCGGGCCCCTCACCACGGACATCGCGCCCGGGTACGACCACATCACCAGTGGCATCGGCGCGGCGATGATCGGCTGGTTCGGGACGGCGATGCTCTGCTACGTGACGCCCAAGGAGCACCTGGGGCTGCCCGACCGGGAGGACGTCCGGCAGGGGGTCGTGACCTACAAGCTCGCGGCGCACGCCGCGGACCTGGCCAAGGGCCATCCGGGGGCGCAGGCCCGGGACGACGCGCTGTCGAAGGCGCGGTTCGAGTTCCGCTGGGAGGACCAGTTCAACCTCTCGCTGGACCCGGAGAAGGCCCGCGAGTTCCACGACGCCACGCTGCCCGCGGAGGGCGCGAAGGTGGCCCACTTCTGCTCGATGTGCGGCCCACACTTCTGCTCCATGCAGCTCACGCAGGAGGTGCGAGCGGCGGACGTGGAGCAGGGGCTGAAGGAGAAGGCGGAGGAGTTCCGACGGGAGGGCGGGGAGATCTACCGGTAGCGTCGGCGCCGCCTCGACGCCGCGCTGCCAGGCTCGCCTTGGCGGCGCGTCATCCTCCGCACCGCGCCTAACGCTGTCCCTGGGCGACCCGCGTGGCGACGTCGACCGAGTCGAGCGCGCGCTCCAGCGCCTCCTCGGCGTCGCGCGCGTCCTGCTCGGCTTCCGCGGCGTCGCGGCCCTTCGCGGCCGCCATGTCGTCCTTGATCCGCCGGAGGTTCTTCACCCCGAGGTCCATGAACGCGCGCACCACCTCGGGGTCGAACTGCGAGCCCGCGCAGCGCTGGATCTCGTCCACCGCGTTCTCGAAGGTGGTGCCCTTGCGGTACGGCCGGTCCGAGGTCATCGCGTCCAGCGTGTCGGCCACCGCGAAGATCCGGGCGCCGATGTGGATCTCCTCGCCCCGGAGGCCGCGGGGGTAGCCCCGGCCGTCGAAGCGCTCCTGGTGGCTGAGCACGATGGCCGCGGGAGTGTTGAGGAACTCGATGCTCCGGATCATGTCGTAGCCGATGTCCGGATGGCGCCGCATCTCCTTCCACTCGTCGGGCGTGAGCTTGGCCGGCTTGAGCAGCACCGCGTCCGGCACGCCGATCTTCCCGATGTCGTGAAGCAGGGCGCCGCGGCCGATCTCCTCCAGCTCCGGTCCCCGCAGGCTCAGCCGCTCGGCGATGGCCTCGGTGTACTTCACCACGCGCTGGCTGTGGTCGCTGGTCTCGTGCTCACGAGCGTCCAGCGCGCGCACCAGCGCGAGGAGGGTGGTCTGGTAGGTGTGCTGGATGTTCCGGAGCGCGCTCCGCAGCTCACCGGTGCGGTCCCGCACCTTTCGCTCCAGCTTCTTCTGGTAGCGCTTCCGTGCCAGCTCGATGCGGCGCTTGGCCAGCGCCCGCTCGATGGCGCGGATGAGGTCGGTCAGCTTCGGTGGCTTGAGCAGGTAATCCACCGCGCCGCGCCGAAGACAATCCACCGCCGCCTCGGTGTCGCCGTACCCGGTGAGCATGATCACCGCGGTCTCAGAATACCGTTCGCGGAAGGCTTCCAGGAGCCAGATGCCATCGCGGCCCGGCATCTTCATGTCGCTGATCACCAGCGGAGGAGCTTCCGCGGCGGCGATGTCCAGCGCTGCCTCCGCCGAGCTGGCGGTGCGGCACTCGTACCCTTCTTCCTGAAGCAGCACCGAAATGACGTCGCGCACCGAGGCGTCGTCGTCGACGATCAGGATGCGGGTCGGCGCAGCCAGGTTGTCCACGAGGTGCATCCTACGATTCCGCCTCTCGATACTGCCACGGGGCGGTGTGGACCCCCTCGGGTCCAACGCGCACGTTCACGGCTGTCACAGTGTAAGCGCCTTGCGGTCCACACGGAACGGGGTGAGGTCGATGGAAGGAGTGCGTCCCAGGATTGTGTCGGTGAGCACGTTGGCGGTGATCGGTGTCAGGAGAATCCCGTTACGGAAATGTCCGCTGGCGAGAAACAGACCCGGAAGCGGCGCCGGCCCCAGTACTGGAAGCTCATCCGGCGTATGCGGCCGAAAACCGGCCCAGGTTTCTACCACGGGAACGGCGGCAATCCCTGGAAAGAGTCGTATCCCCACCTCGAGAATGCCCCGCAGTCCGCCGGCGGTGACCTGCTTTTCGAAGCCGGCGAACTCCACCGTGCTTCCGAGCAACAGCCGTCCGTCCGTACGCGGCACTGCGTACCCATGCGCCCCGAGCACCACATGTCGGCAGATCGGCACCCGGGTGCGTACCATCACCATCTGACCCCGGGCCGGCCGCACCGCCCCGGGTGAGGGGAGGGCTCCCGGCACCAGCGCGGTCCAGGCGCCGGCGGCCACCACCACCGCATCTCCGCCGAGCTGCCCCTGATCGGTGGCCACGCCCACCACCCGTCCTGCGCGCTCGACCAGCCCCTGGACCTGCGTGGTGACGAAGCGGGCGCCGGCCCGGACCGCGGCGATGGTCAGCGCCGAGACCAGGAGCCTGTTGTCCACCGCCGCATCGCCCGGGAAGTGCGCCGCGCCGAGGATGTCCGGCGAGAGCTCGGGCTCGAGCGCCCGGGTCGCGGCCGGGTCCAGCCAGGTGGCCTCGAGCCCGCGCTCGCGCTGCCAGCCGATGCGCTGGCGCGCATCCCGGATCCCTGCGTCGTCGAACTGGACGGCGAGGACCCCGCAGGGGCGGAAGACCACGTCGACGTCGCTGGCTTCTCGCAGCTCCCGGACGAAGGCGGGGTACAGCGCGCGGCTGGCGAGGCACAGCTCGAGGAAGGGACCGGGCCGGTCGGCCTCGGCCTGCGGCGCGAGAATGCCGGCCGCGGCGCTGGAGGCCTCGGCGCCAGGGATGCTCCGCTCGAGCACCGTGCACTGGACCCCGGCCTGCTGGAGCCGCCAGGCGACCGCGCAGCCCACCACCCCCGCTCCGACGATCAGGACCTCCATCACTGCCGCTCCGGCGCCGGCGCGATCGGGCGGACCGGAATTGGCGGGTGCGGCTTCTGCGGCTCGGTGACGGAGGGAGGCGGCGCCGGCCGCGGGCGGTGGGTGATCCACCACATCCGCGCGAAGACGATCAGCGCCAGGATCATCAGTAACAGGGTGCGGAGCGGAAAGCGGCGCGGGCCGCCCGAACGGGTGGGGGGAGTGGTGAGCAACGGCCGCATCTGTCCCATGACGGTTGGTGCTTGATCGGGTGGAAACGGAGGGTTAATGCCGCCGCGCACCCACCCGGTGCAAGGAGGCTGGACCAACGTGGCTGACATTCTGGACGTGGTGATCATCGGCTCGGGACCCGGGGGGTACGTGGCCGCGATCCGCGCCGGGCAGCTCGGCCTGAAGACGGCCCTCGTCGAGCGCGACAAGCGCCTGGGCGGTACCTGTCTTCACCGGGGGTGCATTCCCACCAAGGCCTTGCTCTGGACCGCCGAGCTGTATTCGCACATCCAGCAGGCCGCCGAGTTCGGGATCGACCTCAAGTCGCCCACCATCAACTGGCCCGCGGCCATGGAGCACAAGGCCAAGGTCGTGACCGGTGGAGCCAACGGGATCGACTACCTGATGAAGAAGAACAAGATCCAGGTGGTGAAGGGCCACGGGCGCATCATCGGCAAGGGCAAGGTCGAGGTGACGCTCAACGAGGGTGGGAGCAAGCAGGTCCTGGAGACCAAGAACATCGTCATCGCCACCGGGTCGGTTCCCAAGTCGCTGCCCAACGTCACCGTGGATCACAAGCTGGTCTACAACTCCGACTCGATCCTGGAGATCAAGGAGATCCCCAAGAGCGTGATGGTGCTCGGCGCCGGGGCGGTGGGCTGCGAGTTCGCCTCCATCTTCAACCACGTGGGCAGCGAGACCACGATTCTCGAGTTCCTGCCGCACCTGCTTCCCATCGAGGACGAGGACGCGAGCAAGGAGCTGGAGCGCCAGTTCCGCCGGCGGAAGATTGGCTACGAGCTCTCCGCCCGGGTCACCAAGGTAGAGCCGGGGGGGAAGGGCGTGAAGGTGACCATGGACACGCCCTCGGGAAGCAAGACCCTCGAAGCGTCGATCCTCCTCTCTGCCGTCGGCCGGAGCCCGGTGACGGAGGGCGTGGGGCTGGAGACCACCAACATCAAGCTCGACAAGGGCTTCATCCCGGTGGACGACTTCATGCGGACGACCGAGCCTCACGTCTACGCCATCGGCGACGTGATTCCCGGCCCGATGCTGGCCCACATGGCCTCGGCCGAGGGCATCCTCGCCGTCGAGCACATCGCGGGGAAGGAAGTGCACCCCATCAACTACGACCTCACCCCGTCGGCGACCTACTGCTACCCGGAGGTGGCCTCGGTCGGGCTCACCGAGAAGAAGGCGAAGGAGCGGGGCTACGACGTGAAGACCGGCACCTTCCCCTTCAGCGCCGTCCTCAAGGCGAAGATCTCCGACGAGGGGATCGGGATGATCAAGGTGGTCAGCGACAAGAAGTACGACGAGGTGCTCGGAGTCCACATGGTCGGGCCCCACGCCACCGAGCTCCTCGCCGAGGCCTGTGTCGCGCTCCGGATGGAGATCACCACCGAGGAGCTGGGCCGCACCATCCACGCCCACCCGACCTTGTCGGAGATCGTGAAGGAGGGCGCCGAGGCCGCCCTCGGTACGCCGATTCACATCTGACCCGGGGAATCCGGGGACCCCGACGTCTGACCGGCGGGGGAGTATTGACCCCCGGCCGGCCCCGCCGTTATCCCCGCAAGGCTCCGATGGCCACGCCCGACCGATTCGCGCTCCCCCAGCTTGCCGAGAGCACCCGGAAGCCCGAGTGGCTGAAGGTCCGGATGCCGCACGGCCGGGAGTACGAGCGGGTCAAGGAAATCGTCCGGAAGACCGGCCTGGCGACGGTCTGCGAGGAGGCCCGCTGCCCCAACATCGCCGAGTGCTGGGGCGGTGGGACCGCGACCGTGATGCTCATGGGCGAGGTCTGCACCCGGGCCTGCCGCTTCTGCCACGTGAAGGTGGGGGCGCCCCCGCCGCTCGATCCCGAGGAGCCGGAGAACCTCGCCCGGGCGGTGAAGGCCCTGGCGCTGGAGTACATCGTCGTCACCAGCGTGAACCGGGACGACCGGCCGGACGGAGGCGCCAGCCACTTCGCCTCGGCCATCCAGGCGCTGCGGCGCGAGAGCCCGAGGACGACAGTCGAGGTCCTCATCCCGGACTTCAAGGGCGTGGAGCGCGACCTGGCCACCGTGGCCGAGGCCCGGCCGCACGTCGTGGCGCACAACATCGAGACTGTGGAGCGACTCACCCCCACCGTGCGCGACCGGCGCGCGGCCTACCGGCAGAGCCTCCGCGTCCTCCGCTACCTGAAGGACCGCCCCGAGCGGCTCTACACCAAGAGCTCGATCATGGTGGGCCTCGGCGAGACCGAGGCCGAGCTGGTCCAGACCTTCCGGGACCTGCGCGAGGCGGGCGTCGACGTGCTCACCCTGGGGCAGTACCTCCAGCCCTCGCAGTACCACCTCCGGGTGGCGCGGTTCGTTCCCCCGGCGGACTTCGACCGGTACAAGCAGGTAGCGGAGACGATGGGTTTCCTGTACGTCGCAGCGGGTCCTCTGGTCCGCAGCAGCTACCGCGCGGCCGAGTTCTTCATGAAGGGTCTCATGGAGCAGGGCCGGCACGCCTGACCGGTCCCTGCGAGGAGCTGACAGCGCCGTGGCCACGTTCGAGTTCAAGCTTCCGGATCTCGGGGAAGGGGTCGTCGAGGGAGAGATCGTCAAGTGGCTGGTCAAGCCCGGCGACACGGTCGAGGAGGACCAGGGCGTCGTCGAGTTGATGACCGACAAGGCCACGGTCACCGTTCCCGCGCCCCGCGCCGGGAAGGTGATCTCCGTCCACGGCAAGGAGGGGGAGATCGCCAAGGTGCATCACCCTCTGCTCACCCTGGAGGTCTCCGGTGCGGCGCCGGCAGCATCCGCTCCGGCGCCCGCGGTGAGCGCAGCTCCGGCGGCGAGCGCGGCAGCTCCCGCAGCCCGCGCGGTCGAGTCCACGGCGAAGGTCCTCGCCACCCCGGTCACCCGACGGATGGCCCGGGAGCACGGCATCGACCTGGCGGCAATTTCCGGGACCGGCCCGCAGGGCAGGGTGCTCAAGGCGGACGTGCAGGCGGCGCTGGACCTCGGCCGGGC
>JBKPMY010000210.1:0-9191 GCA_046732375.1 Myxococcota bacterium
GCACCACGGAGGGCCACCCAGCCCCAGTTACGCGCGAGTTCGTGAATCATCGGACACTCCGGTAAGGGGGGCAGACGTTCCCGCTCCGCCGGGTCACTGAGGTCCCCCTTGGCGCGGCGCCCGGTGGAACGCACGTTTCCCCCCGGGCGGGAGGAATCGCAAGCCTTTCCAGTGAAAATTCTCCACGTTGTTCCCAGGATTCCGTTTCCTGCCGACTCCGGGGGCACGCTTCGTGCGCTCCAGTTGCTTCGTGCGCTCGACGCCGCGTTCGAGGTGACGGTGCTCGCCCCGGACCTTCCGGGCGGAGATGCCCGGGCGTTGCGCGCCGAGCTCCGGGGCCGGGTGGTGACTGCCCGGGAGACGGGGGGGACCGTGGGCTGGGCTCTGTCCGAGGTCGGGAGCGTGCTCCGCGGAGGGCCGGTGGGGTACGCCCGGTACGCGGGCCGGAATCTCCGGGCGGCCTTCCGCCATCTGCTGGCGGAGGAGGCCGCCGACCTCGTCCACTTCGATCACGTCCACGCCGCACAGCTGCTTCCCGAGGTCCGGGCGATCGCCCCGCGGGTCCGCACCGTCATGGACGCGCACAACGTGGAGGCGCAGGTCGCCGAGCGACTCGCGGAGGTCTCGCGCTGGCCGCTGAGCCTCGTCCTCCGGCGCCAGGCGGCGGCGATCGCCCGGCTGGAGAGGTGCACCGTCCGGGGCGTGGATGCGGTCCTGACCTGCTCGGAGCTCGACGCCGCGGCGCTGCGCCAGGCGGGTGCGCGGGAGGTCCATGTCGTCCCCAACGGGGTGGAGCTGCGGACGTTCCCGTCCTCACGTGAGCCACGGGACACGGTCTCCTTCGTCGGCTCGTTCGACTGGCGCCCCAACGTGGACGCAGCGATGGTCCTGGCGCGCGAGATCTGGCCCCGGGTGCGCCAGGCCTGCCCCGGGCTGCGGCTGGCGCTGATCGGCCGGAAGCCCCCACCGCTGGTGCGCGAGCTCGCCGCCGAGGACATCGAGGTCACCGGCCGCGTGGACGACGTGACCCCCTGGCTCCTCCGCTCCTTCGCGACCGCCATGCCGCTCCGGGCGGGCTCGGGCACACGGCTGAAGGTCCTCGAGGCCGCGGCGGCGCGCGTTCCCATCGTCGCGACCCGGCTCGCCTCCGAGGGGCTGCCGTTCGAGCCGGGGAAGCATCTCCTCCACGCCGAGAGCGCGGAGGAGTTCGTCGGCGCGCTGCTCCGGCTCCGCCGCGAGCCCGGGCTCGGCCCGCGGCTGACCGACGCCGCGTGGGAGCTGGTGCAGTCCTACGACTGGCGGCGCATCGGCGCCCGGCTGGTCGAGCTCTACCTTGGCTGGAATCGTGGCGACAGGGCCCGACCGCGGGCCCTCTCCAGCGCCGGCTGATAGAGGCGCTCGCGGTAGCTCCGCGCCATGGCCGCCACGCCGTAGCGCGACTCGACGCGAAGCCGCGCGGTCCCGGCGAGTGCGGCGCGTCGCTCGGGGACCGAGAGCTGTTCCAGCGCCAGGCGGAGCGCGGTGACGTCCCCCGGTGGAACCAGCACCCCCGCCCCGCTCCCCAGCACCTCGGGGAGCGACCCCACCGCGCTCGCCACCACCGGCACGCCCGCGGCCATCGCCTCCAGCACCGCCATGGGAAGGCCCTCGGTCCGTGAGGGCAGCGCGAGGACGTCCGCTGCGGCGAGCACCGGACCCACCTCGGGGACGAAGCCCAGGAACCGGACCCGGGCGCGATCCGTCCCGGCCTCCAGGGAGGCCCGGAGCGGGCCGTCGCCGGCGACGACGACGCGCATGCCAGTTCCCTCGGCGGCCTGGAGCAGGACCTCGGGGGCCTTCTCCGGCGACAGCCTTCCCACGAAGGCGACCACCTGGGCGTCCTCGGGAAGTTCCAGCGCGCGGCGCGCCGCGAGCCGCTCCGCCGGCGTGGGAAGCGTCCCCAGGGAAATGCCGTTGGGGATGACGTGGACCGCGGTGCGCGGCGCCGCGGCCCGGATCTGCTCGGCCAGCCTCTCGGAGGTCGCTGCCACACCGGCGCTGAACCGCGCCGCCCATCGGGCGAGCCGCTCGTAGGCCAGCACCCGCGGCAGGTGCCCGGTGTCGCCGTGGAACGTCGCGACCACCGGCGCCCGGGCCACGGCGCCCGCGGCGAGGGCGAGCACCAGCGCCTTGTAGTCGTGGGCGTGGAGGAGCCCGCCTCGGGACAGCCGGACCAGAGGCGCGAGCGCGGAGAGGGAGACCTTGCCCGGGGCCTCGAGCCGAACCGCGGGAACTCCCGCGCGGCCCGCGGCCGCACCGAGGACGTCCTCGCGCCCCGGGCGAACCAGGCTCAAGATCTGGGGTTCGAACGGGGCATCGGTGGCGAGCGCCAGGGCGAGCAGCGAGCGCTCCGCGCCGTACAGCCCCTGGGCGGAGCGCAGGTGCAGGACGGCAGTCATGCCCGTCCCGGGACCGAGGCCCGCCAGAGCCGGACGTAGGCCTCGACCATCGCCTCCATGGAGAACGCGGAGACGCGCGCCCGCGCCGTCTGGCCGAGCGACCTCCGCCGCGCCGGATCACCGACCAGCCCTCGAAGGGCCGCACCGAGAGCGCCCACGTCCTCGGGCGCCACGAGCACCGCGGTGGTGTCGTCCGGGTGCAGCTCGGCGACCGCCGGGAGCCGGTGGGCCACCGTGGGGAGCCCTGCGGCCATGGCCTCCAGCATCGCCAGCGAGCGCCCCTCCCTGCGGGAGGGCTGGGCGTACACGTCCAGCCCGGCCAGGAGGTCCGCCGCACCCTCCACCACCTCGCCGAGAAGATGCGCGCGGGCTCCGAGGGGGGTCGCCGCCGCCCGGAGTGACTCGTCGAGCGGGCCCCGGCCGACGAGAACCAGGTGAGCCTCACGGACGTCACGCAGGTGCCGCAGCATCGCCTCCAGCAGGAGATCGGGCCCCTTCTCCGGGTGCATCCGTCCCAGGTATCCGATGGCCACCGCGCCCTCCGGCAGGCCCATCCGGGCCCGCGCGCCGGCACGCTGCTCGGGAGTCGCCGGGCCGGGGAGCGACACCCCGTTCCCGATGGTCACCACCGGGGTGCCCGGGGGAGCCCACCCGCGCAGCTCGGCCCTGACCTCCGAGCCGCAGGCAACGAGCGCGCTGCTGATCCGAGCGCCAAGCCGGGCCGCTCCCCGCTTCGGGCCCGTCGGCGGCGCGAGCTGGTGGAAGGTGGCCAGCACCCGGGTGCGCGGAGAGAGCGCACGGGCCGCCACCGCGTTCAGCCATGGGCCGAGGTCATGGGCGTGCGCGATCGACGCGCCGGACAGCGCCCCGGCCAGCGTCCGGATCGCCTCCGGCCTCAGCCCGCGGAGGGGCCCCAGGGCCACGACCGGCACGCTGGCCGCCTCCGCCCAGGCACGCACGGGACCGTCCGCTCCGAACGCGACCAGGGAGGGCTCCACCCCGAAGGCGCGCGAGCGCGAGGCGAGGTCCACCACGAGGCGCTCCAGCCCACCGACCTCGAGGCCGTGGATGACATGTGCCACCTTCACCGGTTGCGGGCCGGAGAGTGGTGATCGCGCGGCTGCCCTGCAGGCACCCGACGACGCGCAGTGCCGGGTGCCGGACACCGCGCGGGGGTGGGTTCAGTTCACCTCATGTAAGTCATCTGTTCGGTGAAGAAGAATTCACGTCCGGCGAAACTGCGGTTTCACCGCTGTTGAGCCTAAGACGAAGCCGATGCGCTCCGTCGACGACGGCATCCTTCCCGCTCCGGTCGTGTGGGTCGTGGACGACGACCGGGCCGTCTGCAGAGCGTTGTATCGGCTGCTCCGCGCAGCGGCTCTGCAAGTGGAGCTGATGCGCTCGGGCCGGGAGCTGCTCGAACGCCTGGCCGGAGCCGTTCCCGACTGCCTCCTGCTGGACCTCTGGCTGGAGGACGCGACGGGGCTCGAGCTCCTGCCGCAGTTCCAGCTGCGGGCCGGGCACGTCCCGGTGGTGTTCATGAGCGGCGACGCCGATGTCCGCGCCTCGGTGCAGGCGATGAAGAGCGGCGCGGTCGACTTCCTCATCAAGCCAGTCGACGAGGGCGCGCTGCTCGATGCGGTGATTCGCGCCGTCGCCCGCGGGCGCGCCTGGCGCGAGGCCCGCGCGGCACGAGAGTCGGCCTCCCGCAGGCTCGCCACCCTCACCCCGCGCGAGCGCGAGGTGTTCTCGCAGGTGGCATTGGGAAAGCCGAACAAGCGGATCGC
The DNA here is from genome assembly GCA_046732375.1 of Myxococcota bacterium. GTDB lineage: Bacteria > Myxococcota > Myxococcia > Myxococcales > Myxococcaceae > RPRB01. Next base: position 4,226 of record JBKPMY010000210.1, read on the forward strand.
CGCCGAGCTCGGCACCACCGAGAAGACCATCAAGGTCCATCGCGGGCGCGTGATGCAGAAGCTGGAGGCGAGCTCGGTGGTCGACCTGGTGCGGCTCGCGCAACAGGTGGGTGAGCTCGCGGCCTGAATCGACGCTCAGGCGGCGTTGGAGGGCGCCTCCGCCGCGGCGGGCAGGGCCAGGGACGCGCCGATGGGGAGGATGGAGAGGGCCTCCGGTGGCAGGCCCCGTCGCTCCCACTCCGCCTTCAGCCGGCGCGGGGGCTCGTCCAGCGGCTCGTCGGTGAGCTTGAACGTTCCCCAGTGCATCGCCAGAAGCCGCCGGGCGCCGAGGTCGACGAACGCCTGGACCGCGTCCTCGGGGTTCATGTGCTGGGGACGCATGAACCACTCGGGGTCATACGCTCCGATGGGCAGCAGCGCGGCGTCGAGCCGCGGAAAGCACTGGCCGATGTCCCGGAACCCTTCGAAGTAGGCGGTGTCGCCCGCGTGGTAGACCCGCGCGCCGCCGCCCTCCACCACGAAGCCGCCCCACAGGGCCTCGTTGACGTCGGTCAGTCCCCGGCGGCTCCAGTGCTGGCCGGGAACGAAGGTGATGGTCAGGCCGCCCACGCGGAGGCGGCTCCACCAGGCCAGCTCGGTGGAAGGCAGGCCCTTGAGGTTCGCGTGGGTACCGGTGCCGGCCACGACCGGCGCCTGCACCGCGCGCAGCGTGGGCAGGTCCAGGTGGTCGTAGTGGTTGTGAGTCACCAGCGAGGCATCGATGCGTGGCAGCTGCTCCACGGTGAGCCCCGGACCCGCGTTGCGCCGGATGAACCCCGAGATGCGCGGGCCGAGAACGGGGTCGATGAGGACCGAGGTGCCCGCGCCCTGAACCAGCCAGCTCGCGTGACCGAGCCAGGTGAGGCGCAGCCCGTCGAGCGGTGGACGCCGGAGCACCTCCACGTCCGGCTGGACCTCGGGGACCGGTGCCCGCGCCGGAGACCGCCGCCGCCGTCCGGTGAGCCGGTCCACCACCACCCAGCGGAACACGCGGCGAAATGGCGTCGGACCGGACCCGTCGAGGTTCCTGAACCGGAAGGTGTCGGCCATGGACGGGCAAGCTAACGTCCGCCGGCCGATGCGCATCTGGAAGGTCGTGAAGTTGTGTGCGGTCGTCGGGGCGACCGCGGGCTGCACGAGACCGGTGCCGGTCACTCCCGACGCCGGGGCGACGGCTGCGGTGCTGGACGCCGGGCCGGCCATTCCCCTCGCCCTGGATCTCCTGGCTGCCCTGCCCGACGGCGGGACCGAGCGGCACGCCCTGCTCGGGCTCGAGACCCCGGTGGTGTCGCCCGTGCGGAGCCTGGTGCTGGAGAGCAACCGGCCGCTCCACAACGCGCGGGTCCGGGTCATGGATGAATCGGACCGGGCGCTGGAGTCGGACGACGTGCCCGAGGAGGGCACGACCTCGCTCCGCTACCGCATCGATCTCCTCCGGCCGCTGGAGCCCGGGCACCGGTACGCGGTGCTGGTCGACGCGCAGTCCGGCGCCACGTTCGATGACGGCACCGGGAAGGAGGTGCCCGAGCAACGCCTCGAGTTTCGCACCAGCGGCGAGCGCGAGCGGCCGAGGCCAGCTCCGCCGAAGCGCAAGCGGCGCAACCGCTGAGCCGAGCGCGGTCGGCAGCTGCCGGCACGCGCGCGAGGACGCGAGATCAGCGCGCGAACGCGCTCGGGTTGGCGACGAAGCGGTCCCGGCAGTGCTCGGAGCAGAAGTACACCGTGCGCCCGTCGTGGGTGACGTGGAGCGTCTCCGGGCCGGCGTGAATCGACATGCCACAGACCGGGTCGACGGCGGCGCCCTGGCTCGCCACCGGCATCGCGGCCGCGCCCTCTGGCGCCTCCAGCCCCTGGATGTACTGCACCAGGGCGTCCACCTGAGCGTCGGTGAGCTGGCCGCGGTAACCAGGCATGGAGGGAGGGTACGTGGCCACGATCTTGGACGCCGGATCGAGGATCGATTCGCGGAGGTACTCTGCGGTCGCGGTGGTGGTCCGCCCATCCGCAAGCATGACCGTGCGCCCGCCGAGGCCGGCGAGGGACGGGGCGATGGCCGGGACGTCGTGGCACCCTGCGCAGCCGGCGCGACGATAGAGCGTGGCGCCGTCCTCGGCCGTGCTGGCCGACGTGTCGCCGCCGGTCGGCTTTCCCTCCAGCTCGGACAGGAGCTTCTTGGCATCGGGGACGAGCTGGTCGAACGAGTCCCCGTCGCTGGAGTACAGGCCGCGCACCCGGCCCTTCTCGTCGATCAGGAACAGCTCCCCGCTGTGCACGGTGGCATCCGGGTCGGCCTGAGGCTCGACGAAGGTCTTCATCCCTCTGGTCAGCTTGGCGAGGCTCTCCTTCGTCGTGGCGAGGAGCGTCCAGCGTTTCTCGTCGGGCGCCCATCGTTTCCCATACGCGTGCAGGGCCTCCGGCGTGTCGCGCTCGGGATCGACCGAGAAGCTGACGAACTTCAGCCGGGCGTCCGGGACGGCTCGCTGGACCTGGACCATCTTCGCCGTGAGGACCGGACAGATGCTCTTGCAGCTGGTGAAGATGAAGTCCGCGACCCAGACCGATTCCCGGAGGTCCTCGGGGGTCCGGGTCTTCCCGTCCTGGTCCACCAGCCGGTACGCGGGCACGGACCACAACGTGGGCAGGGGTCCATCCGGCCTGGCCGCCGTCCGCCGGATGGATGCCGGGAGCGTCTGAGGCTCGGTGGCGATCCGGCGAATCACCAGCTCGATGGCCACCACGGCGAGTGCGGCGGCCACGGTGGCGAGGATGAGGACACGGCGGGGCATGGGCCACCGGGCCTACCTCACGGGCCCTGGCCTGGGGAAGACGTGCGGCCGATGGACGCACGCCTCGCCGACGGTCTCCGCGGCGCTTCTCGGAGCGATGAGCTGCTCAGTGCCCCGCGTCGGTCCCGCCGAGTGGGCCAGGCTGAGCCCCGCCACGGTACGGGCGCGGGTACCCGACGCAGTCAGCGTCGAGCGGCGAGCGTGGCTGCGCTCAGCGGCCGGAGGGCGGCAGCAGCTCGGCTGGAATCGGATGGGCTGCATCCTCCGACTGCCACACGACGCTCGCGACCCACCACCGCTGCCCGTCGAAGTAGAGGTCCAGGCTGTTCACGCCTCGCCCACGCACCGGGGAGCCGGTCCCGGCCAGCGTCTCGTACGTCGAGTCGACGTGGACCATGTTCCCGTATCGCCGCGTCACCCGGTGAATCTCCCGCTCGAGGAAGCCCTTCTCGAAGAGCGGGTCGGACGCGGCGACGAACTCGTCGTGGGTCCAGACGGTCACCTCCGGGCGGCCGGTCGTTCCCGGACCGAGCGCGACGAAGCGGATCCACGGACGTAGAGCGTGCGGTCGCGCGCCCATTGCCGTGGCCCACCCGGCGCGACGTTGGTGACCTCGTAGAACGCCCGGAGTACACCTTCGACCGAGCCGACATCCTCGGCCCGAGGGGCCACGGTCTCCACCGGCGTTGGCCCCTTCGCCGCGCAGGCACCGAGAAGCAGCAGAGCCGCGGACGCTCGAAGGGTCGAGAACATGCGCCGGGAGTATGGACCGGAATGCTCCCCGGCTACGGCTCCAGCGCCCGGAGCGCGTCGGCCCGCACGCGGTCAGCCGCCGTCGGCTCGATCGCGAGGAGCATTCGGCTGAGGTCGTAGAGGACCACGCCCCGGTCCCAGGGCTCCATCCGGTCCTGCCAGTGCAGTCGCTCCGCAGCGCGATTGAACGCGTGGTCCGCGACCGCCCGGAGCTGGAAGGCGTCGTACAGGTTGTACTCGACCAGGAAGCGCAGGGCCTCCACGTCGCCGGTCGACTGATACGCACGCCAGAGAACCACTGCGTCCAGGCCGCTGCGGCCGCGCAGGTGCGGCGGGCGGGCGATCCCCAGGCGGTCCTCGGTCGACTTGAGCCCGCCGCCGAGGCCGATCCTTCGGCAGAGAGGCTTCAGATCCAGATGCAGCAGGGGCCGGTGCAGCCCGGGAAAGGCGTGCCGCAGCACGGGGACGTCGAACGCGGCGCCGTTGAAGGTCACCCACACCCGCCGGCGGGCAAGTCGCTCCGGCAGCGCATCGAGGTTCCGTCCCTCGACGAAACTCCACAGCCCGTCGGGGTCGAGGCAGCCCGCCACCGTGGGGCGGTGTCGCTCCCCCACCCCGTCGGCCTCGATGTCGAGACAGAGCGCCTCGTCGGCGACCAGCGGCCAGAGGCGCCAGTGCTCCCTGGCCGGGAGCATCCGCACCAGCGCCGGAAGGTCACCGGCATCGAGCGCAGCCTCGGCACGGTCCAGGGCAGCGCAGAGCGAATCGTGAAGCGTGTGGCCCAGCACCGCGGCTCCCCCGCTCCGGACCGCCTCCCAGCCCTCGAGCCCGCGGGCCCAGAGGTCCTTCTCCCGCCAGGGGCCGATGCCCGGCACCAGCTGGAACGTCCGGCGAATCACCGGCCCAGCCTGCCCTGCCCCTCCGACGCGAGCTGCCGGAGCAGCGGCAGGTCCGCCTCGCAGAACGGCATCTCCAGCATCTCCTCGGGCGTGGCGCCGCGGAGCGCATGGGCCCCGATCGGCGCGGGGGTCCCCTCCACGATGCGCGCGTCGTAGAGATGCAGGTCCACGGTGAGGTCCTGGTACGCGTGCCGAACGGCGAAGCGCTCCCGTCCGACCTCGAGACTCACCCCCAGCTCCTCTCGCGCCTCGCGGAGGAGGGCCTGCGCGTCGGACTCGCCCGGCTCTACCTTGCCGCCCGGAAACTCCCAGAGCAGCGCCCGGCTCTTCCCCGGCAGGCGCTGCTGCACCAGGTAGCGGCCGGGGGCGGTCTGGATCAGCGCCGCCACCACCCGGATCTCCCGATTCACAGCGCCCCGGGCTGGGTCACGTGCAGGCCGTAGACGAAGCCCAGATTCGACAGCACCAGCGCGTCGGGACCGTACACTC
>JBKPMY010000211.1:0-17288 GCA_046732375.1 Myxococcota bacterium
GCTCCAGAACGATCCGGCCAAGACCCCGCGGGGAACGCACTTCATGAACGCCATCGGCCGCCTCGCCCCCGGGGTGACGGTGGCCGCGGCGCAGAAGGACCTCGCCTCGGTGGTGAAGGCCATCGCCCTGGAGGTTCCGGACTACCAGCACCACGGCATCCTCGTGGTGCCCTGGGTCGACGAGCTCCTGGGCGAGGCCCGAACTTCCCTCGGCGCGCTCGGCGTGGTGGTGGGGCTGGTCCTGCTCATCGCCTGCGTCAACCTGGCGAATCTCCTCCTCGCCCGGGGAGCCGCGCGCCGTCGCGAGGTGGCGGTGCGGATGGCCCTCGGCGCAGACCGCTGGCGCGTGGCCCGCGCACTGCTGGTCGAGGCGGGGGTGCTCTCGGTGCTGGGGACAGGCCTCGGCCTGCTGGTGGGATGGGCTGGCTCGGCGGTGCTGCGAGGAGCGTTGCCGGTCCGGGCGCCGGCCCTTGCCAGCGCCGTGGCCCTGGACGGGCGAGTGCTGGCGTTCTCGGTGGGGCTGTGCGTGGTGACCACCGTCCTCTTCGGAGTCCTGCCCTCGCTCCTCCTCGCACGCGGTGACCTGGGCGCGGTCCGGGGCGAGATGCGCACGGCGCTCGGCCACCGCACGCAATGGCTGCAGTCCGCGCTGGTGGTCTTCGAGGTCGCGCTCGCCCTGGCCCCGCTGCTCGGCGCGGCCCTGGTGCTCCAGAGCGTGCAGCGGCTGCTCCAGCAGGACCCCGGGTTCCGGACGGAGAACGCGGTGGCCTTCCGGATCCAGCTGCCCGTGGAACGCTATCCGGACGACGCGTCCCGCCGCGCGATGGTCGAGGCATACCTCCCCCGGCTCCGCGCGCTTCCCGGGGTCAGCCACGCCGGCGCGGTCAACGACCTCCCCCTCAGTGGAAGCAACACCAACGGGAACTTCTCCATCGAGGGGCAGGTCTTCGACAAGGCGCGCGAGCCGGCGATCGAGTACCGCCTGGCCTCGCCCGGCTACATCGAGGCGATGGGCATCCCGCTCCGGGAAGGCCGGACGTTCGAGGACGGGGACCGCGCAGGCGGGGAGCGGGTCGCGCTGGTGAACGCCGAGGCGGTCCGTCGCTTCTGGGGAGGAAGGTCGCCGCTGGGGGCGCGCATCCGCCCCGGCGACGGCGAGGACAACGAGCCGTGGCGGCGCATCGTCGGCGTGGTCGGCGACGTGCACCACTCCTCGCTCGGCGAGAAGCCGCGCCCGGAGATGTACTACCCGCTCGACCAGGACACCTCGAATCGGCTCAGCTTCGTGCTCCGGACCCGCGAGGCGCAGGCGCCGCTGGCCTCCGCGGCCCGTCGGGAGCTGGCGGCCGTGGACCCCGGTCTGTCCCTCTACGACGTGAAGACGCTCGAGGACCGGGTCTCGGGCTCGGTCGCCGCGCCCCGAGCGGCGGGCCTGCTGCTCGGGCTGTTCGCGGGGCTGGCGGTGGTGCTGGCCGCCGCAGGGGTCTACGGCGTCCTCGCCTTCAGCGTTGCCCAGCGGACCCGGGAGATCGGCATCCGCATGGCCATCGGCGCCTCGGCGAGGTCCGTCCGGTGGTGGGTCCTCCGCCGCGCGCTCGGGCTCGGGGGCATCGGCATCCTCGCGGGGCTGGGAGGCGCGTTCCTGCTGGGGCGTTCGCTGGAGCGACTGCTCTACGGCGTCGCTCCCTCCGACCCGCCCACGGCGCTGGCAGCAGCGGCGATGCTCTCGGCGGTCACCATCGCCGCGGCGCTCCTTCCCGCCAACCGCGCGACGCGGGTCGATCCCCAGGAGGCTCTGCGGGCGGAGTGAGCGAGGGCGGGACGGGCGGCCAGGAGTGCCCACCGCAGAACACACCGGCGCTCCTCGAGCCCGCCTCCGCGGCTGCTTGCCTGCGCCTCTCCGCTTGTCCGGTGTCGCTCCCGGACCCTAGGGTCCTGCCTCCCTTGGACGCTGCGGCGAAGAGCTGGTGGGCTGCCTCCCTCCAGCGCGTTCTTCCGGCCCTGACGCTGCTCGCGGTGGTATCGGTGCTGGCCGGGCTCCTCGTCGCGCCGGGGTTCGCGGTGCAGACGCTGCCGCAGCTGCGGCCGGAGGAGGTGGGCCGTCCGTTCGAGAGCGCCTCCGCAGCCGGCTTCAAGGCCACGCGCGACTACGACCTCCCCGACGCGGCGCTGACCGATCGGCGAAGGCAGGACGCCCGGGCCGGCATCCGCCCGGTATTCGATTTCAACCCGGTGGTGGTGCCGGAGGTGCAGGGGGGAATCCAGCAGGCCTTCGCGGGTCTGCGTGCCGCGCTCCCGCGCGTGGACCCGCCGGCGAAGCCAGTCGCGGGGAAGCGAAAGGTCGAGCCGGTGGACCGTTCCGGCCTGGTCCCGGCCCGGCAGCAGCTCGAGCAGCGGCTCTTCGACCTGGAGGACGAGGACTGGAACGCCCTGGTGGAGGCCCGGGCGGCACCGGAGGTGGAGCGCGCCGTGCTCGCGGTGCTCTCGCGCGGCTACCTCGCTCCGGTGGTCGGGGCCCGCGAGGACCTCGGTCCGGCGGGGAGCTTCCTCACCATCCGTGACCTGAACGACGGCGCCGAGCACCCCAGCGCGGTCGTGCCCCCGTCCGTGCTCGACGTGCGCGAGGCGCGCGCGGAGATGGATCGCTGGGCCACGCTGCCCGGCAATCTCCTGCCCGAGTCGCCGGCGCTGCTCCGGCGCGCGGTGCTGCGCATCGCCAAGCGCGCCCTCCGGCCCAACCTCACCGCCAACATCGCCGAGACCGAGCGTCGTCGGACCATCGCCGCCGCCGCGGTGAAGGACGCGGTCATCCAGATCAAGAAGGGCCAGAAGATCATCGGCGACGGCGAGCTGGTCACCGAGGACCATCTCCGGATGCTCGCCGCGATGCGCGCCCAGACCGACCGCTTCGACGTGCTGGGGGCGAGCGCGGGAACGGCCGTGCTGGTCGCCCTGCTGCTGGCCGGCATCTGGACCTTCCACCGGAAGGCCTTCCGCCGCTTCAGGCCCACCCGGAGGGACGGCCTGCTCCTCGGAGCGCTGCTGCTCCTCTTCCTCGGGGCGTTCCGGCTCGCGGCCGCCGTGGCCGAGGTGATGCACGACCGCTGGCCCACGGTGCCGATGCAGGCCCTGCTGGTGCTGCTCCCGGTCGCGGCGGGGGCGATGCTGGTGCGGCTGCTGCTGAATCAGGAGCTGGCACTGTTCTTCGGCCTTGTTCTCTCGACGCTGGCCGGGGTGATGCTGGGCAACTCGCTCTTCTTCGCCGTCTACGGGCTCCTGGGCAGCCTGGTCGCCGCGACACAGGTGGCCCGTGCGCGGGACCGCGCGGCACTCTTCCGGACGGGCGTCTGGGTGGGGCTGGTCAGCGCCGGGGTGGTCCTCGCCTTCGGCCTGGCAGCGGGAAAAGGGCCTGCGCGCGACACGCTGGTGGCGGCCGCGTTCGCCGGGGTGGGATCGATGCTCATCGTCCCCACCCTTGTGCTGGCGCTCACGCCGTTGCTCGAGCTGGGATTCGGCTACGCGAGCGATCTGAAGCTGCTCGAGCTGGCGAACCTCAATCACCCGGCGCTCAAGGAGCTGATCGTCCAGAGCCCGGGCACCTACCACCACAGCATCATCGTGGGGAGCCTGGTGGAGGCGGCGGCGGAGGCCACCGGATGCAACCCGCTCCTGGGCAGGACGTGCGCCTACTACCACGACATCGGGAAGGGGAAGAACCCGCTGTACTTCGGCGAGAACCAGAAGGGCGAGAACCCGCACGACTGTCTCGCCCCGGGGATGAGCGCGGTGATCATCAAGCGCCACGTCAGCGACGGTCTCGAGCTGGCGCGGCGCTACAAGCTGCCCCGGGCGGTGCAGGACGTCATCGCACAGCACCACGGCACACGGCTGGTGGGCTACTTCCACCACCGGGCGGTGGAGCAGGCCGAGGGACGCGAAGGAGCCGTGGAGGACTCACTGTTCCGCTACACCGGGCCGCGGCCGCAGTTCCGCGAGGCGGCGCTGGTGATGCTGGCCGACGCGGTGGAAGCCGCCAGCCGGGCGATGCCCGACCCCAGCCGGGAGCGGCTCCAGGCCCTGGTGCAGCGAATCATCACTGCGGTGTTCACCGAGGGGCAGCTCGACGAGTGCGACCTCACCCTACGAGACCTGAACGCGATCTCGGTCTCCTTCCTCCACACCCTCGACGGCATCTACCACTCGCGCCCCGCATACCCGCCCGGTGCGCTGGGCGGAGGCCGGCCGGCGCCGCTCGCGCTCGCTTCCGAGCGAGGTGTCCAGCGTCGCTGAAGGGTTGCGTCTGAGCGGCTGCCCGCTCGCTCACTGGTGGACGCCGGCTCGTTGAAGAGCCGGGCGCGCCGCGGCGGCTGGCCGCTACGCTTCGGCGCACGATGACCTCCTCGACCGCGGCCCTGCGCGTGGACGACGCGCGTCCGACCAGCCCCACGACTTCCGCCATCAAGGAGCTGGAGCTGATCCGCCGGGCAGTCGATGTGGTGCAGGAGAACGTCTATCTCCTCGACCGGAACATCCGTTACGTCTACGTGAATCAGCTCGGGGCGGCGGCGATGGGTTTCGCCCCGGCCCAGATGATCGGCCGCACCATGGACGAGGTCTTCGGGGCGGGCAGCTTCCCCGAGTTCCGGATCCAGCTCCAGGCCGCCTTCGTCACCGGCGCGCCGGCGCGAAGCGAGATCGCCGTCCTGTCGGGTGACGAGACCCGCTGGTACGAGTACTCGCTGTCACCCATCCCCGTGCCGGAGGGGCCGCCGCAGCTCGTGACCTGCGTGAGCCGGGACGTCACCCAGCGCCGGCGGGTGGAGAAGGAGGCGGCGCTCGGCCGCGCGGCAGTGGAGGAGGAGCGCCGGAAGCTTCAGGCGGCAGCCGAGTTCGAGCAGCGCCTCCTGGGCATCGTCAGCCACGATCTCCGCAACCCGCTGGCCTCGGTGCGACTGGGGCTGGAGGCGATGCGCCGGCGCGGAATCTCCGAAGAGCACCTGCGCACCCTCGAGCGGATGGAGCGGTCCACCGACAGGATGCAGGCCATCATCTCCAGCCTGCTCGACGTCACCCGGATCCGACACGGTCACGGGCTGCCGCTCACCCCCGAGGTCGTGGCACTCGACGCGGTGGTGACCCGGGTGCTGGAGGGAATGCCCGAGGACCAGGTGCGCCGCGTGCGGCGGGAGACGGAGGGTCGTCCCACCGGCGTGTGGGACCCCGAGCGGCTCGCGCAGGCGATCGGGAACCTGGTGGGCAACGCTCTCCAGCACGGCGACGCCGAGCGGCCGGTCACCGTCCGGGTCCGGGCCGGGGAAGGCCGGGCGGAGCTCTCGGTGCACAACCACGGGGCGCCGATTCCCCCCGAGCTGCTTCCGGGGCTGTTCGAGCCTTTCCAGCGCGGGCTGTTCCCGGGCGCGCTCGACGGGAGCATCGGCCTGGGTCTGTACATCGTCCGCCAGGTCGCGGTGGGCCACGGAGGCGAGGTCCGGGTCCTGTCGACGGCGGAGGAGGGCACGACCTTCGTGGTCGAATTGCCGTCCGATGGAGCGCCGGTGGGCGGGGAGGCTTCCGCCGCCCGCTGAATCGGCGTGCGCCGGACGCAGGCTGGTCGTCAGTCAGATGCCACGATGATGCGCTTCCTCGCACGGCTGGAGCCGCTCGCCTATGACCTGCTGCGCCTGTTCTCCGGCGCGATGTTCAGCGTCCACGGGATGCAGAAGCTGTTCGGCATCCTCACCAGCAAGCCGGGGCCGGCGCCGTTCTCGCAGATTTGGATCGGTGGGGTGATCGAGCTGCTCTGCGGGGTGCTCATCGCCCTGGGGCTCTGGACCCGGCAAGCGGCGATCCTCGCCTCGGGGACGATGGCGGTGGCGTACTTCCAGTTCCACCACGCCTGGAAGCTGGGAGGAGGGGAGTGGGTGCCGGTGGTGAACCGGGGCGAGACGGCAGTCCTCTACTGCTTCGTGTTCCTGTTCATCGCCACGCTCGGCGGCGGCCGCTTCGCGCTCGACCGGGCGCTTCGGCGAGGCTGAAGTTTGCTCACGCGTCCGACCCGGACGGCCCATCGGCCAGCAGGCGGTCCAGGTACCGCTCCGGGTCGTTCAGGAAGTCGCGAGTCAGCGCGTAGTGCTCGGTCTGGCGGTACTCCACCGGCTCGATGCGCTCGCCGTCGAGCCGGAGCAGTCGCGCGCCAGGGAAGGCGAGGAGGATGGGCGAATGGGTGGCGATGACGAACTGGGAGCCATCTCGCACCAGGTGGTGCATCCGTACGAGAAGCGAGAGCTGCCGCTGCGGCGAGAGCGCGGCCTCGGGCTCGTCGAGCACGTAGAGGCCATCGGGACCGAACCGGTTCTTGAGCACGGCGAGGAACGACTCGCCGTGGGACTGTTCGTGCGGGGATCGGCCGCCGTAGGCCTGGAGCGTCGCGTACCCCCCGGGGAGCTCGGAGAGCCGGTCGACCTCCGTTCCCATGTTGTAGAAGCTCTCCGTCCGGAGGAAGTAGCCCGTTCGCGGACGCCGCCAGCTGCGGATGAGTCGCACGTACCGGTGCAGTTCCGAGTCTGACCTTCGGGTCTCGAAATTGTTGTCCCGGCTCCCGCCCTCAGGGTTGTAGCCGGCGGCCACTGCGATGGCCTCGATCAGGGTCGATTTCCCCGACCCGTTCTCGCCGATGAGGAACGTCACTTTCGCGTCGAGGGCGAGCTCCTGGAGGCTCCGGACTGCCGGAAGGCTGAACGGGTAAACCTCGAAGCTCGGGACCTCTTCCCGGAGCAGCCGCATCGCGAGCAGGAAGGGCTCGTTCGAGCGGCGGGGCGTCGATCGCCGGGGCATCGTACGGCGCAACGGTAGCATCCGCGCCGCAGCCTTCATCCCTTCGGTAGGATTCGAGCCCATGCGCACGCGGTTTCGGAGGACGGCACCGCCGGGCGGTCGGTCGGTCATCGAGGTCCGCGCCGACGGACTCTCCGGGGCGAGCGGGCTGCTCCGGCAGCTGCGTCGAAGCGCCGTCCGGTTCCTGGACGTGCTCGACCTCGACCGCGTGGAGCTCTCCATCCTCCTCACCGACGACCCCGGCATCCGGACACTGAACCGGATGTGGCGCCGGAAGGACCGGCCCACCGACGTGCTCAGCTTCCCCGCCGGCGAGCCGCCTCCCGGCGCCACCGGCCCATTTCACCTCGGGGACGTCATCCTCTCCCTCGACACCGCCCGCCGGCAGGCCCGCGCGCACCGCCGGTCGGTCGCCGACGAGCTGGACCTCTATCTCGCCCACGGCCTGCTCCACCTGCTCGGCCACGACCACCACCGGACCCGGGATGCCGAGCGGATGGCCGCCCTCGAGGCGAGGCTCCTGGGCCGCCCAGGGATGGTTCCGCCTCGGTGACCGACGTTCGGTGACGGGACGACACCCACCTGGCCACGGGTTCTGGTAGGAGCAACCGCAACGAGATGTCCGCCGTCGCCCTTCCTCCCTCGCTCGGAGCCCCTCCAGCCCTCACGGCCGTCCCCGGACGGCGCGAGCGCGTCCTCGTGCCCTGGCGCCTCGGCGCCCTCGTCCTCACCGGTCTGCTCGGCGCGGCGGCATTCCCGATCGCCTTTCCCATCGGCCCCCGCCGCGAGCTGTTCACCTCCGGGGTTCTCGAGCCCCTGGCCTTCGTCTGCCTGGTCCCGATGCTCCTGGCCATCCGGCGCCTGTCCCCGTGGCGTGCATTCGGCGCGGGGATGATCGCCGGCATGGTGTTCTTCACCGGCGCGTTCTGGTGGGTGAACGTGGCGATGGTGACGTTCGGCGGGATGCCGAACTGGCTGAGCATCCCCGCCCTCGAGCTGCTCGTCGCCTGGTGCGCCTTCCACTGGGCGATCGCCACTGGCCTCGTCCGGCTCATCGAGCGCGGGCTCGGCTGGAGCATGGGCTGGACCATCGGCCCGGTGTGGATGGCCACCGAGCTGATGCGGAACTACTTCTGCTCCGGCTTCCCCTGGGCCAACCTCGGCTACACCCAGACCCGGAATCTCTGGTTCCACCAGGTGGCGAGCCTGGGCGGGGTCTACGCCATCGCCCTCGCCGTCGCGGTGGTGAACGGAGCGGTGTACGAGGGCTGGCGCTGGTGGCGCCTCCGCGAGCGACCGATGCCCCGGGTGCTCCTTGTGATCGGCGCGGCGGTCCTGGTGCTGGGGCACGTGTACGGCGCGTTCCACGTCCGGGCGATGGACCGCGCCGCCGCCGCCGCGCCCCGGGTGAAGACCGCCGTCGTGCAGGCCAACATCGACCAGAAGCTGAAGATGTCCCGAGGCAGCTCCCGGGCCGCGACCATCCTCGGGCGCTACCTGCCGGCGACCGCCGCCGCGGAGGAGGCGGGGGCCGACCTCATCGTGTGGCCCGAGGGCAGCTATCCGCTCGCGTTCCCCACCGGCATGAAGCAGCTCACCGAGGCCGGCCTCCGGCAGGGGGGCTACCGCGCCGGGCTGCTGGTCGGCGTCGACGTGTTCGACCCGAAGAACCTCCGCAAGGGCAACGAGAACGCGGCCTTCCTCCTCGACCCCACCCTGGGAATCGCCCACCACTACGTGAAGAACCACCTGGTCCCCTTCGGCGAGTACGTCCCCTGGCGGCTCGACGAGATTCTCGGCGTCGGCAACATCGTCGGGGCGAGCTTCACCCCGGGCAACGACCTCGGTCCGGCGGTGCTGCGACGCCCGGACGGCCCTCCGGTGAAGCTGGGCATCGAGATCTGCTTCGACGCCATCTTCCCGGAGATCTCCCGGACCTACGCCCGGAACGGAGCCCAGGTGCTGGTGAACATGACCAACGACGCCTGGTACGGCTTCAGCTCGGCTCCCTTCCAGTTCCTGCACATGGTGGCCACCCGGGCGGTGGAGACCGGCAGGCCGGTGGCCCGCGCAGCGAACACCGGGGTGAGCGCCTTCATCGACCCGGTGGGGCGAGTGTTCGACGCCACCGAGGTGGGCATCGTCCCCAGCGACCGGCTGGCGGTCTCCGCGGCCGAGCTGACCGGGCCCGAGTGGAGGATGGCGGCGCTGCCCCTGATGGAGGGAGCGACGCCGTACGTTGTCATCGGCGACGTTCCCGCGTACCTTGCCGCGCTCTTCGCCGGGCTGGCGGGGCTCCTGGCCCTGATTCGCCTGAGGTTTCGCCGCTCCCGGCCGCACGGAAACCCCTGATCGTCGTCATGCCCATCGACCCCAAGGAACGAATCGGCTCTCTGCAGGCGCGCCTGGACGCGCTCCGGGGGCATCTTTGACCTCGACCGCAAGCGGTCGCGGATCGCGCTGATCGACCGCGACGCCGGTCAGCCGGACTTCTGGAACGATCAGGTCAAGGCGCAGGGGCTCCTCAAGGAAAAGGCGGGGCTCCAGGCGCAGGTCGACGCGTTCACGCGAGTGGAGCGCGCGCTCGACGACGCGAACACCCTCCTGGACCTGGCGGCGGAGGCCGGTGACGACGCTGCCCGGGCCGAGGCCGAGGGCTCGCTGGACGGCATCGAGCACGAGGTCGAGCGGCTGGAGCTGGAGCGGATGCTCTCCGGGGACAACGACTACGCCAACGCCTACATGGAGATCAACGCCGGCGCCGGGGGCACCGAGTCCATGGACTGGGCGGCGATGCTGCTCCGCATGTACACGCGCTACGCCGAGTCGAAGGGCTGGACGGTGGAGATCAACGACTTCGTGGCCGGCGAGGAGGCGGGCCTGAAGAACGTGGCGATCAAGGTCACCGGAGAGAACGCCTACGGCTACCTCAAGGCGGAGAACGGCGTGCACCGGCTGGTGCGGATCAGCCCCTTCGACGCCAACGCCCGGCGCCAGACCTCGTTCGCCTCGGTCACCGTCTATCCCGAGGTGGACGACGACATTGTCATCGACATCCCGGAGAAGGACGTCCGGGTCGACGTGTACCGGGCCAGCGGCGCTGGCGGCCAGAAGGTGAACAAGACCTCCTCGGCGGTGCGTCTCACCCACGTTCCCAGCGGGATCACCGTGGCGATGCAGAACGAGCGCAGCCAGCACGCCAACCGGGACATGGCCTGGAAGATCCTCCGCTCGCGCCTTTACGACCTCGAGCTGCAGAAGCGAAACCAAGTACGCGACGAGGCCGAGTCGCAGAAGAAGGACATCGCCTTCGGCTCGCAGATCCGCAGCTACGTCCTGGCCCCCTACCGGCTGGTGAAGGACCTCCGGACCGGGGTGGAGACCGGCAACGTGGACGCGGTGCTGGATGGGAAGCTGGACGACTTCGTGACCGCCCAGCTCCTCGGGGTGAAGAATCCCAACCGGGCCGTTCCGGAGTAGGAGGGTCTCCAGAGACCGTGAGCGACCAGACCGAATCGGCCAAGGAGCACGAGCTGTACGAGCAGCGCCTGGAGAAGGCCGGGCGCTGGCGCACGCTGGGCTGCAACCCCTTCGGCAACGGATTCCGTCCGGCCGACCTGGCCGGGGACATCGGCCGGAAGCACGCCTCCGACGGCGCCGAGCAGCTCGAGGCCTCGAAGCCGACCTACTCCATCGCCGGCCGGGTGGTGGCTCTGCGGAGCTTCGGCAAGGCGGCGTTCCTCAAGCTCCGCGACCGGAGCGGCGAGCTCCAGGTCCACGTGAAGAAGGACGCGCTCGGTGACCAGTTCGAGCGGTTCAAGCTCACCGACCTGGGCGACTTCGTCGGGGTGACGGGCACGCTCTTCCGGAGCAAGACAGGGGAGCTGACCCTCGCCGCCACCGAGTACCTCCCCCTCACCAAGGCGCTCCGGGCGCCTCCGGAGAAGTGGCACGGCCTCGCGGACGTGGAGATGCGCTACCGGCAGCGGTACCTGGACCTGGTCTCCAATCCCGCGGTGAAGGAGGTCTTCCTCCGGCGCACGGCCCTGGTGCGCTACCTGCGGGAGTTCCTCGACGGGCGCGGCTACGTCGAGGTCGAGACACCGATGATGCACTCCCTGGTGAGCGGCGCGGCGGCACGGCCGTTCACCACCCACCACAACGCCCTCGACATCCCGCTCTTCCTCCGCATCGCGCCCGAGCTGTACCTCAAGCGGCTGGTGGTGGGCGGCATCGAGCGGGTCTACGAGATCAACCGGAACTTCCGGAACGAGGGGGTCAGCACCCGGCACAATCCCGAGTTCACGATGCTCGAGTGGTACCGGGCCTACGCCACCTACGAGGACATGATGGCCGAGACGGAGGAGATGATCTCCGGAGCGGCCGATCGGGTCACGGGCTCGTTGAAGGTGTCCTACCAGGGACAGGTCCTCGACTTCACACCCCCCTGGCCGCGGCTCCCCATGGCCCAGGCGGTCCGCGAGGCCTTCCCCTCCCTGACAGAGGCCGACCTGAAGGACGCCGACCGGCTCCGGGCGGAGATCAGCCCCAGGCTCCCCGAGAGCGAGCGCCGGCACCTGGACGTGCTCGGCCCGGGAGCGATGCTGGCGGTCCTCTTCGAGCACGGGGTGGAGTCCCGTCTGGTCCAGCCCACCTTCGTCACCGAGTTCCCCACCGAGATCAGCCCCCTGGCCCGGCGGAACGACCGGCGCCCTGAAATCGCCGACCGGTTCGAGCTGTTCATCGTGGGTCGGGAGATCGCCAATGGGTTCAGCGAGCTGAACGACCCGCTGGACCAGAAGGGGCGATTCGAGGCGCAGGTGGAGGCCAAGCGGAGAGGGGCCGTCGAGACGATGGACTACGACGAGGACTACATCCGCGCGCTCGAGCACGGCATGCCCCCCACCGGCGGCGAGGGGCTGGGGGTGGATCGGCTCGCGATGCTCCTCACCGACACCCCCTCCATCCGGGACGTCATCCTCTTCCCGCTGCTCAAGCCCGAGAAACGCTGATGGACGAGCCGCTCGCGCTCGCTGCGGTCGCGCCCGCCCCTCCCCACGCCCGGTGGGTGCTCCGGGGCCTGGGCGGGGCGCTGGTCCTCACCGGCGTGGTGCTCGCCGCGGTGGCGCTCAGCCGGACCGGCGCCTGGGCCCCGGTCCTGGCCCGGCTCGGCGTCGCCGCCTTCGGGTGGGGCCCGCTGGTGGGTGCGGTGACGGGGGTGATCGAGGCCCGCCGGGCGGCGGTGGCCTCCCCGGTGCTCTGGCTCCTCGGGCCCGCGGCGGCGGCCTGGCTCGTGGGCTGGGCCCTGGTGGCGCTGGGAAGCTACCGCCGCGAGGAGCCTCGGGCGGCGGTGGCCGAGCCCTCGGGAGCCGCGCACGCCCCGCCGCTCGCGGGATGGAGCGACTTCCATCTCAGCACCCTGGCTGCGTATGGCCTGGGCATCCTCGGCGCCGAGCTGGTCCTGGTCCTGGTGCAGACCGCGCTGGCCTCCGCCTCGCGCGGGGTGGGGTGGGGTCCGCCGGCGGCCTTCGGGGTGGCGCTCACCCTCGGCGCAGCGGTGGCGTTCCTGGGCGGCTTCGTGGGGGCGTCGCGCTCGCGCAAGCTGTCGGCGCCCGAGGCGACCATCGCCGTCCTCTACCTCGGTGTCCCGCTGCCCGCGCTCCTGTCGCTGCTTCACACCATCCCCGCACTCGACGCGACGCTCGGGCCACGTTTCCGGGAAGTCATCTACCTGGCCAACCTGCTCGGCCGGCCCGAGCTCGGGTACTGGCTGGTCTTCAGCCTGCTGGTGCTGGGTCTCACCTTCGGCATCCTCACCGGCTTCGTGGCCACCGCCTCGGGGCGGTTCGACCTGCGTACCGGATTCGAGCTGTTCGTCGCCCGCCGGCACGTGCACGTGTTCCGCCCGCGGCTGTTGCTCGGCGGCCTGGTGGTGCTCCTCCTGGGCATCATCCCCCCGCTGATCATCCTCGGCATCCTCCGTGCCGCGGACGCGGTGGTGGAGCGAACCCGCATTCGCGAGCTCGGCCGGCGCGATCCGCTCGCCGCGGCCAAGGCGCTGCACGAGGCGCAGGAGCGGAGCCAGTCCCCCACGATGATGATGACCGCCCTCAGCGTGGGCGGGGTGGGCGTGGGGGTGATGGCGCTGATCATCGTGCTCAGCGTGATGAGCGGCTTCGAGGTCGATCTGCAGAAGAAGATCCTCGGGACCAACGCCCACGTGGTGGTGCTCAAGTACGGAGATCCCCAGGCCGGAATGCCCGAGTACCCCGAGGTGATGAAGAAGGCCGCCCAGGTCCCCGGGGTCATCGGCAAGACCCCCTTCCTGCTCGGCCAGGTGATGGTGGCCAGCGAGGCCCAGGTCGACGGGGCGATCATCAAGGGAGTCGACCCGGAGACCACCGGCGAGGTGACCGACCTCCCGCGGAACATTCTCCCCGGCGGCGACATCCGCTGGCTCGCCCGACCCCAGGACATCCCGGTCCGGACCCGCTACCGGATGGACAAGCCCAAGGAAGACGAAGTCATCCAGATGCCGAAGGACGCCCCGGCGGGTCCGCCGCTCCCCGGCATCCTGCTGGGACGCGAGCTGGCCTCGAGCCTCCGGGTGCTGGTGGGAGACCCGGTCACGGTGGTCTCGCCGCTCGGGGGCGGCATGGGCCCCTCGGGTCCGATCCCCAAGTCGAAGGCCTTCCGGGTGGCCGGCATCTTCTACACGGGAATGTTCGAGTACGACTCGAAGTTCGTCTACGTCGGCCTGAAAGCCGCCGAGTCCTTCTTCGGCATCCCCGGGGCCACGGGTGTCGAGCTCAAGGTCAAGGACGTGGACGACGCCCGGCGAATCGCCTCGAGCGTGCTCAACGCCCTGGAGGGGTACCCCTACCGGACGAAGGACTGGGGGGAGATGAACCGCAACCTCTTCTCCGCGCTGCGGCTGGAGAAGCTGGTGATGGGGATCATCCTCTCCATCATCGTGGTGGTCGCCGCAGGGCTCATCGTGGCCACGGTCACCATGCTGGTGCTGGAGAAGCGCAAGGAGATCTCCGTCCTCAAGGCGCTCGGCGTTCCTCAGGGCGGCATCGTGAAGATCTTCCTCGCCGAGGGGCTGCAGATCGGGATCGCCGGGGGCCTGCTGGGCCTGTTCTCCGGCCTTGCCTGGTGCCTCTTCATCGAGAGGGTGGGGCTCCGGCTCGACCCTGAGGTCTATTACATCCCGTCGCTGCCGGTGAAGGTGGAGCCCCTGCAGACAGCCCTCACCGTGCTCATCGCCATCCTGGTGACCTACCTCGCCTCCATCTATCCCGCGCTGAGGGCCTCGCGCGTCGAGCCGGTGGAAGGGCTCAAGGGAGAGTAGGGCTCCTCGGGATGGCCTTCATCGAGATCCGCGAGCTGTCGAAGAGCTACTGGCTCCACGGCAAGCGCATCGACGTGCTGCGCAGCCTGTCCCTGGACATCGAGCGCGGGGAGCTGGTCAGCCTGGTGGGCGCGTCGGGCTCGGGAAAGAGCACCTTCCTCCACGTGCTCGGCACGCTAGACGCCCCGGTGGCCGGGACGATGCTGGTGAACGGGGTGGACGTGCTCGCGCTGCCCGACGCGGACCTGGCCCGCTTCCGGAACCGCACCGTCGGCTTCGTCTTCCAGAGCCACTACCTCCTTCCGGAGTTCACTGCGCTGGAGAACGTGGCCATCCCCGCGCTGGTGCAGCGGATGGAGCGAACCGCCGCCCTGCGGCGCGCCCGGGGGCTGCTGGAGCGGGTGGGGCTGGCGGCCCGGGTGGACCATCGTCCGGGCGAGCTGTCGGGCGGTGAGGCCCAGCGGGTGGCGCTCGCGCGCGCGCTGGTGCTCGAGCCGTTGCTGCTCCTGGCCGACGAGCCCACCGGAAACCTCGATCCGGTGACGGGGGAGGGCATCCACCAGGTGTTGCGCGAGGTGAACCGAGATCTGGGCATCACGGCCGTGGTGGTGACCCACAACGAGGCGCTGGCCCGTTCGATGCCGCGGAGGCTGCGGCTCGCTGGGGGCAAGGTCGAGCCGGCGTAGAGCTTTTCACCATTGTCCCTGTCCTCCTCCCTCCCCTACAGTGCGCGCCCTTCCACCGGCCGCCGCTTCCCGACGAGGTTGAACGTTTCCGCACGCAAGACGACCGCCACCTGGCTCCTGGCCGCCGCCCTGCTCGTGCTCGTCCTTCCCGGTGCCTCGCGTGGACAAGGGGGGGCCGCGCCTGACGCGGGGACTCCCGGCGGCACGCAGGTCCCCGGTGCGCCCGACGCCGGCACGGCCGCCGCCGAGAGCGGCGTGCCCGACGGGGGCGCGGCCGCGGAAGCCGCCGGTGCGGCCGATGGAGGGACGCCCGGGTCCAGCATCCAGCTCGACACGCCGGTCCCGGCCGGCTCGGACGTCATCAGCCAGGTGCGGATCGAGGGGAACCGGCGCGTCGAGCCGGAGGTCATCAAGCGCGCGCTGAAGAACAAGCTGGGGCAGCCCTTCGACCCCTCGCTGACCGGCGCCGACATCCAGTCGCTCTGGAGCCTGGGCTACTTCCAGGACATCCAGCTGCTCACCCAGCGGCTCACGACCGGGGGCATCGCCCTCGTGGTGCGGGTGGCGGAACGTCCCTCGGTCCGCGAGTGGCGGCTCCAGGGCAACGAGGAGCTCAACAAGGACGACTTCAAGGACGTCATCGACCTCAAGCCGTACCAGATCCTCGACCTGGACGCGGTGAGGCGGAACGTCAAGAAGATCCAGGAGAAGTACGTCGAGAAGGGCTTCTTCCTCGCCGAGGTCACCTACCGGGTCGTCCCCATCCAGGGCACCAACCAGGCCGACGTGGTGTTCGTCATCAACGAGCACGCCAAGGTGATGGTGAAGCAGGTGAACCTCATCGGCGCGGAGAAGGTCTCGGCCGACGACCTCAAGGCGCTGATGATCACCCGGGAGGGCAACTTCTTCGGCTTCCTCACCGGCGAGGGAACGTTCCGCGAGGAAGCGTTCCAGCGCGACCTGGCGATCATCGAGGCCGCCTACTACGACCGCGGCTTCCTCAACGTGAAGGTGGAGAAGCCCACCGTCGCGCTCTCACCCGACAAGCGCCTCATCTACATCACGGTGAAGATCACCGAGGGCGAGCAGTACCGGATCTCCAGCATCGACTTCTCCGGCGACCTGATCGTCCCCAAGGAGCGGCTGTTCGCGGTGCTCGAGTCGCGCAGGGGGGACTACTTCAGCCGGGCCAAGGTCCTGAAGGACGACCAGTCGCTCGCCGACATCTACCAGGACCAGGGCTACGCCTACGCCAACTTCAACCCCGAGACGACGGTCGACCCCAAGGAGCGAACCGTCGCCCTCGACTTCAAGGTGGAGAAGGGGAAGCTCCAGACCATCGACCGCATCGAGATCGTCGGAAACACCAAGACCCGGGACAAGGTGATCCGCCGCGAGCTGCGCATCTACGAGGGCGAGCTGTTCAGCGGCAGCGGGCTCCGGAGGAGCAAGGAGCGGATCACCGCCCTCGGCTTCTTCGAGACGGTGGAGATCACCTACAAGCCGGGCCGCGACGACTCCCACGTGATCGTCACCGTCGAGGTGAAGGAGAAGAGCACCGGCAGCTTCCAGGTGGGCTTCGGCTTCAGCTCGGTGGAGAGCTTCATCTTCACGGCGCAAGTCACCCAGAACAACTTCCTCGGGTGGGGACAGACGGTCTCGCTGTCGGCACAGCTCTCGAGCCTGCGGCAGCTGGTGCAGCTGTCGTTCTACGACCCGTATTTCCTCGACACCGACTGGATCTTCTCCTTCGACATCTACCGGACCCAGGTCGACCAGTTCGACTTCACCCGTCAGGCCCTCGGCGGTTCGGTGGGGCTCGGCTACCACATCTGGGACGACCTCATCGCCAGCGTGGGGTACACCCGGGAGTGGGTGGAGGCGTCTCCGGGAGGGACCGGCACCGGTCCGAACGCCGGGGTCATCAACACCAACACCACGCCGCTCTTTGGCCGGTTCCGCACCGGGACGCAGATCACCTCCGCGGTGCGCTTCAGCCTGGCCTGGGACCGGCGCGACAACCGGCTCTTCCCGACCAAGGGCTTTTACCAGTTCGCCTCGGCGGAGTTCGCTCCGGACTTCCTGGGCGGCGACCTGAACTACGCGCGGTACACGCTCTTCTCGCGCTTGTACTTCCCCCTGCCGTTCGGTGCGGTGTTCAAGACCAACCTCACCCTGGGCTACATCGCGAACCTCGACCCCAACCGCCGGCTGCCGGTGTCCGAGCTGTATTACCTGGGCGGCATCAACACCATCCGCGGGTACACCCTGAGCTCGATCTCTCCGACCATCCTGGTGCCGGTCTGCAACCGGCCCGACTGTCCGGTGACGACCTTCGTGGTGGGCGGCAACAAGCAGTTCGTCGTGAACCTCGAGCTCGAGTTCCCCATCGTGCCCAAGGTGGGGGTCAAGGG
>JBKPMY010000212.1:0-7764 GCA_046732375.1 Myxococcota bacterium
CGAAGACCACCTTGCGGAGCGCCTTGCCCGCCAGCGCCGCGCGCACCTTCTCCTCGCTCTCGGCGGCGGCGCGGACCTCGCTCTCGCCCGCGTCGGCGGCGATGCGGATCTCGCCGCGGAGCTTCCCGTTCACCTGGACCGCGTAGGGCAGCACCTCGTCCACGACGAGCGCGGCATCGTAGCTCGGCCACCCGAGGGTCACCGTGGGAGCGGTCGCCCCGTAGCCCTCGGCGACGGCGTCAGCGAGGTGCGGGGCGAATGGCGTCAGCACCCGGGTGAGGAGATGGATGGCCTCGCCCATCGCCGCCCTCTCCGCCGGAGTCTCCGGCCGGCCGGCGTCGTAGAGCGCGTTGACGAACTCCATGATGAAGGCGATGGCGGTGTTGAAGGAGAGGCGGTCGATGGCCTCTCCCACCCGCTTCACGCACTTGTGGGCTGCGCGGCGAATCTGGAGCGCCTTGCCCTCGAACGGACCGTCGTGCGTCGCGCGCGCGGCCGTCTCCTGCTGGCTGGCAGCGAGCGCCCAGACCCGGTTCAGGAAGCGGTGGGCGCCCTGCATCTGCTTGTCGCTCCAGTCGAAGTCCTGCTCGGGCGGACCGGCGAAGAGCACGTAGGTGCGGACGGTGTCCGCGCCGTACTTCTCGACGATGGTGGCGGGAGCGACGACGTTGCCCCAGCGTTTCGACATCTTGCGCCCGTCCGGACCGTTGACGATGCCCTGGGTCACCAGCCGCTTCACCGGCTCGTCGGTCGGGACCAGGCCGAGGATCTTCATCCACCTGCTCCAGAACCGGAAGTAGAGCAGGTGCATGACCGCGTGCTCGGGGCCGCCCACGTAGATGTCCACCGGGAGCCAGCGGTGGCCGAGCTTCGGGTCGAAGGGCCCCTGGTCGTAGTTCGGCGAGAGGTACCGGGCGTAGTACCAGGCGGAGTCGACGAAGGTGTCCATCGTCTCCACCTCGCGTCGTGCAGGACCGCCGCAGCGGGGACAGGTGGTCTCGACGAACGACTTCACCTTCGCGAGCGGCGGCTCACCCTTACCGGTGAGCACCGCCTGGGTGTCGATGTCCGGCAGGCGCACCGGGAGCTGGTCGTCGGGAACCGGGATGCCCTTCCGCTCGGGGTCGCACCGCTCGCAGTAGACGATGGGGATGGGCGTGCCCCAGTAGCGCTGGCGGCTGAAGCCCCAGTCCTTCTGGCGGTAGATGACGGTCGGCTTGCCGAGCGCGCGCTTCTGGAGCGCCTCCCCCATCCGCCGCCGTGCCTCCTCGGAGGTGAGACCGTCGTATTCCCCGGAGTTCACGAGGACACCGTCCTCGGTGAATGGCTCGGTCCAGGTCTCGACCGGGCCGAGGTCCCGTCCGTCGGCGGGGCGGATGACCTCCTTGATGGGCAGCCCGTAGGTCCGGGCGAAGGAGAAGTCCCGGGTGTCGTGCGCCGGGACGACCCCGAGCGCGCCGGTCCCGTAGTCGCTGATCACGAAGTTGGCGACCCAGATCGGCACCGACTGCCCGCCCAGCGGAGCGGTGGCCATCGCGCCGAGGAACACTCCCTCCTTGGGCGCTCCCTCGGCCAGGCGCTCGATCTTGGTGGTGGCAGCCACCCGCGCAGCGAAGGCCTCCACCTCGGCCCGACGCTCGGGCGCCGTGAGGCTCGGAACCATCGGATGGTCCGGGGCGAGCACCAGGGCCGTGGCGCCGTTGACGGTATCGATCCGCGTGGTGAACACCCGGATCGCGCGCCCGTCCGCGGCCCTGAAGTCGGCCTCGGCACCCTCGCTCTTGCCGATCCAGTTCCGCTGGGCGGAGGTGATGCGCTCGGGCCAGTCGGTGAGACCATCCAGCGCCTGCAGGAGGTCCTCGCTGTTGCGGGTGATGCGGAACGCCCACTCGGGCATCTGCCGCTCGACCACCGGAGAGTCACACCGTTCGCAGCGCCCGTCCTTCACCTGCTCGTTGGCGATGACGGTGAGGCAGCCGGTGCACCAGTTCACCTTGCTGAACCGGCGGTACACCATGTCCCGCTCCCAGAGCCGGAGGAAGAACCACTGGTTCCACCGGTAGAACTCGGGATCGGAGGTGTTCACCTCGCGGCTCCAGTCGTAGGCGAAGCCGAGCGAGCGCATGGCCGCGCGGAAACGCTCGATGTTCTCCCGGGTGCGGATGGCCGGGTGCACTCCGTCCTTGATCGCTGCGTTCTCCGCCGGAAGCCCGAAGGCGTCCCAGCCCATCGGGTGCAGCACGTCGAAGCCGCGCATCCGGTAGTAGCGAGCGTACACGTCGCCGATCAGGTAGTTGCGGACGTGCCCCATGTGCATGGCGCCGCTGGGGTACGGCAGCATCTCCAGCACGTACTTCTTCGGCGCATCGGGGCGCGCGTCGGCGCGGAACAGGCCGGCCTTCTCCCAGCGCTCCTGCCAGGTGGGCTCCACGGACTTCGGGTCGTACCGCTCGCTGAGCTTCATGGTCGCTGCCGGCTCGGGCCGGATCGTACGGTCCTATCTGCCCCGGGGGAGTGACGCAACGTTCCATCTCTTTGATAGAGAGCCAGGTCTTATGGCTTCCCCGGTCGTCACCATTCGAGAGATCGCCGCCCACGAGAATCAGGAGGTCGAGCTCCGGGGGTGGCTCTACAACAAGCGGAGCAGCGGCAAGCTTCACTTCCTCCAGGTCCGGGACGGGACCGGCGTCATCCAGGCGGTGGTCTTCAAGAACGACGTACCGCCCGAGCAGTTCACGCGGGCGGACCATCTCGGCCAGGAGACCGCGATCATCGTCCGCGGCCTGGTGAAGAAGGACGCCCGGAGCCCGATCGGCTACGAGCTGTCGGTGAAGGACCTGGAGATCATCTCCGAGGCCAGGGACTATCCCATCAGCCCCAAGGAGCACGGGGTGGCGTACCTCATGGAGCACCGGCACCTCTGGCTCCGGTCTTCCCGGCAGAACGTCATCCTCCGGGTGCGCGCCACGGTGGAGAAGGCGATCCGCGACTACTTCGACGGCAACGGCTTCACCCTGGTGGACGCGCCGATCTTCACCCCCGCGGCCTGCGAGGGGACCAGCACGCTCTTCACCGTCCCCTACTTCGACCTGGGCAACGCCTACCTGACCCAGTCCGGCCAGCTGTACATGGAGGCGGCGGCCGCAGCGCTGGGGAAGGTCTACTGCTTCGGACCCACCTTCCGCGCGGAGAAGAGCAAGACCCGGCGCCACCTGACCGAGTTCTGGATGGTCGAGCCCGAGGTCGCGTACATGACCCTCGAGGAGGACATGGTCCTGGCCGAGGAGCTCGTCTCGTTCATCGTCCAGAGGGTCCTGGAGAAGCACGAGAAGGAGCTGGTCACCGTCCTGGAGCGTGACATCTCGAAGCTGAAGAACGTCCAGGCGCCTTTCCCGCGCATCACCTACGAGGAGGCCATCGAGCGGCTCAGGGCCGCGGGCCATCCGGCGAAGTTCGGCGACGACTTCGGTGGTGACGAGGAGACCGTGCTGGCCAGCCAGTTCGACCGGCCGGTCATCGTCCACCGCTACCCGGTGGAGCTGAAGGCCTTCTACTTCAAGCGCGACGCGAACGACCCGCGCCTGGCGCTGGGCATGGACGTGCTCGCGCCCGAGGGCTACGGGGAGATCATCGGCGGCGGGCAGCGCGAGGACGATCTGGAGACGCTGGAGAAGCGCATCGTCGAGCACCATCTGCCCCGCGAGGCCTTCACCTGGTACCTGGATCTCCGGAAGTACGGGACGGTGCCGCACGCCGGTTTCGGGCTCGGCGTGGAGCGCACCGTGGCCTGGGTGTGCGGGCTCCACCACGTGCGTGAGACCATCCCCTTCGCGCGGATGATGGAGCGGATCACCCCCTGATTCAGGGCGAGGTGTACTTCCCGGTCACGGGCACCTGGTCTTCCTTCTTGTGTCCGGCGCATTGTGTGGCGGTGCCCTTGAGCGTTCCGGCGTTCGCCTGGACGTCGAGGGCGCCGCAGCCGAACTTGAGTCCGCCCTTCTCCTGGTTAGCGTCCATCAGCCCCTGCCGTTCCTTGTTGATCTTGTCGATCTCGGGCTGCAGCGCGTTCATGCAGGAGGCCATCTGGGCCTGGGGGCCCTTGCTGCACGCCTGGATCTTCGCCATCTGCGCGTTGAACCGGGCGTCGAGGGCCTGCCACTCCTTGGACTGCATCAGCGCCATCGTCCCCTGGCCCTCGGCCATGGTCTCTTCGGCCGAGACCTGACGGCTCAGGATGAGCTCTGGCCCGCTGCGGCTGACCTGGTAGGTGTAGCTGCCGAGCTTTTTCCCGGCGCGACTCCACTCACCTTCGGCCGTGGTCTCCTGCTTCCCGCAAGGGAACTTGACCTTGATCATCATCGTCTCTCCGCCCTGCACCTCGAAGGTGTAGGTGTGCTCGCATCCGATCTCGAGGCCAGGCACGCTCGTCTCGATGGTGGACACCGCCGAGATCGCCGCGATCGGGAGCAGCTGCGGAGGCGCATCCGTCTTGGCCTTCACGGTGGCCTCCCATCCAGTGGAAGTCTGCTGCTCCTCGAGCACCTCGACATCGCTGCTCCGGACCACCACCAGGCTTCCCGGGGGAAGCTTTCCCTTGAGCACGAACTTCCCGGTCTTGCCGGGACAGAGCTGGAGGCACTGGCTCCCTGCGGCGCCCGCGCCCGAGCCCGCCGCGGAGAAGGTGACCTCCGGCGTCCCGTACTTCGACCTGAGCGTCTTCGCGTCCAGGCCGAGCTGTTTCCGCTCGGCGGACTGCTTCGCGTAGAAGTCCGACTGCCGCTTCTGCCAGTCACCGCCGACCGCCGGAGCTGCGAGCACCAGGAGCACGACGAGCCTGTTCATGGGACCCTCCCCTCGGCCGGCGAGTCTCCCGGAATCGCTCGCCGGCCGTCCACGAAATCAGGCCGGCCGAGTCTCGCGGCCGCCCCGCTGAGAAGGGCCAGCAGCACCAGGTCCGCCGGCCGCTGGAGTGGGAAATCCACCGTGGCCCTGGCGGCGAGCGACGCGAGACCGGCCGCGATGGCCAGTCCCTCGAGAGTGCCGGTCCGGAGGGCGGCGGCGAACGACGTTGCGAATAGCGCGACCAGAGCCAGCAATCCCACGACCCCGGACTCCAGCAGCCGCTCGAGCCAGTCGTCGTGGAGGTGCTCCTGGAGACCGGTGAACCTCGCGTCGGGGTGGGCGGCGACGCAGGCCGGGTCGGCGCCACAGCGCGCGCGCCACCGCTCCAGCTCCCAGTCAGGCCAGTGGAGCACCACGGTCCCGGGGCCCTGTCCAAGCCAGGGAGCCTCGGCCACGTGCGGTGCCGCGGTGGTGACCAGGTACCAGCGACCCCGCAGAGCCATGGGCAACGAGCGCCCGAGGAGGGGGACCGCCGCCGCCAGGAGCGCTCCCGCGAGCGCCAGCGCGAGCCAGCGGCGACCCCGGCCCGGGTGTCGCGAGACGAGGACCACCACCGTCGCGGCTCCCAGCGCGAGCACCGTGGCGAAGGAGCGAAGGAGGCCGAGCGCGAGGAGCTGAGCCAGAAGAGAGGTCACGGCGAGCGCCGACCACGGCCGGCGAGCCCTGAGTGCGGCGACGACGCTGAGTGGCGCGGTCACCCCGAGCACCGAGGCGACGAAGTCTGGATTTCCGAGCGTCCCGTACAGCGCCAGTCGCTGACCGGCCGCCTCGGGCGCGAAACGCCCCAGCGGATCCATTCCGAGCGCCTGGAGGAGCACCACCCCCGAGGTAACGCCAGCGGCCGAGGAGATGGCTCCCCAGGGAACGGGAGGCGCCGCGAGGCACGCCGTGGCGATCAGGACCGGCCCGGCCAGGGTCCACCACGGGGTGGCGCCGCCGGTCAGCAGCCAGGAGAGAAGGGACGCGACGAGATTGGCGAGCGCGGCGACTCCGACCGCACCGGGCAGGCGCCTCTCTCGCCCGGGCAGCGACAGGAGGAAGAGCGCGGCGCCCGCTCCGGTGACCAGCCACTTCGGCCCGCTGAAGGGACTCGCGGCCGGAGGCCAGACCACGAGCACGACCGCAACCAGGGTCGCCGCTGCGATCGATTCGGGGCGGAGCCAGCGCAGGGGGCGAGTGTGCCACGCCCGGGCCCGCTCAGCCCGCCTGGAGCGCGAGGATCTCCTTCTCGGCGAACGGAAACTCAGCCAGCAGTCGCGCCGTCTCACCGACCTCGAACTCCGAGAACTCGAAGCCCGGAGAGACGGTGCAGCCGCAGAGCGTCCACCGCGATCCAGGCGCGGGCATCGCGCCGAACCAGGTGCGAGCGGAGATGACGAGCTGAGGCTGCTCGACAGAGAGCTCGTGGACCCGCGCCGTCGCTCCGGGAACGAGCTCCACCAGGTGCAGCGGATCGCCGCGGTAGAAGTGCCACACCTCGTCCGTGTCGATGCGGTGCACGCGCGAGCGCTGCCCTTCCGCGAGGAGGTAGAGGATGGCGGTGCACACGCTGCGCTTCGTCCCGGGCAGAAGCCGCGAGGCCCGGTAGGTCTCCCGGTACCAGCCACCCTCCGGGTGCGGGCTCAGCCCGTATTGCTCGATGAGCCGCTTCACTGACGCCACAGCGTAGCGCACCCGCGACCGGCCTCCGGACCTGGCCGCGATGCGGACCTTCCCGGCTGGAGCTGGGCGTGGGCGGACGACCCGATGATGCGCCAGGCGATGCAGAACCAGAACGCGATTTCCGCGCAGCTCGGCGGCGCGCGGACCGAGCTGGGACCTCCGATGAGTGCACGCGACTTCGTCACCCGGTGCCGCGGCTCCGCCCCGGGGCGAAGGTTCTGGGCGTCGAGCCGATCCCCGAGCTGGAGCAGCCGCTCCAGTCGCAGGTCAAGCAGGCGCAGGCCATGGCCGCACAGGCCGGAGTGCAGATGCGCCTGAAGGCCGATCACGCCCGAGCGAGGATCCAGCTTCCTCCGGGAAAGGTCGCCGCCGAGGAGTGGCTCACCGCGGTGGCGATCACCCGCGCCACGTCCTCCAGGGGAGCTGGACCGAGCTGCCAGTCCGCCACTGAGCTGCACCTGCATCGGCGTGGCTCAGTCCTCCGACCAACAGACGCTACATGGTCGTTGCGACCACATCTGCTTTTCCAGACTCTCCGCCGCCGAACCGCGAGGTCCTGGCGTCATTTCGACACCTTGTAGCCTCGCTGTCAGGGGAGTGACATGGCAATCACGATTGTCAGGACGGCCGTCATCCTCGCCGCGACCGTTGCACTCGGCGCGCGAGCGGCCCCCATCCAGGTACCTCTGGTCAAGGCAGGACCGGCGAACAACGTCTCGATCCCCCCGGCGACGAACCAGGAGATCAGCACGACGGAGATCGACGAGGCACTCCTGGAGGGAGACGCGGATGGGGGCGGAGACGATGACGAGGACTCGGGAGGCGCCGTCGTCAACCGGTCGATCAGCCATGGGCACGGAGAAGCGATCCACGCACCGGGGAAGAATCGCGCCAAGTCCAATCCGGAGATTGTTCGCTCCTTCGAGGGCGTGAACCTCTTCGACCAGCGCTTCGCCAACAACGGGAACCAGTTCACGGTGGAGCCGCCTGACCAGGCGCTCTGCGTGGGAAACGGCTACGTGGTCGAGTCGGTGAATGACGTGCTGCGGATCCTGGACACCGCGGGCAACACGCTTCGGACCGTCGATCTGAACACCTTCTATGGCTATGCGCCGGCAGTCGACCGGACCAAGAATCCCCTGCAGTTCGGCCCGTCGATCACCGATCCGGTGTGTCTGTTCGACGCGGACACCGGCCGCT
>JBKPMY010000213.1:0-17980 GCA_046732375.1 Myxococcota bacterium
AGCCCGAGCGCGGTCGCCAGCCGCTCGAAGCGGCGGGAGAAGACGACCTCGAACGGCCGTACCGGGGCGACGTGGGTGAGGAGCAGCCGCTCCGGCCCGCCGCCGAAGCCCACGCGTACCCGCGCGCCCGAGCGGAGCAGCAGCCACGCGGCGCGCGCCGACCGCACCGGGGTGACCGCCACGTCGAAGGTCCCGGGTCCGAGCGCCCGGAGCGTGTCCTGCACCGACGCGCGAGCGGACATCGGGCCGGTGGACCGGACCGTGTCCACCGCGGGAGCGTGGCGGAGCACGTCCGCGCCCTGGTCGTGGCTGAGCGCCACCAGCTCCGCCCCCGGCAAGCCCGCCCGCAGGTCGCCCAGGAGCGGAAGGGCGAACACCACGTCGCCAATGCCGCCCTTCAGGAAGACCAGGACCCGTTCGCTGCGTTCCCGCTTCATCCGTTCGTAGCCTGCCCTACCGTGCTCCGCCTCTCATGCGAATCCCGACACTCGTCCTGGTTCTCCTGCCCTCACTGGCCCTCGCCGCGCCCGCCGCGCCAACACCCGAGGACGCGCGGGCCTTCATCCACAAGGTGAACGAAGACCTGAAGGGCCTCACGGTCAAGCAGTCCACGTCGGACTGGATCAAGTCCACCTACATCACCGAGGACAGCGAGCGCGCCGCGGCCTGGAGAAACGACGACCTGCTCGCCGCCACCCGGGTCGCGCTCGAGCAGGCCAAGCGCCTCGACGGCGTCACGCTCGACCCCGACACCGCCCGGATGATTCGCCTCCTCCGGGTCAACAACAGCGTGCTCGCGCCGGCGGACGCGGCCCACCGCGCCGAGCTCACCTCCATCCTGGCCCGCATGGAGGGGCTCTACGGCGCGGGCAAGGACTGCGGTCCGGAGGGGAAGGGGAAGTGCCGGGACCTCGAGGCCCTGGAGCAGGTGATGAACCGGAGCCGCGACCCGAAGGCGCTCCTCGACGCCTGGATCGGGTGGCATGCGGTGGGGCGGCAGATCCGACCGCTCTACGAGCGCTTCGTGGTGCTGGCCAACGAAGGTGCGCGAGACAACGGCTTCGCCGACCTCGGTGCGCTCTGGAGAAGCGCCTACGACATGACCCCGGAGGAGTTCGAGCGGGAGACCGATCGGATCTGGGCCCAGGCCAAGCCGCTGTACGACGACCTCCACTGCTACGTCCGGGCCGGGCTCCAGCGGAAGTACGGCAAGGCGCAGGTTCCCGACGGCAAGCCCATCCCCGCCCAGCTGCTGGGGAACATGTGGGCCCAGGAGTGGACCAACCTCTATCCGCTGGTGGAGCCTTACCCGGGCGTGTCCAGCCTCGACGTCACGCGGAAGCTCGTGGCGAAGCGCTGGGACGCCCGGCGGATGGTGAGGCTGGGCGAGAGCTTCTTCACCGGACTCGGGCTCGATCCGCTGCCGGACACCTTCTGGACGCGGTCGCTCTTCACCAAGCCCCGGGACCGGGAGGTGGTCTGCCACGCCTCCGCCTGGGACGTGACCTACTCCGGGGACCTGCGCATCAAGATGTGCATCCGCCCCGAGGAGGAGCACCTCATCACCATCCACCACGAGCTCGGCCACAACTACTACCAGCGCGCGTACGTGAAGCAGCCGTTCCTCTACATGACCGGCGCCAACGAGGCGTTCCACGAGGCGGTCGGGGACGCGCTGGCGCTGTCGGTGACTCCCTCCTATCTGGTCCAGTCCGGCCTGCTCGATCGGGTCCCCCCCGAGAACCAGAAGGCGCTGATCAACGCGCAGCTGAAGAGTGCCCTGGAGAAGGTGGCCTTCCTTCCCTTCGCCAAGGACATCGACCGGTGGCGGTGGCAGGTCTTCGCCGGGAAGGTGACCCCGGCGAGCTACGAATCGTCGTGGTGGGCGCTGCGGACGAAGGAGCAGGGTGTGGCCCCGCCCGTGCCGCGGACCGAGGCCGACTTCGACCCCGGCGCGAAGTACCACGTTCCGGCCAACGTCTCGTACACACGGTACTTTCTGGCCCGGGTACTCCAGTTCCAGTTCTACCGGGGGCTCTGCCGCGCGGCGGGCCACACCGGCCCGCTCCACGGCTGTAGCTTCGCCGGGAGCAAGGAGGCCGGACGCCGTCTTCAGGCCATGCTCGCCCTCGGAGCGAGCAAGCCATGGCCGGACGCGCTGGAAGCCTTGACCGGCGAGCGACGGATCGACGCCGGAGCGCTCCTCGAATACTTCGCGTCGCTCCAGGAGTGGCTCAAGGCGCAAAACCAGGGGCGTGCGTGTGGGTGGTGAGGCGCCGCGTCAATCCGTTTCAGCCGTTCTTCCTGGAAAACCGCGTGGACAGTGGAGGAAGAAGCTCTTATGTTGCGCGCCGACGCTCGAGCCATGACGGCCGGGGTCGCTGGCTCGGGACCAAAGATCCCGGCCGTTCATGAAGGAAGCAACGAAATGGCAACTGGTACCGTGAAGTGGTTCAACGATGCGAAGGGCTTTGGTTTCATCACTCAGGATGGGGGTGGCGAGGATGTGTTCTGCCACCACACCGCCATTCAGGCCGATGGATTCCGCACCCTCGCCGAGGGGCAGAAGGTGACCTTCGACATCACCCGCGGCCCGAAGGGTCTGCAGGCGCAGAACGTTCGCGCCATCTGATCTGACGCCGCACTGAACGCACCTTCACGACAGGCCCGGGTACTCCGTCGCAGGGGTCCCGGGCCTTCGCACGTCCGGGCTCCGGAGGCTCAGGCGAACCGGTCGAGCATGACCGGGGCGAGCACGTTCCAGGAGACGAAGGTTCCCGAGCGAGGCCAGAGCCCCTCGCCGGCGTCGTTCCAGCATTCGTGCAGCACCCCGGTGGTCGCCAGGTCCTCGGCGAGAAGCCGGGCGGTCCTCACCGCCAGCGCGCGGGCCTCGGCGCGGCGCCCGTACCGCGCAAGCCCCTCGGCCAGGTAGTAGCTGGAGAGCACCCACACCGGACCGCTCCAGTTGGACACCGGGCCCCGGCGTTCCTTCTTGAAGTCGTAGAGCAGGACGCGCGGCGACTGCTGAAAGTAGGGATCGTCGGCCGGGCAGGTCCTCAGTCCCACGGGGCCCCAGAAGCCCTCGGGGCGGAGGAGAACCTCCGCGATTCGCCGCGCGCGCTCCTTCGAGGGGATTCCGGCGTAGAGCGGAAGCAGCCCGGTCCAGCTGACGAAGGGTTGCACCCGCCCCTCCACGTCACGGGTGCCCACGATCTCCGCGTCCGGAGCGGCCACCCCGTGCGACCAGCGGAGTGCCACGTAGTGGCCGAGCTCGTCGTTCCAGAGGAGCTCCTCGATGCGGCGGCGCAGCGTTGCGGCCGATTCGAGCCACGCGTCGGACTCGTCCTCCCGGCCGACCAGCCGAGCCAGGTCGGCGAGCGCCTCGTACTCGAGCACCATGAAGGCGCTGGTGTCCGGGCCCTCGACGGTGCGGTCCGGGAACCCGGCGGAGAGCGCGTCGGTGTCGAATCCGGTCTGGAGCGAGCTCCAGGTCAGGAACAGTCCGTGGAGTCCGGCGAGGTTCCGCTCCTGCCACCGCTGGAACGCGACCACCCGCGAATAGACCCGGTGGCGTTCCGCCCATTCCGGCCCCAGGACCCGGGTGCAGCGCAGGGCGTACTGGGCGATGACCGGCTTGGAGGGCTCGGCCTCGCGCGCCTTGTGGGGCAGCTCGGCGCGGTGCACCCGCCCGTCGGGATCGGCGCAATCGAGCAGGCAGAGGAGGCTCCCCGCCGCCGCGCCCTGAAACTCCTCCTCCTCGAGCAGGGCGATGGAGGCCTCGCTGGCGTCGTGGTGGAAGAGGCCCAGGGAGTAGTCGCCGGAGGTGAACCCGTCACCGGAGATCGACGCGCGCTGCCCGGCGTCGGGCTTCCCGGCGAGGACCCGTGCCGCCGCCGCGGAGAGGGGCATCGGCGCGAGCCAGGGGTGGAGAAACCGGAGGTGCGGCGGGCGAATGCACTCCCGGGTCCACCGGCGGAGGGCGGCGCGCAGCGCGGAGACGTCCGGGACGTCCCCCGCGGGCGCCAGCTGCTTCGTGGCCGCGGACGTGCGGGGCGCGGCCGTCTTCTTCACTTGCCCGTGGGAGGCGGAGTGAAGCCGGGCGAGGCGCCCGGAGTGGGAACCGGAGGCGGGGGTGGAGCCTTGGCGTCCAGCAGCTCGACGTTGAAGTCGAGCACCGAGCCACCGGGGATGCCGGCGCGGGGCTGGCCGTCCTCGCCGTAGCCCGCCTTGGCCGGGCAGACGAGGCGAGCCTTGCCGCCCACCTTCATCTTCTGCACGCCCTCGGTCCAGCAGGGGATGACCTTGTCCAGCTGGAACTTCAGCGGCTGGTTCCGCTTGTAGCTGGAGTCGAACTCGGTGCCGTTGGTGAGCTTGCCCACGTAGTTGACGGTCACCTCGTCGGAAGCCTTGGGGGCCGGTCCGGTGCCCTCCTTCTCCGGGATGTAGACCACGCCGGAGGTGAGGACCTGCGCACCCTTCTGCTTCGCGGCGGCGTCGAGGTAGGGCTTGTCCCGCGCCTCCTTCTTCTGCGCAGCCCGGGTGTGGCGCGCCGCTGCGAGCTCCTGGATCTTCGGCCCGTAGGTCTCGAGGGGGATGAGCGGCTTCTTGTCCGTCGCTCCCTCGGCGAGTGCCTTCCTCACGATCTCCAGCTCGGCAGGGCTGAGGTCGAAGACCTGGAGGTTCCGGCCGAAGCTATAGCCCAGCGCGTAGAGCTCCTTGTCCTCCGCCGTCTTGAGGTATCCGACCGGCTTCTCGGGGGCGGCGGCGACGCCGCCGTCGGGCTTGGCGGCCGCACCGCCAGGAGGCTTGCCGGGAGCCGCGCTCACGCCTGCGTCAGCCGCGACGGCCAGCGCCGGCACGGCGATCGCGAGGAGGAGCCAGGACAGTCGTTGCATTTTTCGTGAATTCCCTTCGTGGGTTGATGGCCGGGTCGCTTACCAGGAAGTCCGGGCGTTTTCTTGACCGATCGACACCGTGGCCTACCGTTCGGGTCGAGTGAACAGGTCTGCAGCAGCCTGTCATTCCCGGGAGGCATGCTTCCCCCGGAGCCAGGGAGGAGGTCCCCTCACCGATGGCCGAGCAACGCAGGACGGGGCGGGCGCAGATCGACATCCTGCTCAACAAGTACGTCGGCGGCGTTCCCTACACCGCGCGTGCGCGGGACATCAGCCCGGGCGGGGTGCGGCTGGCGCGGCTCCTCGAGCCCGAGCATGCCGGCAAGCGGGTGGGGCTGCAGTTCCAGCTCCCGGGGTCGAACGAGGTCATCTACGCCGAGGGCGAGGTGGTGCGGGAGTGGGTGGAGGCGGAGAACGCGCAGGCCGACGGCGTCCGCTTCACGTTGCTCACCGAGCGCCATCGCCAGCTCATCCGTCGCTTCGTCGAGGACGCGGAAGACGCCGCGGAGGCGGAGGAGTAGCGGAGGAGTGGGATGCTGTGCCCGGGCGTGCACACGTCCGGGGTGTGAATGCCCCAGCCGCGCCGACCAGGTCAGGGGCGCATCCTTGACACGCTCCGGACGGGTCACGTCTGATTTCGGAACCTTTCCCGTGACTGGCGGGTGCCGGCGGATGCGCGCGGCGCCCCAGGGGGCAGGTGGAGGTACTCCGACACGATGCTGTTGCATCCCGTCGTCCTGACGCTCTCTCTCCTCGCCGCCGAGCCGGCGAAGGTCGACCCGCCGAAGACCGACCCCGCCAGGCGCGAGGGCACCGTCGACTGGCAGGGTCAGGTCATCAAGGCCACCGGGTCAGGCGCGCCCGACATGCGCTCGCTCAGCCCCGCCCAGGCGCGGCTCGGAGCGGAGAAGGCCGCGCAGCTAGACGCCTTCCGGAACCTCATCGCCCAGGCCAAGGGCGTCCACATCTCGTCGGACAGGACGGTGGGCGAGGCGATGGCCAAGGACGAGGTGAAGGGCCGCGTGGAGGGCGTGGTGAAAGGCTTCAAGGTGGTGAAGAAGCGGTACTACAGCGACCAGGGCGTGGAGATGGACGTGGAGGTGCCGCTCTCGGGGATCGCCCAGGCGGTCCTCGACCCGGCCACGGCGCTGGTGCAGGCGGTGCCCGCGAAGGCGACCGAGGGACGATACACGGGACTCCTGGTCGATGCCCGCGGCCTGGGAGTGCAAGCGGTGCTCTCGCCGCGGCTGCTCGACGCCTCGGGCAAGGTGCTCTACTCGGCGGAGGCCATGGGCGCGGACGCGCGCAAGGATGCGGTTCCGGCCCGGTACTTCAAGAGCCTGGAGCAGGCGAGAAGCGCGCCGGCCCTGGGCGGAGCGCCCTTGCTGGTCAAGGCGCAGAAGGCGCAGGGCTCGGACCTCGTCCTCGCGGACGCCGAGGCCCGGGCGCTGGATCAGCTCTCGTCGAAGGCCTTGATCGAGGGCCGGGTGGCCATCGTCCAATGAGGCATGCACGTCGAGGCGCGGCGCTGCTCCTGACCCTGGCGGCCCTGTCGCCGGCGTGGGCGGCGGAGAAGGTCCCGGCCGTGGTCACCAAGGAGGCCGAGGGGGAAGCGGCCATCGTCGGCGGGAACGCCGATCGCGCGGCCCGCGAGGCGAAGGAGGCAGCCCTGCGGAGCGCGGTGGAGCAGGTGGCCGGCGTGCTGGTCAGCGCGCAATCCCTGGCGGTCAACAGCCAGCTGGTCTCCGACCAGGTGTACTCGCACAGCGCCGGTTACGTCCGCAGCTACGAGGTGCTCTCCCAGACCACCGAGCGCAACGTGGTGAAGGTGAAGGTCCGCGCGCAGGTGGGCACCGCGGAACTGGATCGCGACCTCCAGGCGGTGCAGGCGCTGGTGAAGCGGCTGCAGGGGCGGAAGCTGGTGATCCTCCTCCAGGAGCAGACCATCGACGAGAAGGGCGTCACCACGACCTCGGGGGTGACCTCCACCGTCCTGACCGATGCCTTCAAGCGCGACGGCTGGACGATGATCGACCCCTCGTTCGCCGCCGGGAAGGTGCGGGTCTCGTCGGCGGTGGCGCTCGGTGCCACCGAGGCGAAGGAGATCGGCACGCTGAGCAAAGCCGACTACATCCTCTACGGCACGTCGGCCTTCCGCGACGTTCCTCCGGACGGGGTGCTGGTGCAGCCGGGGCAGCCGCGCAGCGCGTTCCCGCTCACAGGCGACTACGACTTCGGGGTCTTCGAGACCTCCGCCGGGACGCAGCTGGCCAAGGTCTCCGGAAAGCTCCGGAGCGAGATGTCCAACGTGAGCGTCAACTCCCGCGAGGAGAGCGCCTTCAATCTGGTGAAGGGACACGAGAAGGAAATCACCGGCCACGTGCGAAAGACCGTCATCGAGTCGCTCCGGGCCTCGGAGCAGAACGGCGCGCGCATCGTGGTGCAGGTCCAGAACGCCGGTGACTTCTCGACCCTGCAATCGTTCCGGACGCAGCTCGCGGTCTGGAGCGCGGGAGTGCGCGAGGTCGGATCGCCCCAGCTGGCCGGTGGCACCGGGAAGCTGGAGGTGACCTACCTGGGCACCGCGGAGCGGCTGGCCGAGCAGATCGACGGGAAGTCGCTGGGAAAGAAGAAGGTCTCCGTGACCGGCGTCTCGGGCAACGCGCTCGAGGTCAAGCTCGGCAAGTGATGCGCACCGCGCTCGTCGTGGCTCTCCTGTCGGCCTCCCCGCTGTTGGCCGCGGTGGGCAGCGTCACCGTGGTGGAGGGGGTCGCCTTCCGGTCGCCGAAGGGCGGGGCGGAGCAGCCCCTGAAGCAGGGGGCGGACGTCGAGATCGACGACACCCTGCGGACCGGTGCCGACGGCAAGGTGAAGCTCACCCTCACCGACCAGAGCGTGCTGGTGCTCGGGCCGGAGAGCGAGCTGGTGGTGGAGCGGGCGGAGTTCGAGTCCCAGGAGCGAAGCCGGGTGTCGCTGAAGCTCCTGGTGGGCGGGGTCTGGGCGAAGGTGAAGAAGGCCATCGCCGGGAGCGACTCGACGTTCGAGGTGAGCGCCGCGCGGGCGGTCGCCGGTGTGCGGGGCACCATCTTCCGGGTGGACGCGACGCCGCTCATCGTCGGAACGCGGCCGCCGAAGATCCGCGAGACGGTGGTGCGGGTGACCGAGGGACGGGTCGCGGTGAACGCCCAGGTGAAGAAGGCGGCCAAGCCGCCGCCGAAGGGACCACGGCATGAGGTGCCGGGACCGACCGAGGTGACCGCCGAGGAGTGGGAGAAGCGCTTCGTGGAGCTCCAGGCCGGCCGCCAGGTGCGGATCACCGACACCCAGTTCCAGACCGGGAAGGCGACCGAGCAGAAGGACGCCATCGACAAGTTCCTGCAGAAGCACCCCTGACAGCGGAACGCTGTGAGTCACTGCACGACGAAGGTGCTGGCGATGCCAACCTCCCCACACGGGCGACAGGATTCAGGTCACGGCCCACCGTTGCGGGTGTTCGCGGGATCGACTCTCATCCGCGCTGCCCGTGCCGTCCGAAGCGTGGACCGTTCCCAATGTCCTGAGCTACCTGCGCCTGCTCGCGGTGCCGGTGTTCGTCGCGCTGCATCTCGGGGGCAGACCCGGGTGGGCCCTGGCCGTGTTCCTCGCCGCGGCGTTGACCGATTCGCTTGACGGATTCCTGGCGCGGCTCCTCGACCAGCAGACGAAGCTGGGCGCGTTCCTGGATCCCTTGGCGGACAAGCTGCTGACAGGGGCGGCGCTGATCATGCTGTTCCTCGAGGACGAGGCGCCGCTGTGGATGGTGCTCCTGGTGGCCTTTCGTGACGGCGCCTTGGCGCTCGGGGCAGTGGTGGTGAAGCGCAAGGGGCTGGAGCTGCCAGCCGCGCCCTCGCGGGTCGGCAAGTACGCGACGTTCGCGCTGACCTGCTACATCATGCTCGGGCTGCTCGACGAGACGCTCACCCACTCGCCCCTGCTGCACGCCTGGCTCCTGGTGGCGGGGTACTTCACCGGGCTCTGCGTGGCGATCAGCACCACGCAGTACTTCCTGCGCTGGGGTCACCTCTGGGTGGCGCCGGCACGGCGGGCGCCGTGACCTGGGTGGCGCTGGCGGTGGTGCTGGCCGCGGGGCCGACGGACCGGGCGCTCCCGGGGCTGCGGGTGCACGTGGAGGCGTCCGAGGAGCTCGATCCGGACCGACTCCGGGCGCTGGCTCGTCCGGAGGTGGTGCTCTGGCTGCGGACACGGAGCAACGGGCTCCGGCGATCGACGTCGGAGACGCTGGGACTGGCGGGGTCGGCGTTCGTCCAGGTGCGGCCCCCGCTGGGTGCTCCGGCGCTCGGGCCGTTCGTCGGACGGGTGGGCCCCTGGGTGGAGGAGCGCGGGCTGGACGTGGCTCGGGTGCGCCGCTGGTCGCCGGGGCGGCTGGCGGTCGACGCCCAAGGGCCGTTCACCGAGGAGCTCGCGTCGCGCCTTCGAATCCTCAGGCCGGTGGCGATCCGCTGGAGGAGGGACGGATGGCCGGCGCGAGAGGAGTGGATCCGCGTGCAGCGGTTCTCCGGCGTGGAGCTTTCCGGGGGCGTGGACGCCGCGGACTGCAGCGTCGTGCCGCCGAGGACCCGGGTCCGGGTGCGGCTGGCCGGGCCCCGCAGCTCGGACGAGGTCTGCGGGTTGCCGGTGCGGATCGGCCTGGCGGCAGAGACGCCACTCGCCGAGGCGCACCGGGTGTTGCTCGGGCACACCGATGCGGACCTCGTGGTGGAGGTCGGAGAGGATGTGGGCCGTGCGGCGAGCGTCGCCAGGCTCCTCGATGGGCTCGAGGCGGCGACGCCGCAGGGAGGCGCGGGCGTAACCAGGTGAGAGCGAGATCAGCTCAGCCCGCTGCCCGAGACCACGGAAAGGATGTTCCCCGCCGGATCGGTGAACCAGGCAACGGTGAATCCCTCGGGGCCGCGGTGGATTCCCTCGTCGTCGGTGCGGTAGTCCCCGTCCTTGTAGATCTCGAAGCGGACGCCGCGCTCCTTCAGCGCACGGACGGTGCGCTCGACGTCGTCGACCGGGAAGTTGAGGATGGTGAAGGTCGCCGGCGTGTGGTTCGGCTTGGCATAGGCCAGGACCTTCGTTCCGGAGCCGAGGGTGATCAGGAGCATCCCCTCGTCCTCCTTCACCTCCAGCCCGAGCGTGTCGGCGTAGAACTTCTTGACCTTCGCGATGTCTTTGTCGTTCACGGCGAACCCGCTGAACGCCTTGGATGTTTTCAACATGGGTGTCTCCTGGGCTTGCCCCAAAGCTGGGGCGCATCTGGGACGGAGACACCGGGAAGGCGAGCGATTCATCGCGCACGGGCGACCGAGCGCTCGTGGGTCAAGTGCTTCGGGGATCGGTGGAACTGGCACGCGCGTTCGCTCGCCTGCCGTGGCCCCTGGTCACCGGACACGGGACCGCTCGGAGGCGGGCAGAGGGGACCGCGACTCGAAAGGCGATTTCAACACCCTGGACCTGCAGTGCGTGGATGAAGGCCTCCAACCGTTTGAATCGTGGTCGCCACGATCCACTCGTGTTGAGAGTTCTTGCTATTACCTCTGAACGCCTGACCCCTCTCGCCCTGAGGACTTCTCGATGAGCGCAGTGAGGCGGATCCGGCGAGCGGCCCGCGGCACGAGCCGCCCGGCGGTGGCCGCGCCGCGGCTCCGAACGCTCGAGGAGCTCGAGGGGTGCATCCCGACGTGCATCGCCTGCCCGCGTCTGGTGCGCTGGCGGGAGGAGGTGGGGCGGGTGAAGCGCCGGGCCTTTCGCGACTGGACGTACTGGGCGCGACCGCTGCCTGGCTGGGGAGATCCCCGGGCGCGGCTGGCGATCGTCGGGCTCGCCCCGGCGGCGCACGGGGGGAACCGGACGGGCCGGGTCTTCACGGGCGACCGCTCCGGTGACTTCCTCTACGCGGCGCTGCACCGGGCGGGTCTGACGAACCAGGCGCGGAGCGTGTCCCGCGACGACGGGCTGGTGCTTCGGGGAGCGTGGGTGACGCTGTCGGCCCGCTGCGCCCCGCCCGGAAATGCGCCGCGTCCGGACGAGCTCCTGCGCTGCTCGCCCTGGCTCGCCCGGGAGCTGGAGCTGCTCCGGCCGCAGGTGGTCCTTGCGCTGGGGGCCATCGCCTGGGCCGCGGTGCTGCGCGTGTTCCGGACCTGGGGCGTGACCGTCCCGAGGCCGGTTCCAAGGTTCGCACACGGCGCCGAGGCATCGCTGCCAGGGGCGCCGTGGTTGGTCGGCGCGTACCACGTGAGCCAGCAGAACACGCAGACCGGTCGACTCACGCCGGCGATGTTCGATGCGGTCCTCCGGCGGGCGCTGGAGCTCAGGCGCTGAGCCGCGGGCTGTCGGTGTTCGGCCGCAAGAAACGGAACGCGTTTCGAGCCGAGGCGCGGCACCTTTCAGCCCGTCAACGCCTCAGGAGGTACGCCGTGGCATTCCGGGTCGTGGGTTTACCGTCGTCGCTGTTCCGTTCGCTGTACGGGCTGCCGGAGAAGGAGCTGGCCGAGCGGGGGGTGGAGGTGAGGGTCGCCGACGCTCCGACTGGCTTTCCGTGCCGGGTGTCGCTCCGGGACGCGCCGGTGGGCTCGCGGATGCTGCTTCTCAACTTCGAGCACCAGCCGGCGAACACGCCCTACCGCTCCCGGCACGCGATCTTCGTGCAGGACGGGGCCGAGGAGATCCGTCCCGGGGTGAACGAGGTGCCGGAGGTGCTCGCCAGCCGGACTCTGTCGGTGAGGGCGTTCGACGACGCGGGGCAGATGGTCGATGCGGCGGTGGTGAATGGTCGCGAGGCTGGACCGGCCTTCGAGCGGTTGCTGGCGGTTCCCGGCGCGGCATATCTCCACGTGCACAACGCGGGGCGAGGCTGCTACGCGGCGCGCGTCGACCGCGCTTGACACCCCCGGGGGGCAGGCGGGTATTTCCCCTGCCTCTTCGGGGCCCTTAGCTCAGTGGTAGAGCACTACCTTGACACGGTAGGGGTCGGTGGTTCGAAACCACCAGGGCCCATGCGCAGTTAGGAAGAGGGGGGATCAGCTGTTCATGGGGCTGGTCATAGCTCCGACACCCTCCGCGCAGAGCAGTCCTGACCGCCACTCCAGGCGCCGAGAGCTGGCCGGGCTGTGGTGGTGGGACTCATCTGCGACGAGGCCGCTCGCTCGCGCGGCTTTCCCCCTCGGGCCCCGGAGCAGTCAGCTGGGGGCTCCAGTGTTTCCAGGATCCGTCGGCCCCGGGCTGGTTAGGTTGGTCATGCAGGGGACAAGGAGGCGGACGTGAGTGAGTACACGAAGGATGTGGAGAAGCAGCAGATGCGGGATGAGATGGCGATGCGGGTGATGGAGGCGTGGGCGGCTCGCACTCCGAGCCTGGAGGCCCCCGTGAACCCCACGACAGCGAACCTGGACGCCCTGAAGGAGCGGGCGAAGCAGTTCGCGACCACCGCCTTCGCCATCGCCGACGGCTTCATGGTGGCGCGGTCTGAGCGCCTGCGAAGCCCGTAGACGTCTGCCCCATGCCGGAGGCCACCCGGAGGTCGGAAACAGTCCTCAGTACAGCCGTCAGGTGCCCGAGACGAGGCGAACGCCGGTGGTCCGCGATGTGGCCACGGCGCTGCCCGGGCGCTCCCACTCGAACACCTCGACCTCGTCGAGCGAGACGGGCCGCCGCTCGAACACCAGGACTGCGCGAAGCCCATCGGTGAAGACGGGATCACCGGTCAGATTGCGATGAGGTCGGCTCTCGGTCGCCGGCTCGATCCCTTTCGCGAAGCCAAAGCAAATCAGCGATTGCGAGTAGAGCAGGTCCTGGATCAGCCCCATCCGCGCCTCGTCCACGTCGGGATCGATCTTGTGAGTGGTGAGATTCCAGGTCTTCAGCGTGAAGCGAACCCCGATGTCGCGACTGATCTGCCCCAGCCACACCGGCTTCCCCTGATAGACCAGAGGCGTGAGCCACATCCGGAGGTGGTTACGCTGGTGGATCGACTGCCGCGCCTTCTGCCCGGCGAGATCCTGGAACCGCCCCAGCGCGTAGAGCGGGCTCACCGGCGAGTAGCGGTACCGCGATCCGAGGATGAACGACTTCAGCGTCTTCCACGACGAGCCCAGGTAGATCAGCTCCGTGGGATGCCAGCCGCGCCGTAGGAAGGCCGGGAAGAGATCATCCCGCTTGCCGATCAACACCAGATTGAGCGGATCACCCCGGGCAGTCCCGTCCCTGTTGGTCGTGAATCCGGGGAGCCGCTCCACCGCCGCACGCAGCTCGGCCTCGGTCTGCAGGCGGACGATCTCCGCCGCCTGGTACATCCG
This sequence comes from Myxococcota bacterium, assembly GCA_046732375.1. Classification (GTDB taxonomy): domain Bacteria; phylum Myxococcota; class Myxococcia; order Myxococcales; family Myxococcaceae; genus RPRB01. The sequence continues at coordinate 13,232 of JBKPMY010000213.1, forward strand.
TTCGAGATCGAGACGGCTGGCATCGGTCTTCAGGCCCGGCACCGGGGCGAAGAAGGTGAAGCTCTTCGCCGACCCGTGGCGTGCGATCAGATCGACGGCCACGGGCTTGGTATGCTCGTCCAGGTTGGAGAAGACGAAGCCCGCCCGGGTCGTTCCCGGGGGAACGGGGCTGCGGAACTGGACCTGGTCGAAGAACTCGTCCATCTGGCGGTTCGCGGATCCGGCGAGCCACGTGTGACGCACCCACGCCGCCTCGCGCGCGGAGAAGTAGTCCGCGTCCAGGCCCGCGGTGAGGAGCCAGTAGGGCACCGTCTCCTCGTTCTTGACCTCCACCCAGACCGGCTGGATCCCGCTCCGGGCCAGGTCGGTGCCGAAGAGCGCCCGGCTCTCCTTGGCGCTGAGCACCGCGACGGTGACCGTCATTCCGCCGTCGGTCTGGGTCAGCGCGCGGTCCGCGAGGGGGACGTCCTCGATGCGGCCGTGCCGGTACCCGGTGACGCCGCCGAGACGCAGGTCCCGGACCGAGTCGAAGAGCGCGTGCAGCCGGCGGCCACGCCGCCAGCCGAGCACCGCCAGAACCAAGACCAGCACTGCCAGGGCGACCAGGACGTCACGCAGGACCATGGCTTGCCTCAGGGATCGACTGGACCCCGACTCCAGCAGTGGTTCCGTGCAGAGTCGAGGGATTCCAGCCCGGGTCGGCGCCCCCATGGGCCTTTGGTCTGATGGCCGGGCTCCAGGGTCGAGCCCAGGATGCGCCGCCTCGAGTTGGGGCTGGGAGGGACCGCGATGCCCTGCAACCGGCAGATCTCCCTCGTCGTCGCGCTGTCGAGCGCCGGGATCGCGCTCTTTCCCGGGGGCGCTCGCGCCGCCGGCTTCCTCTTCTACGAGGTGGGCTCGTCGGAGATCGGGCTCGCCTCCGCCGGATACTCTGCACGGGCGTCCACCCCGTCGACGCTCCTCAACAACCCGGCGGGGATGACCCGGCTGGAGGGAACCCAGGTCCAGGTGGGAACGAACCTGGTCTACGGGCACATCCAGTTCTCGCCCGACTCGCAGACCGACCCGTTCCTCGGGAACAACAACGGTGGCAACGCGGTCGGGTTTCTTCCCATCATCGGTGCTTTCTCCAGCTTCGCCGTGACGGAGAAGATCCGCCTCGGTGTCGGCCTGTTCAGCAACTTCGGCGCGCCGCAATCCTGGGACCCGGCGTGGGTGGGCCGCTACTACACGACCAAGAGCACGCTCCTGGGGCTTTCGCTCATGCCCGCCTTCGCATGGCGCATCGTCGACGGGCTTTCCCTGGGCGTGACGGTGAACATCATGTCCGGCCACCTGAAGCAGAATGTGGCGATCCAGAATCTCGAGCCGGGCGCCGGCGACGGGAAGTTGGAGGTCTCCTCGGCTACCTTGGGAGTGGGCGGGAACTTCGGCATCCTCTACGAGCTGTCTCCGGCGACGCGCTTCGGGATCACCTATACCTCGCCGGTGAAGCTGAACTTCTCCGCGACGCCGGTCTTCAGCGGACTCGGTCCGGCGATCGCCGCGGGGGTGGCAGCGGCCCGGCTCGACACGGCAACGATCGACCTGGGGCTGAAGGTTCCGCAGACGGTGATGTTCGGGTTCTCCCAGGCAATCGGGGACGGCTGGACCGTGATGGGGGACGTGGGCTGGCAGAACTGGGCCGCGTTCGGAGAGGTCGAGGTCGGGATATCGACCCCGGATGCCCAGCCGGTAGTCCACCACATCGACTACCAGGACACATGGCACGTGGGCCTCGGAGCAGAGGTGCGGCTCTCCGAGCCCTGGAAGCTGAACTTCGGCGTTGCCTACGACTCGTCGATGACCAATGACGCCAGCCGGAGCCTCTCCATCTCCCTCGCCAGCCAGCTCCGGTTCGGCCTCGGGGCGCAGGTGGCCGTCGACCGGCACTGGGACCTCGGCTTTGCCTCCGAGTTCGTCTGGGGTGGGAGCCCCCGCGTCGACGTCGACCGGGGGCCCCTGTCGGGGCACGTCTCCGGAAGCTACGGCAGCACGTACCTTCTCTTCTTCAACTTCAGCTTCACCTGGAAGGGCTGACCGGCATCCGAGTGGCGCCAGCGGTCGGTTTTTCGTAGGTATTCCCCCCTCCCATGCCGGACTCCATCGAGATCACCCTGCCGGACGGCAGCACCAAGGCCGCCCCGACCGGCATCCGCGTCGGCGACTTCGTGAAGGAGTCGATCGGCCCCGGGCTCGCCAAGGCGGCGGTCCTCGCCCGCTTCAACGGCAACGAGGTCGACCTCACCCGGCCCCTGACCGAGAACGGAAAGCTGGAGGTCCTCACCTCGAAGACGCCCGAGGCCCTGGACACCATCCGTCACGACGCCGCGCACGTGGTGGCCAGCGCGGTGCAGAAGCTCTTCCCCGGGACGCAGGTGACCATCGGCCCGACGATCGAGGGCGGCTTCTACTACGACTTCTTCCGCGACACGCCCTTCACCCCCGAGGACCTCCAGAAGATCGAGGAGGAGGCGAACAAGGAGATCGCCAAGAACGTCCCCTTCGTCCGCGAGGAGGTCTCGGCGGGCGACGCGATCAAGCTCTTCGAGTCCAAGGGCGAGAAGTTCAAGGTGGAGATCATCGAGGACATCGTTGCCAAGGGAGCCAGGACGCTGACCCTCTACCGGCACGGCGACTGGGTGGACTTCTGCCTCGGGCCACACGGGCCATCCACCGGGAAGATCGGGGCCATCAAGGTGCTCAGCACCAGCGGCGCCTACTGGCGCGGCGACCACCGCAACCCGATGCTCCAGCGCATCTACGGCACGGCCTTCTTCGACAAGAAGGACCTCGATGCCTGGCTGAAGCAGCAGGAGGAGGCGAAGAAGCGCGACCACCGGAAGCTCGGCCGCGAGCTCGACCTGTTCGAGTTCTTCCCCGAGGCGCCGGGCGCCGCGTTCTGGAGCCCGAAGGGCACGGTTCTCTATCAGGTGCTGGCGGACCGGATGCGCCGCTGGACGCGGGAGAACGGCTACCAGGAGATCAAGACCCCGCTGCTCTACAACAAGGCGCTCTGGGAGAAGAGCGGTCACTGGGGGAAGTACCGGGAGAACATGTTCCTGGTGCTCGACAGCGAGACCGGTGAGCACGACATCAGCCTGAAGCCGATGAACTGCCCCTCGCACCACCTGTACTTCGCCTCCCGGAAGCACAGCTACCGGGAGCTGCCGCTGCGCTACTCGACGCAGGACGTGCTGCACCGGAACGAGGCCTCGGGCAGCCTGAGCGGCCTCACCCGGGTGCGGCAGTTCGCCCAGGACGACGCGCACATCTACTGCACCGAGGCGCAGCTTGCGGACGAGGTGAAGCGCTTCATCCAGCTCCTGGACAAGGTCTACGCCGCCTTCGGGCTGACCTACGTGGCGAAGTTCGGCACCCGGCCGCCGCAGCGGATCGGCGACGACGCGCTCTGGGATCGGGCCGAGGGCGCGCTGGAGTCGGCGCTGAAGTCGATGGGCATCGAGTACGTGCAGAACCCCGGGGATGGTGCGTTCTACGGCCCGAAGCTCGACTTCCACGTGAAGGACAGCATCGGCCGCACCTGGCAGCTCGGGACCATCCAGGCGGACTACAACGCGCCCGAACGCTTCGACCTGAATTACGTGGGCGAGGACAACGCCGAGCACCGGCCGGTGGTTCTCCACCGGGCGATCTACGGCAGCTTCGAGCGATTCATCGCCATCCTGCTCGAGCACTACGCCGGGGCGTTCCCGGCCTGGCTCGCGCCGATCCAGGTGCAGCTGGTCACCGTCGCCGACCGGCAGCTGCCCTATGCCCGGGAGGTGCTGGAGCTGCTCCGCTCGAAGGGCTTCCGCGCGGAGCTGGACGATCGCGGGATGACGATGAACGCAAAGATCCGCGAGGCCCAGATCCACAAGATCCCCTTCACCCTGGTGATCGGCGATCGCGAGGTGGAGCAGCGCGCGGTCGCCCCGCGGCGCTACGGCGGTGAGGACCTCAAGAGCATGCCGCTCGACGCATTCGTCGAGCTGCTCTCGAAGGAAGCCGCGGCTCCCTAGAGAGGCTCACTCCGCGCCCATCGCCGCGTAGCGCTCCAGGACGCCCACCTCGTCCTCGAAGCCGCGGGCCCGCAGCTCCTCGGCGAGCCCGGACGCTGGCCAGCGCCCCAGGCGTGGGAAGACCGTCCAGCTGCTCCACAGCCGCTGCCCGCGTGCCAGGGTCGAGGCGGCTGCCGCCTTGTCAGCGTCGCTCCCCGTGCGCTCGGCCACCGCGGCCAGGAGCCGCGCCCCGGTGAAGAGATGGACCAGCCACCCGCTCCGGGACATCTGCCAGGCCAGCGTCCGCACCACCGCCACGCGCCGCTCCGGCTCGCCCGGCTCGTTCAGCACCCGCTCCAGGTAGCGCTCGAGGTCGATGTCCACCACGACCTCCACCGCGGTGCTCAGCCCGAAGTCCCGGAAGTCATCCCTGCTCAGACGTTGCTCCAGCGTGTCGCGGAGGAGGCGGCCCGGAAAGCGCAGCTCGCCGGGCTTCGCCAAAGCTTCCAGCCGCTGGAGTGCGGGAAGGCCGACCGGCGCGGTCTCCGCATCGGGTCCGGCGACCGCCGCGAGCTGGAAGAACGCCTCGCGCGGGTGCGCCTCCGCCAGCCGCCGGAGCGCCGCCGCGGCCGGCGCGAGCGACCGCTCGCGCTGCTCGGGCGTGAGGAACGGCTCGACCAGGAGAGAGACGGCGACGAGGCGGATGCCC
>JBKPMY010000214.1:0-5693 GCA_046732375.1 Myxococcota bacterium
CACCGCAGCGTCGCGAACGGAGGCTTGCTCCGGCGCTGCGGGCGGACGCCCTTCGCTACGCCCTCCTGCACTGGAGGTTCTTCGAGCGGTTCGTCACCGCCGAGACCCACTGGCTGGCCCCGGACAACGTCCAGGAGAGCCCGGTGCCGGTCGTGGCGATGCGCACCTCGCCCACGAACATCGGCCTGCAGCTCCTTGCGATCATCAGCGCCCATGACCTGGGCTTTCTTCCACTCGAGGAGATGACCTCCCGGCTCGAGCACGTCTTCGCCTCGCTCGAGCGGCTGCCGCGCTTCCGGGGCCACTTCTACAACTGGTACGACCTCCGCGATCTCCGGGAGCTCACCCCGGCGTACGTCTCGACGGTGGACAGCGGCAACCTGGCCGGCCTGCTCATCGCCGTGCGCCAGGCCTGCCTGTCCATCCCCGACGATCCGGTCTTCGATCGCCGGGCCTGGCGGGCCGCAGAGACCGCCCTCGGGATGGTGCGACCGACCACCAGCGACGGGGTCGAGCCGAAGCTCCGCCAGGCTCGCTCGGCCCTCGTCGCAGCGGAGCGAGCCGGCGACGTCGCGGCCGGGCTCGATGCCGTCCTCGTGCTGCTGGACGAGCTGGGGCAAGCCATCGCCGGGGGCCACGAGCAGCGCACGCCGCTGGATGAGGCGAGGGGATGGACCGCCTGGACGCGCCGGCTCGTCGCCGAGCAGCGCCGCCGGGTGGAAGGGCTTGCCACGGGGACCGGTGTCGGCCGGCTGGGTGAAGCGACCCGGGTCTTCCCCACGCTCCGCGAGCTCTCTTCCAGCGTGCCACGGGCCGCTGAGCTGATCGCGCGCCTGGAGACGCTGGCCGCCTCCGCCAACCGCCTCGCGAGCGAGATGGACTTCAGCTTCCTCTACGACCGGCAGCGAGCCCTCTTCTCCATCGGATACCAGCTGACCAGCCACAGCCTGGACCCGTCACACTACGACCTGCTGGCCTCCGAGGCGCGGCTGGCCAGCTACGTGGCCATCGCCAAGGACGACGTTCCGGTCGACCACTGGTTCCATCTGGGACGCGACCTGTCGCGCGCCGCCGGGGAGACCGCCCTGATGTCCTGGAGCGGGACGATGTTCGAGTACCTGATGCCCCTTCTCTTGATGCGCTCGTTCCCGGAGACGCTCCTCGACCAGACCTACCGGGGAGCGGTCCGGCGCCAGATGGCCTATGGAGCGGGCAACCCGGTGCCCTGGGGGATCAGCGAGAGCGCCTACAACGTCCGCGATCGCTTCGGGACCTACCAGTACCGGGCCTTCGGCGTTCCCGACCTCGCGCTCAAGCGGGGGCTGGACACCGATCTCGTCGTCGCCCCCTACGCCTCGGCGCTGGCGGCGATGGTCGAGCCCACCCGGGCCCTGCCGAATCTGAGAGCGCTGGAGCGCCGGGGCGCGCTGGGCCCGTACGGATTCCGCGACGCGCTCGACTACACCCGGCCCGATCCGGGGAAGGCCTTCGCGGTGGTGGAGACCTTCATGGCCCACCACCTGGGCATGGGCCTCGGCGCGCTCACCAACGCCCTGAGCGGGCAGATCTGGCAGCGTCGCTTTCACGCCGATCCGCTGGTGCGCGCCGCAGAGCTCCTGCTCCACGAGCGCATTCCACGGCGGCTGATGTTCCAGGAGCCCCAGACTGCGCGTCCCGAGGCCTCGCTCCCCAGCCCCGAGCTGGAGGCTCCCGCAGTGCGCGAGCTCGATACCCCGTTCACCCCGCAGCCCCGGGTGGCACTGCTGGGACGGCTTCCGTACACGGTGATGCTCACCAACGGCGGCTCCGGGTACAGCCGCTACGAGGACCTCGCCGTCACCCGCTGGCGCGCCGATGGCACCGCCGACTCCATGGGGCAGCACTGCTACGTGAAGGACGTGACGCGGGGGCGCATCTGGTCCACTGCCCATCAGCCCGTCTGCGCGCGGGCCGACACCTACCACGTCTCACTGGCCACTGACCGGGTCGTCTTCCACCGGACCGACGGTCCGATCGAGACCCGGACCGAGATCACCACCGTCCCCGACGACTCGGCGGAGGTCCGGAAGGTGACCGTCACCAACAACGGTGCCGTCCCCTGCGACGTCGAGCTCACCAGCTACGGCGAGATGGTCCTCGCCCCGCCCGACGCCGACCGCGCCCATCCCGCCTTCGGGAACCTCTTCGTGGAGACCGAATGGCATCCCTGGTGCTCGGCGATCACCGGCACGCGGCGGCCCCGCGCTCCGTCCGAACAGCGGGTGTGGTGCACCCACGTGGTGGCCACCGGCGAGGAACGGGTGGGGCCGATCACCTATGAGACCGACCGGAGCCGCTTCCTGGGGCGTGGCCGGTCCACCCGGCTCCCCGCCGCGCTGGACGACGGGGCGGAGCTGAGCGGGACGACCGGCGCGGTGATCGACCCCATCTTTGCGCTCCGTTGCCGCCTCCGGCTGCAGCCCGGACGCTCGGCCTCGGCGGCCTTCACCACCCTCGTCACCACCACCGCCGAGCGGACCTTCGAGCTCGCGGACCGCTACCGCGATCCTCGTTCGGCGGAGCGCGCGCTGGAGCTCGCCTGGACGGCGGCGCAGATCGAGCTGCGGGAGCTGAACACCTCATCGGTGGACGCGGGCGTCTTCCAGCAGCTGGCCGGGGCTCTCTTCTTCTCCGATCCGCGCCTGCGGGCACCGGAGGCGGAGCTCCTGAGTAACCAGGGCTCGCAGCCCATGCTCTGGGCCATCGGCCTCTCGGGCGACTGGCCCATCCTCCTCGCCACCATCGACTCCGCGGAGGGTCTGCCCACCGTGCGGCAGCTCCTCGCCGCGCACCAGTACTGGCGACGGCGCGGGATGATGGTGGACCTGGTGCTGCTGAACACCCGGCCCTCGTCGTACCTGGAGGGCCTCGCCGAACAGGTGATGGCGACCGTCCTCTCCTCCAGCGAGGCGGGAATGGTCGACCGTCCGGGGGGAGTCTTCCTCCGGCGGCGCGACCTCCTCGGGGCGCCCGAGCTGCGGATGCTCCGCGCCACCGCCCGGGTCCACCTCCCCTGCGACGGCCGTCGCCTGGGGGCGATCCTGGACTCGCTGACCGATGCCACGGAGGAGGTGAAGGAGCTCCGTCTTCCGGCGCGGGGTCCGCTGCAGCGCACCCTCGCGGGCCTCGTGGAGCGATTGCGCGTCCCGCCACCGGTGGCGAGCGTGGGACAGATTCCGGAGCGGGCCCCTCCCGTCGACACCGTGGCCGTGAGCGAGCCTGTCGGGGCCGGGGCGCCCCTCCTCATGGACAACGGACTGGGGGGCCTCGATCCCGAGGGGAGCTACCGGATCCGGCTCCGCGAGGCGGCCGTTCCACCCGCGCCCTGGACGAACGTGGTGGCCAATCCGCACGGCGGCTTCGTCGTCTCCGAGCGGGGAGCCGGCTTCAGCTGGGCCGGCAGCAGTTACTTCTACCGGCTGACGCCCTGGCACAACGATCCGGTGTCGGATCCGACCAGCGACGTCCTCTATCTCCGGGATGAGGACACGGGCGAGCTGTGGACCCCCACTCCCGCGCCCATCCGTCACGCCTCGGAATACCTGATCCGCCACGACGCCGGTGCTTCCACCTTCGAGCACCGGCACTCCGAGGTGGAGAGCCTCTTGACCATCGGCCTCGCAGAGGATTCCGCCACGCGGATCTCGCGACTGCGCCTGACCAACCATGGCAACAGGACGCGCCGCATCGGGGTGACCGCCTACGTCGAGTGGACGCTGGGGAGCCAGCGCGAGCACACCCAGCATCAGGTCCGCACCGAGTTCGATGCCGGCCGGGGGACACTCTTCGCCCGGAACACCTTCGACCCTCAGTACGGCGGCTGGGTGGCCTTCTGCGCGCTCGGCCCGGAGGTGCACGCGCACACGGCCGACCGCCGCGAGTTCCTCGGTCGCCACGGAAGCGTCGCGGCACCAGCCGGAATCGGGCATCTGAACGGTCGCACCGGTGCAGCGCTCGACCCGTGCGCGGCGCTGCAGTGCAACCTGAGCCTCGGTCCCGGAGAGAGCCGGGAGGTGGTCGTTCTGCTCGGGGCCGCGTCCTCCGTGGACCTGGCGCGGGAGGCGGTGGACGCGCTCCGCGACCGGTCGCGGGCGTCTACCTCGGTCGACGGGACCGTCACCGCCTGGGAGCGGCGGCTCTCGGTCATCCAGGTGCGCACTCCCGAGCCCGCCTTCGATGCCCTGCTCAACCGCTGGCTGCTGTACCAGGCGCTTTCCTGCCGGATGTGGGCCCGCTCGGCCCTGTACCAGAGCAGCGGGGCGTACGGATTCCGCGATCAGCTCCAGGACTCGATGGCGTTCCTCCACGCCGCCCCGGACGTCGCCCGGACCCACCTTCTCCGCGCCGCGGGCAGGCAGTTCGTCGAGGGCGACGTGCAGCACTGGTGGCACCCAGAGAGCGGCCGGGGAGTGCGCACGCGGTTCTCCGACGATCTGGCCTGGCTCCCCTTCGCGGTGGACCACTACGTGACCGTCACCGGCGACCGCGGTGTGCTCGACGAGCCAGTCCCCTTCCTGACCATGCGACTGCTCCAGCCGGGCGAGCAGGAGGCGTACGACCTGCCGCAGGTCTCCGCCGAGGTGGGGAGTCTCTACGAGCACTGCCTCCGGGCGCTCAGGAAGGCCAACACCCGGGGCGCCCACGGGCTCCCGCTGATCGGCTGCGGCGACTGGAACGACGGGATGAACCGCGTTGGGGTCGAAGGTCGGGGGGAGAGCGTCTGGCTGGGCTGGTTCCTCGCGGCGACGCTCCGTTCCTTCGCGGAGCAGGCCGCCCTCCGAGGTGACGCGGCTGTGGCCGCCGAGCTCCGGGAGCAGGCGGACGGTTACCTCGCGGCGCTGGAGGAGCACGGCTGGGACGGCGCCTGGTACCGGCGGGCATACGACGACGCCGGTGTGCCGCTCGGGTCCAGCGCCAGCGAGGAGTGCCAGATCGACTCCATCGCCCAGAGCTGGAGTGTGATCTGCGGAGGCGGTCGACCCGAGCGGCGGCTCCAGGCAATGCGCTCGCTGGAGGAACACCTGGTGGACAGGGAGGCCCGCCTGGTTCGCCTGCTCACCCCGCCCTTCGATCACGGCCCGCAGGATCCCGGCTACATCAAGGGCTACCTCCCCGGCGTGCGCGAGAACGGCGCGCAGTACACCCACGCCGCGCTGTGGGCGGTGCTCGCCCGGGCGATCGCCGGCGACGGTGAAGGAGCCCTGGAGCTCTTCCAGATGCTCAACCCGCTGAATCACGCCCGGACCGCCGCGGAGATGGCGACCTACAAGGTGGAGCCCTACGTGGTGGCGGCCGACGTGTACACCGCGGATGGCCAGCGCGGGCGCGGGGGGTGGACCTGGTACACCGGCTCGGCGAGCTGGATGTACCGGGTGGGCCTCGAGGCGATCCTGGGCTTCACCCGGCGGGGGGACTCGCTCCAGCTCGTTCCCTGTGTGCCCGCCGCGTGGAAGGAGTACGCGATCGAGTACCGATTCGGCGGGAGCCTCTACTCACTCCGCGTCGAGCGAGGACACGACGCTCCGGGCATCACGCTGGATGGACGCAGCATCGAGGGGACGGCGATTCCTCTGGTGGACGACGGCCGCCCGCACAGCGCGGTGTTCCGCTTCCGGTGAAGCGCGCCCCCCCCTTCGCAGCTAGGACTCCGGCTG
>JBKPMY010000215.1:0-6089 GCA_046732375.1 Myxococcota bacterium
CCGCCACCGCGGCGCCCTCCCGGGCGAAGCCCTCGGCCATCGCCCATCCCAGACCGCCGCCACCGCCCGTCACCAGCATTCCCCGTCCGGAGAGTCGCATCGCGCTGCCTCCTCCTCGCCTGCCGGCCGCAGTGGCCAGAACGGCCGCGGAGTCTGCCCGAGGCGAGGGAGCGTGGGAATCCGTCAGGGCGGCCGCCGCCCAGAGGCACGGAGAAGGGCTCAGGGCGCCACCGTCCGGGATCAAGGGCGGCCGCACCACTGTTCATGTCAGGCCGACCGCAGCACCGCCCTGCACGCCGGGGGCAGCTCACCGGCATGGGGCTTCCGCATGCCCGCCGGTCTGCTATGCAGCGGGACCCTTGGTTCCCGGAGGGTGTCGATGAAGCGCTCCCTGCTGGTGGTCTCAATGGTCGTCGCCGGGCTGGCGGCGGCGCAGGAGCCGGACTGGTCGAAGGTCGAGGTGAAGGTGGTCCCGGTGGCGGGCGGCGTCTCGATGCTCGTCGGCCAGGGAGGCAACATCGGGGTCACCAGCGGGAAGGACGGGATCTTCCTCATCGATGACCAGTTCGAGCCCCTCCTCCCCAAGATCCGCGCCGCGGTGAAGACTCTCGGCGACGGCCCGATCCGCTTCGTGGTCAACACGCACTTCCACGGGGACCACACCGGAAGCAACGCGAAGCTGTACGAGTCCGGCGCGGTGATCCTCGCTCAGGAGAACGTCCGCAAGCGCCTGGGCATGGAACGGATCAGCCCCACGACCAAGGAGCGGACGCCGCCGAAGCCCCCCGAGGCCTGGCCGGTGGTGACCTACACGAACGGGGTGAACCTCTACCTGAACGGGGACGAGCTGGAGGTCTTCCACGTGGCTCGGGCCCACACCGACGGCGACTCCGTCATCCGGTTCAGGAAGGCCAACGTGGTCCACATGGGGGATACCTTCTTCAACGGCAACTATCCGTTCATCGACGTCGACGCCGGAGGCTCCATCGACGGGATCGTCGCCGCCGCGGATCTGGTCCTCTCCCGGATCGACGACAAGACGAAGATCATCCCGGGGCACGGGCCCCTGGCGACCAAGGCCGACCTCCAGAACTACCGGAACGTGATGGCCTCCATCCGGGACCGGGTGAAGACCCTCGTGGCCCAGGGAAAGACCCTGGAGCAGATCGTCGCCGCGAAGCCCACCGCCCAGTGGGACGCGACCTGGGGGAAGGGCTTCATGGGTCCGGACGTCTTCGTCAGCTTCGTGCACCGGAGCCTCACCGAATCGAAGCCCGCGGGGCCGAAGTGACCGAACCCTCCCCGGAAGGGGGAGCTCCGGGCACCCGGCGTCCGGTCTCGATCTTCCTCACCGTGGCCTGCGCCATCGCGGGCCTGGTCGATCTCCAGGCCTTCTCCTTCGCCTTCTCGCGGGAGATGCGCGCGCTGTCGGCGGGGACGCCCTGGATCCGAGGCCTCGGAGCGGGCGTGGCGCTGCTGCAGATCGTCTGCCTGGTGACGCTGTGGCGCGGGCGGAGGGTCGGCCTCTACGGCTATCTCGCGCTCGCGCTGATCTACGCCGCGGTGTTCAGCACCGCGGTGAGTCCGGCCGGGCTGCTCTCCCTCTTTCCGGCGCTGCTCGTGGGTGCCGCGGCCCTCTGGAACTGGGAGCGGCTCCACTAGGTCAGGGCGGTCGCAGTCACAGTGGTCAGGGCGGCCGCAGTCACAGTGGTCACGTCGGCTCGACCACTACCGCGCTCCCGTAGCAGATCACCTCGGTGACCCCGGCGGAGATCTCCGTGGCGTCGTAGCGCGCGCCGATGACCGCGTTGGCGCCGATCTGCCTGGCGTGAAGGGCCATCAGCTCGAAGGCCTCGCGCCGGGCCTGCTCGCACATCTCCGTCCAGAGGGTGATGTTGCCGCCGAAGAGGGTCTGCAGCCCGGCGACGAAGGTCCCGACGATGTTCCGCGAACGGACCACGATCCCCCGCACGACCCCCAGGTTGCGCACCACCCGGTGGCCGGGCAGCTCGAAGGTGGTCGTCACCCGGTCCAGCGGAAGGATGGACAGGTTGGTCAGCGGCGCACGGCTGCTCATGGTCAGCCTCCGGACGGCGGGGAGGGCCGAGGGTAGCCGGGACCCGGGGGGCTCCCTAGCCTTTTCCCCCATGCGCGCTCTCGCTTACTTCGGCCCGGGAAACGTCCGGGTGGTGAAGAAGCCCGACCCGAGGATCGAGCATCCACAGGACGTCGTCCTCCGGGTGACCCGGGCCGCGATCTGCGGCTCGGACCTCCATCTGCTGCACGGCCTCGTCCCCGACACCCGGCTGGGATGCACCTTCGGACACGAGTTCACCGGAGTGGTCGAGGAGGTGGGCCGTGACGTGAAGACGTTGAAGCGCGGCGACCGCGTCGTGGTCCCCTTCAACATCTCCTGCGGCCGGTGCTTCTTCTGCGAGCGAGGCCTCTTCGCGAACTGCGAGAACACCAACCCCTCGTCGAACGACATCGCCTCGGGGGTGTACGGGTACTCGCACAGCACCGGTGGCTTCGAGGGCGGCCAGGCCGAGTACGTCCGCGTGCCGTTCGCCGACGTGGGGCCCACCCGGATCCCCGAGGACATGGAGGACGAGGAGGTCCTCTTCCTCAGCGACATCCTGCCCACCGGGTACCAGGCGGCGGAGATGGGCGAGATCAAGAAGGGGGAGACGGTCATCGTCTTCGGCTCGGGACCGGTGGGACTGTTCGCCCAGCTCTCGGCCTGGCTCATGGGAGCTGGACGGGTCATCGCCGTGGACAGGGTCCCGGAGCGCCTCGACTTCGCTCGCCACTACAACGGGGTGGAGATCCTGAACTTCGAGGAAGTCGATGACCCGGTCATGACCCTGCGGGAGATGACCGGTGGCCGGGGCGCGGACGTGTGCATCGACGCCGTGGGGATGGAGGCGGAGGGGAGCTCGCTCGAACGGGCGCTCGGGATCAAGGCCAAGCTCGAGGCCGGCGTGGCCACGGCGCTCACCTGGTGCATCCAGACCGCCCGCAAGGGCGGCAACGTGTCCATCGTCGGCGTGTACGGCCCGCCCTGGAACCTGGTGCCGATCGGCACGGCGATGAACAAGGGGCTCACCCTGCGGATGAACCAGTGCAACGTGAAGCGCTACGTGCCCCACCTGCTCAAGCACATTCGCGAGGGGCGCATCGACCCGAGGCGGATCATCACCCACCGCTTCCCGCTCGAGCGCGCCCCCGAGGGGTACCACCTGTTCGAGAAGCGGGCGCAGGGCTGCATCAAGTGCGTGCTCCTGCCCCCGGGGGAGGCCTGATGAGCACCGAGCGCCCGCGCGACGGGCTTCACACTCACCTGCCCGCGAAGGGTCCGGGGCGGGTCGACGACGTGGACCTCACCGCCCGTCCGGGCGTGCCGATGGAGCATCCACCCGAGCCCTTCCCCACCGCGCCCGAGCGGGTGGTGGTGCAGCGGCCCCGGGTGGAGGTGCTCCAGATCCCCGGCCGGAAGAAGCCGGTATGGGTGGTGAGCAACGCCCAGCCTCCCCGTGGGCTCGCGGGGCGCCTGCGCCGCCGGGCCTTCCGCATCCCCGAGCATCACCCCCAGCACTGGATGCTGCTGCTCGCCGCCGATCGCCTCGAGGTCCGCCTCACCCGGGCGAAGCGGTGGCTCGGCTTCGCCGCGGGAGCGCTCGCGCTCTGGGCGGTGCTCCGCGTGATCGAGGACCGGTGATCCCCTCGGGTTGAGTGACCACCTTGCGCAGCAGCCCCGCGAGCGCTTTCCGCTCGGAGACGCGTAGCACGGCGAGCACGGGGGTCGTCGCCTGGTCCACCAGCGGACGGGTCTGACGGAACCAGCGGAGCCCGGCCGGAGTGAGCTCCACCCGCCGGCGGCGCCGGTCGTCGGGGTCGGTCCCCCGGGCGGTCAGCCCCTTCCGCTCCAGCTCGTTCAGCTGCCGTGACACGCCGGCGGGATGCTGCGCCGACGCGTCGGCCAGCTCGCGCTGGGTGAGCGGGCCCAGCTCGGCGAGACGGTTCACCAGGCTCCAGGCGACGATCGACTCGCCGCGCGCGGCCAGCGCGCGGGCAGCGGCGATCCACAGCCGGCGGCGCGTCTGCCCGACCAGCCTCACCAGCTCCGCCGTGGGGCGATCTGCGTCTGCGGTCTTCACGCTTCTTCACGCTCGTAGCGTTCTCTTCCGGGGCTGTCCAGCTTCACGAACGCCCGGGTGGGGTTTTCCGCCATCGGAGGGCCACTTCGGCAGGCGAAGGCCGGGGGGCCGCGCTATAGCGCTGCGCCGCCGTTTCACCCTCACGACAGCGCAGGAGTCGGAACAGGTGAGTGCCTTTAGGAATCCACACCGCGTCCGCCGCGCCGCACCGCGGCTTCCCTTGATGCTCGCGCTCATCGGCGCAGCGTCGGCCACCGGTCAGGATCGCTCGACCACCCCACTGATCAGCATCGACGCGGGCTTCACCGCCCCCACGGCCCCGTCCCCGGATTCAGTCCGCCCTGTGGCCAAGACCATCACCCTCCGGGACGCCGTCGCTCAGGCCATCTCGCGCAATGCCACCGCCAGGGTCGCCGCCGCGGACATCCGCCGAGTGGGCGGCATCATGGAGGAGGTCCGCGCCGCCTCGCTGCCGACGCTCAGCGTGAACGCCACCTACACCCGGCTGAACAAGGACCGCACCGCTCCGTTCCCGGCCAGCGATGGTGGCACCGAGAACGTGGTCGTGAACAAGAAGGACTCGCTCAACATCACCGGCTCGCTCGCCATCCCGATCCTCGCTCCGGCGTCCTGGGCCGAGTGGACGAGGGCCGCCGATAATCTGGATTCCGCGAAGCTCTCCGACCGCGACGTGCAGCGGACGGTGGGCATCACCACTGCCCGCGCCTACCTGACCGTCTTCGCCCAGAAGCGCCAGGTGGACGTGAACCGGCAGGCCCGGGACAACGCGCTGGCCCACATGCAGTACTCCGACTCACGCCTCCGGGGCGGGATCGGCAACCGCGTCGACTGGGCACGCGCCGGCCAGGATCTGGAGCAGAACGAGTCCCTCCTCCAGAGCAGCTACGCCAACCTGTACCGGAGCCAGGAGGCCCTGGGCATCCTGCTCGGCGAGGACGAACCGGTGGACGTGGAGGACGTGCCGCAGATTCCCCCCATGCCCACCCTGGAGCAGGCACTGGAGGAGTCCCAGGGAAGAACCGACATCCTGCTCTTCCGGCAGCAGGAGAAGGCCGCTGACCGCTCGCTCAACATGAGCTGGACGGAGTACCTGCCGAACATCACCCTCTTCGGCCAGCCGTTCTACCAGGAGCCGTCCTCGTTCTCGACGCCGCAGACCGGCTGGCAGATCCAGGCGGTCCTCACCTGGTTCCTCTACGACGGCGGCGCGCGGTACGGCCGCACGCACCAGCGGGAGGCGCTCCTCGATCAGGCGCGCATCCAGCTCGACCTCACCCTCCGGCAGGCCAACTCCGACGTGCGCACCGCGCTGGACAACGTGCAGCGCACCACGGCCGCGGTCGAGCGGCAGCGGAACTCGGCCAGGCTGGCGGAGGACGCGATGCACCTCGCCGACATCGCCTACCGCGCCGGGGCGAGTACCAACCTGGAGCTGATCGACGCGCAGCGGCGCGCGCGCGACGCCGAGACGCTGGCCAACATCGCCGAGGACAACCAGCGCCAGGCGTACATCGACCTGCTGGCCGCCTCCGGTCGCTTCCCTGCTCAGCTGCAGCAGCAGCAGGCGGCATCGCGCTGACAATCGGGATCCTGTAAGACAATCGGGATGCTGTAAGAAGTTCTCACATGGCTGGAAACACCTGGCCATGTCACACTCGGACCAACATGTTTCTTCGGTATCAAGCTGACCGGCGGACGCTGGTGTGGGCTCTCGCCATGCCGGTCGTCGCGCTTCTCCCCTACGCTCGTCCCGAGCTTGCGGTCTGGCTGTGGCCCCTCAGCTGCTACCTGGCGCTGTCCGCCGGGGTGATGGCGCACAACCACAACCACACGCCCACGTTTCGCGGGCGAAAGCTGAACGCCATCTTCGGGAACTGGCTGAGCATCTTCTACGGCTACCCGACCTACGCC
>JBKPMY010000216.1:0-11659 GCA_046732375.1 Myxococcota bacterium
GTTCCATGCGGTGTGCGACCGCACGGTCTACTTCCAGGGCTCGGACCTCGTGCCGCCCGCCGAGCCCATCGGCAAGGAGGGGAAGGTCATCACCCGCGGCCTGGTCGACGAGCTCCTGGCCCACGCTCCCCCGCCGGTCGAGGGCCGGTACCGGGCGATGGCCAGCGAGTTCGCCGAAGGGGAGCCCCTGGGGAACTGGACCTACGACGACGTCAAGGGGGACGACCCGAACGACGTCGTTCCTCACGAGGACCGGCGCGAGCTCCGCGGCACCCGGCTACTCACCGCCTGGCTCAACCATTACGACACCGGAGAGAACAACACGATGGCGATGTGGATCCCGGTCGGCCCCGCGGGTGGGTACGTCCGTCACCTCACCATCGACTGGAACGACTCCTTTGGCTTCCTGTGGCCGGAAGGGCTCGAGCCGATCCAGCGGCGTCTGGGATGGTCGTACTACCTCGACTTCGATCTCCTCCTCCGGGACTTCGCCACGCTCGGCATCCCCGAGCGCCCCTGGGATCAGGCTGCCTTCGGGCCCACCGGCCCGCTCCTGGGCTACTTCACGGACGCGGACTTCGACCCGGAAAAGTGGAAGCCCGGATACCCGAACCCGGCATTCAGCCGGATGACCGAGCGCGACGCGGCGTGGATGGCCCGCCTGATCGCCCGGATCGGAGAGCCGCACCTCCGGGCCCTCGCCATGGAGGCCCGCCTCACCGACCCGCGGCTGGTGGACGAGCTGACCCGGGTGCTGATGGGACGCCGGGAGCGTATCCTCCGTCGGTGGCTGCTGCGCCTGTCGTCCCTCACGGACCCGGTGCTCGAGCCCTCGCCGGACGGCAGCGGCACGCGCCTCTGCGTCACCGACCGCGCCGAGGAAGGCGGCCTGGGTCCACCTCCGGCTCCGGTGGCCAGTGTCTGGAACGGGGGTCGGCGCGAAGCGGACCGACCGATGCTCCGGGACGGAGCTGCGCTGTGCGTTCCCCTGACCCCGGCGTCCGGGCAGTGGACCACGGTCGACCTCCGGACCGGCCGCCCCGGTCAGAGACCTCTGCGGTTGCACCTCGTCGATGGCGCCCGTGTCGTCGGGCTGGAACGACCCGACGTCGAGAATCTCGAACCTCCATGAGACGACTGTCCCTTCTGCTCGCCCTGCTCGTGGCGAGCGTCCCACGCGCTCAGCCCACCGGCCCCGTCGTGCCCCTGCCCGACGATGCGCCGTTGCTCGCTCGGCCCAGCGATCGGCCCACGCTCCCAGCGGCGGAGGCTCGCGAGGCAGTCGCGCAGGGCACGGTCCCGCCCGCGGAGACCCAGACTCCCGCCGGCAGCACCCGGAGCAGCGAACCGTCGCCCTCCGGTCAGACCGGCGAGCCCGGTGTGCCCGGTCAGACCACGCTTCCGACCGCGTCGCCGCGACCGGTCTGGCCCGCGCATGGCGTCCCGCCCGTCGGAACGTGGGACATCGTGGCCGCCGGCGCCCTCGGGGCCGCGCTCCTGACCGTGCAGTTCGCCGTCCCTGCTCCCACCGTCTCGAAGTGGACGGAGCAGAACGGGTTCGACAATGGCATCCGCTCGGCGCTCCGGGTGGGCAGCGAGGGTGGCCGGCAGGCGATGGGCTACACCAGCGACGCGCTGGTCTACCTTCTCATCGCCGCCCCGTTCCTCAACGCCACCCTGGTCGCCGGGGTCGAGCACGAGCGGTGGGACGTGGGCTGGCGGCTCATCGTGCTCGATGCGCAGGCAATCCTCCTCGCCACCACCATCACCATCTCCATCCAGAAGGCCGTCGCCCGCGAGCGCCCGTTCGTCCAGGAGTGCCGGACCAATCCCTCGCTCAAGGACTGCTCGAGTGGCGGGCAGAACCAGTCGTTCCCCAGCGGCCACACCACCGCTGCCTTCGCAGCCGTGGCGCTGGAATGCTTCCACCACGGGTACCTGGACACCTCTCACACCGGGTGGGGCGCAGCCGTGTGCCCCCTCACCGTGGCCGCGGCGGTCGGCACCGGCATCCTCCGGATCGCGGCCGACAAGCACTGGGCGACCGACATCATCGTCGGTGCGACCATCGGTGGCCTGGTGGGCTACGCCGTCCCCGCCCTGCACCTGCTCGGGGCAGAGAAGAAGGACGGCCCGGTGCTCACGCCCACCATCTCGGGAACCACGGTGGGACTCACCCTCGCCGGACGCTTCTGAACCCCGCCCGAAGCTCCAGACCCTGGGCGGTGTCGCCATCGCGACGTTCGGGTCTTGTTCGCCGCCCTACGGATCGGCCCCGCTTCCCGGCTGCGGGCCCTGCGGCCTGCCCCGCGTGCCCACCACACTCCCCTCGGGTACCGGCTGGACCGGAGCACGGAGGAACCGGACGCATGAAGCTTGGAATCGTTGGCGCGGGGACGGTGGGGACCGCCTGCCTGACGTCGGTGGTCGCGCGCGGCTTCGCTTCCGAGGTCGTGGTGGTGAACCGTGACCGGAAGCGTGCGAGGGGTGTGGTCACCGATCTGCAGTACGGGGCGATCCTCGAGCCGTACACTGTGCTTCGGGACGGCGACTACGCCGATCTCGCCGGCGCAGCGGTGGTGCTGATCACCGCGGGCGTGAACGAGAAGACCGGCGGCGCGACGAACCGGAAGGACCCGGCCGGTCGCCTCCGCCTGCTCGACACCAACGCCGACGCCTACCGGGAGATCGTCCCCCGCGTGCACGAGGCGGCGCCAGACTCGGTCATCGTGGTGGTCACCGACCCTCCGGACCCTCTGGCCGACCTCGTCCGGAAGCTGGAGCACGAGCGGGTGCTCAGCACCGGGACCTACCTCGACAGCCTGCGGTTCCGCTTTCACATCGCGCGCAAGCTCGGGGTGAACCCGGCGCAGGTGGAGGCTCAGGTCCTGGGCGAGCACGGAACCTCCGCGGTGTTCGTCTGGTCCTCCGCGCGCGTCGGCGGCGCTTCGCTCGGCGACCTCCTGGCCACGGACGACTCTCGACGAGAGCTCGAGTCGGAGGTGCGGTTCGCGAACATCACGATCATCGAGGGCACGGGCGCCAGCGCTCTCGGCATCGGCGTGGTCTCCGCACGGATCGCGGAGATGATCATTCGTGAAGAGGGCTCGGTCGTTCCCCTGGGGTCCTGGAATCCCGAGTACGAGGTCACGCTCTCGGTGCCCACGGTCGTCGGTCGCGGCGGCGTCGTTCGCCGGCTCCCACCGGATCTCTCTGCCACCGAGCGGCAAGCTCTGGACAGGAGTGCGGAGACGCTGCGCTCGGCCGTCGCTCGTCTTCGGATCTAGAGAACATCCGAAGGCACGGGCAACCACGCAGCCGATACAGCGACGCTTCTCCTCACGATGACCGCACGGTGCCCGGCTCGCGTAATCATTCTCCTCTCTCGGGTGTTCTCCTGATTGTCGCGGCGATTCCTCTGCGACCATCACAGGAGATGAATGAGACATGATTCTCAATTCACACGTCATTGCAACATGCGCCCTGGCCCTGAGCCTCGGCTCGGCAGCGCTCGCCCAGACGTCAGAGATCGACTCGACGCAGACCAAGGCAGCTGTCCTGACCGGAGTCGTCCAGACGGTCTCGGACCACACGCTGACCATCAAGGATCAGAGCGGGCTGCACTCGTACAGCGTTCCGGACGGCTTCAGGTTCCGGATGGGCAAAGAGGAGATCGGGATCGATCAGCTCAAGCCGGGGATGCCGATCACCGCCGACATCACCGATGAGCTCACCATGCGGGACGTGACCGTCACCCGGCGCATGGATGGAACGGTGATGCAGGTGACTCCGGGCGGGCTCGTCCTGCTCGATCCGAGAGATGGCTACGTCAGCTACGACTTCCAGGATGCCCGGGGGAACGAGCTGCACTACCTCACCCTGGACGGACGAGAAGCCTCGCTCCGTGAGGTGAAGATCGGCGACCACCTGAAGGGCCAGCTGGTCACGCGGTTCCCGCCGGAGATCATCGACGAGCGCATCGTGCAGCTCGACGTCGCCTCCGCTCCCGGACTCGCCTCTGCCGCCGGGGCACCGGCGACGAGCTCGCAGGCCAGTTCGACGTCGTCCCCGTGATGCTCGCCGGAGCGCTATGCAGTCCCCCACCCCACCGTGAACGCCGGGAATCCCGGAATCGCCGGCGAGCGGCCTGCCGCGGGCCTCTGGATGCGGTAGACGAGCGGCTCGGACCCGGGCTCATCGAGCCGGCGACAATGGAAGCACCACGCCGCCGCCGACACCCAGGGTCTCTGCACGCGGACGGCAGTCAGGACGAGCCTGACGGCTTCGGGCAGCTGGACCTCCGCGCACATCGCGCGAACCGGTTCCACACCGTCTGCCTCGGCCACCACCTCCCAGTACCCCAGTTCCTCGAACATTGGCCGTTCGCCTCCTCCCGGGGACCATGAGGAAGCTGGACCGCCGATGCTCGAGTGCACCCGTCGGCCGCGCCAAGCCGAGCCCTGCCAGGCAGCTCAGGGGGCGGCCACGGTCCCGGGCGCCTAACCCAGCGAAGCGACGAGCGAAACGAGCGCATCCATCTCGAACGGCTTCGGCAGCGTCGCGCGGACCGCGGAAGATTGCGCGGCCCCGGTGAGGCCTCGGTACGCGGACATGACCAGCACGATGAAGTCGTCCTTCAGCGGGTGCTCGGCCAGCTCCCGAAGAAAGCCGATCCCGTCGAGTCGCGGCATCATCAGATCGAGCACGACGAGGCAGGGACGCTGCACGGTGTCGAGCTTCCTGAGCGCCTCGAGCCCGTCTCGTGCCGTGTCCACCGTGCGGCCCGCATCCCGGAGAACGTCCGCCACCACCTCGCGGATGTCCCAGTCGTCCTCCACCACGAGGACCGAACGGAGCGGAGCGGGCGAATGCATCGGACGAAAAGAACGTCGTGATTCCGTCACCATTCCGCAACGGAGGCTGAAAGACACCCGGACCCACATGCACCGACAACTTGGTGAGAGGCTGTGGGCATCCTGGGGTACAATTGTGGGGGTCTCTCTGCTCCTGTAGTCAGGCCACGTGGCGAATCGTGGCTCTCCGGTGCTGATCGTGGAGGACGACCTCGAGCTTCTCGAGGCCCTCGAGGACGCAGTCGAGCTTCTCGGACACACCCCCCGAATTGCCCGAGATACCGAGGAGGCCATCGCGCTCCTCGAGACGCTGCCGCCCTGCCTCGTCCTGCTCGACAGCGTCGCCCCTTCGGACTCCGGGGAGGACTTCCGGGTGGCGCTCCGGCGTCGTCACGACGCCGACCAGTTCCGGGTTGCGCTGATGTCCGGCTGGCCACGGCGCGAGGGCATGGAGCACCTTCCGCTCGTCGCCACGCTGCAGAAGCCCTTCGAGCTCTCCGACCTGCGCGCGCTGCTGGACGAGCACGCCTAGATTCGGCTCAGCTCCCCCTGGACCTCGACGATGTCTCTCCCCTCGAAGACTCGCGACACCCTTCTCCTCATCGAGGACGATGCGGACATCCGGGAGAGCCTCACCGATCTCCTGAAGGATGCTGGCCATACCGTCTTCACCGCCGGGGACGGGACCGAGGCCCTGCGGTTGCTGGATGCCGGCGTCATCCCCCGGCCCTGCCTCGTGTTGCTGGATTGGCTGATGAAGCCCATGTCCGGAGAGCAGTTCCTCGAGATCATCCAGAACAGCCCGGAGGCGGCCGACCTCCAGGTGCTCATCGTGTCGGCGGCCACGGACCTCCACCACGCCGCCTCTCGGCCCGGGGTGGTGGGTGTGCTCCGGAAGCCGTTCGAGATCGACGAGCTCCTCGAACGCGTGCGCACTCACTGCGATGCCTCGAGGCCCCGGGCCGTCCCGGCCTGAGCAACACGCGCGTAGCGACTGGGAGGCTGGCCCACTTGCCGGCTGAAGGCAGTGCTGAAGGTGCTCGCCGACGCGTAGCCCACGCGCTCGGCCACCTCGGCAATGGCGAGGTCGTGCCGGCGGAGCAGATCCCTGGCCACGGCCATCCGCCACGCGAGCAAGTACTCCATCGGCGGAAGACCCACGGTCCGGGTGAAGCGGTCGAGGAATGCCGACCGTGACAGCGCCGCGACCTTCGCCAGCTCCGCCACGGTCCACGAACGGGTGAGCTGGGCGTGCATCTGCCGGATCGCCGGCGCCAGTCGCGCATCCGCCGGGCCCCGCAGCAGCCCCGGAGTCGCAGCACCCCGCGACGTGGTTCGCAATGCCTCGATGAGCAGGATCTCCACCAGCTGCGTGAGCACCAGATCGCGACCCGCCTTCTGGTCGTTCGACTCGTCGCCCACGAGCCCCACCAGGACCGAAAGCGTCTCCACGCCCCGCACCTGCACCACCGC
This sequence comes from Myxococcota bacterium, assembly GCA_046732375.1. Classification (GTDB taxonomy): domain Bacteria; phylum Myxococcota; class Myxococcia; order Myxococcales; family Myxococcaceae; genus RPRB01. The sequence goes on from JBKPMY010000216.1 coordinate 6,327, forward strand.
CGGCAGCAGCGAGACCAGGAGCGAAGCGTCCGGGGAGTCGAACACGAAGTAGCCGCCCAGCAGTCGCACGTCGGGGCGCCCACCCCGCGTGCCGTGGCGAACCTCACCGCCCGGCGCAGGCGTGTGCTCGAAGCCCGACAGGGTGAACCCCGGTGTCGCCGGCAGAAGGACGAAGTCTCCTGCCTCGAGCACGAGCGCATGCTGGCCGTCGACGGCCAGCCGGCAACTCCCTTCGAGCACGGCACAGAAGCTCGGCTGGCCGAATTCCGAGTAGCGAACGCCCCAGCGACCGGCGCCGCTGATGCGCTTGGAGAACACCGCGCGGGGCTGCAGCAGCGCGATGACTTCCGAGAGGGGGTCCCTCCTGTCCGGAGTCCGGCCAATGCAATACGGATTCCCCATGGCAGAGAGTCCTTTGCGCCGCCGCTACCTTGGGCCCGGACGCGGTGGCGCTCGCCCGGTCGGCATGACGTCGTCGTCAGTCGTCCAAGGCGGTGAAGGTCTGGAACAGGATCTTTCCGTCTCGCACGACGAAGGTATCCGTCGCCCGGGAGATGATCGGCTCCCGATCCCAGACGATGTAGGCGAGTTCGCCATCCACCTCCTCCCGGCGCATCTTCATCGTGTCGAAGAACCCGGCGGGGAGGCTTTCGAAGAGGGCGGTGAAGAAGAGCCGGATCTCCGCGCGCCCCCGGTACGTGGCGTGATGGGTCATCAACATCGATTCATTCGTGTAGTCGTCCATGACCGCGTCCACGCCCAGCCGGGCCGACCGGAGGTGGTTCCGGAGCACGGCCTCGGTGGACATGGGGCGGGCTGCTTCAACTGCATTGCTCATGATTCCTTCTCCCTGGGGGTGCAAGTGTTAAGGGGGAAGCTACGAGCCGGGGCCTCGCCCGACTTGACTGGACGTCCGCATGATCTGCTCCAGCGTCCGCGACGTCGGGGCGGCCCGGGGAAGCCGTCCATCCCGAGCGTGCACGCTTGCGTTCGGGACGCAGCAGGTCCATTCAGCCACGACCGGACGCCGGCATGATCGGTCGGGAGGAAGCATGAAGCGCCAACCGGAGCTGAACGGGCAGACGGTGGTGGTCATCGGCGGGAGCGCGGGCATCGGGCTCGAGACGGCTCGACGAGCACGCGCCGAGGGAGCCAGGGTGATCCTCACCGGCCGGAATCCCGAGCGCCTGCAACGCGCCGCGAGCGAGCTCGAGGCGCTGAGCACGACCGCCTTCGACGCCACGGACGCCGTCTCCCTGGAACGGTTCTTCCGCGACCTGCCGGCCCCGATCGACCACCTGATGCTCACGGCGGGCCGGCCGCATTACGGGCGCCTCCTCGAGATGGATGTCGCCGACCTGCGCCGCAACCTGGGTGAGCACCTCGAGCTGGCGATCCAGGTCGCCCGTCATTCCGCCGGCAAGGTCAGGCCGGGAGGAACGCTGGTCTTCATGGGCGGCACGGGTGCCCGCCGGCCGGCGATCGGCCTGGGGATGGCGTCGACCCTCACCGCCGCGCTGCCTGCTCTCACCGCCAACCTCGCGCTCGAGCTCGCGCCGGTCCGGGTCAACCTCATCGCCGCCGGGTTCGTCGACACGCCCCTCTCGGCCTCGATCCTCGGCGATGAGCTCGAGAGCCGCCGAAAGCAGCTTCGCGCCACCCTCCCCATCCGACGCGTGGTCGAACCCGCGGACGTCGCAGCGCTCGCCGTGCACCTCATGATCAACACGGCTCTCACCGGCGCGACCTACGACGTCGACGGGGGGCAGCAGCTCCTCGGCGGGTAGCCTTCGGCCCGGACCAACCAGGTACGACATGCGAACCCTCCTCATGCTCCTCGCGGCTGTCACGGCTGACGGTGGGAAGTCCTCAACTCGCGGTCACAGCGGAGCGCACATGGTCACGCCCTCGACCCCGGCCTCTCCGGAGGGAATGATCCCCTCACTCTCCACCGCGACCACCTGGCTCAACTCGGCGCCGATCGGGCCCGAGCAGCTGCGCGGCAAGGTCGTCCTGATCGATTTCTGGACCTATACCTGCATCAACTGGCGACGCACGGTCCCGTACCTGCGGGCATGGGTCGAGCGGTATGGACAGTCGGGACTGCTGCTGGTCGGCGTGCATTCTCCGGAGTTCGCCTTCGAGCACGACCTGGACAACGTCCGGCAGCAGACGAAGGAGCTCGGAGTCGCCTATCCGGTCGCGGTCGACAACGACTTCGCGATCTGGCGTGCATTCGGGAACGAGTACTGGCCGGCGCTCTACGTCTTCGATTCACGCGGGCGGCTCCGGCACCAGGTGTTCGGCGAGGACGGGTACGAGGAAGCCGACCGGATCATCCAGAAGCTCATCGAGGAGGCCGGCCAGCGCGACCTCGACGCCAAGCCGACCGTCGTCGACGCCAAGGGATTCGAGAAGGCCGCGGACTGGAAGAATCTTCGCTCCGGCGAGAATTACGTCGGCCTTCGGCGAACCGAGAACTTCGCCTCGCCGGGCGGGATCAAGCCCGGGGTGAGTCAATCCTACGCGGTCCCCGCGCGCCTCGGCCTCAATGCCTGGGCCCTCTCCGGAACGTGGACCATCTCCAACGATCGGGCGGTGGTCGGCGCTCCAGAAGGAAGGATCGCCTACCGGTTCCACGCGCGCGATCTCCACCTGGTCATGGCCCCGGAGATGCGTGGAAGGGAAATTCGCTTCCGCGTGCTGCTGGACGGGAAACCACCGGGCGCCTCGCACGGCCTGGACGTCGACGAGGGCGGGGTCGGGACGCTTCGCGAGCAGCGGATGTACCAGCTCATTCGCCAGCCCGGCCCGATCGCCGATCGCCTCTTCGAGATCGAGTTCCTCGATCCGGGCGCAGCGGCCTTCTCCTTCACCTTCGGGTGACGAGCCTCAGGCTGAGTTTCACGCAGGAAGGAGCAACGGGGTGGCCTCGGCCCTGGGAATCAAGGTGTTCGCGGAAAGGCAACGCCCCGAGCGCCCGTGAGCTAGTGTAACGACTCGACAACTCGCCGAACCGAGGGAAGAGGAGGGTTCCTTTGGACGAAAACGCGAAGGCGACGGTCGGGGCGTCCAGCGAGCAGAAGGCGCTGGCGGTGCTGCGTTTTGCGCTCGGCGCGCTTTTCATCTGGGTGTTCTTCGAGAACCTGGGCAAGGGCGCGTACACGCCGGGGGGCTACAAGGGGGTCATCGACTATTACTTGAAGAACGGACACGCACCCGAGGTCTGGAAAGGGGTCATGTCCGCAGCGGCAGCCAACGCACGCATCGCCGGGCCTCTGCAGGCTCTGACCGAGATCGGATTCGGCGTGCTCCTAGTGGCGGGGGCCGGGACGCGCCTCGTCGCCGCGGCCGCCGGAGCGTTCCTCTTCACCCTCTGGTTGTCGGAGATCGGCGCTTCCTGGATCTGGGAGCTGGCCATCCCGGTCATCGTCGCCTTCTGTCTCTCCTGGGGGCGCGCCGGCCGCACCTGGGGCGTGGACGCCCTCCTCGCCCGCCGGTTCCCGAACTGGCGCCTCGGATAGGCTGACCGGGATGCGGGTCAGCGTCGTCATCCCGACCTACAACGAGGCGGGCTCGATCGCACACGTCCTCGACGATATTCCCCAGTCACTGGTGACCGAGGTACTCGTCGTCGATGCGGGCTCCACGGACGGGACGCGCCAGATCGCTGCCGGCCGTGGAGCGCGGGTCATCGTCGAGCCGCGCCGTGGCTACGGTCGGGCCTGCCTGACAGGCCTCGCGGCGGCAAACCACCCGGACATCGTCGTCTTCCTCGACGGGGACTACAGCGACCGCCCCCGCGAGCTGCGCCGCCTGCTCGATCCGATTCGCGAGGGCCAGGCAGACATCGTCCTCGGATCCCGGCTGGCAGGCGGCCTCGCACCCGGCGCGATGCCCTGGCACGCCAGGCTCGGCAACCGGCTCGCGGCGACCCTGATTCGCTGGCTGTACGGAATTCCCCTGACCGATCTCGGCCCGTTCCGGGCCGCGCGCTTCGAGGTTCTCCGGGCGCTCGAGCTGCGCGAGATGACCTACGGGTGGGCGGTCGAGCTGGCGACCCGCGGCGCGATGCATGGCTATCGCGTCCTGGAAGTCGCGGTCAGCTACCACCCGCGCATCGGCATCTCGAAGATCAGCGGAACGTGGAGAGGCTCGTTCGGCGCCGCCTGGGGCATCCTCTCGGGGATCGTGAAGAACCGCGTCCGCGCACCGGCGCGTCCAGCCGAATCGGGACGCGCGACATGAGCCCGCATGAAGCTCGCGGTGTCATCGTCGTCATGGCCAAGGCTCCACGGGAGGGCCTGGTGAAGACCAGACTCTCGGGCGCGTACCCAGCCCGCGACGTCGCCCACCTCTCGGCGTGCATGCTGCGCGATACGGTCGCCCTCGCGCAGAAGCTCTCCCCCGTGCAGGTGGCCGTCATGTGCCCCTCCGAGGACGTGGCCGACATCGAGGCCCACGTGCCGCCCGAGGTAGGCGTCGTCGGCCAGCGCGGAAACGGTCTCGCCGCCGCGCTCGCTTCGGTGTTCGAGGATTTCGTGCCGCGCTTCCGCCGAGTCGTCGCGGTCGACAGCGACAGTCCCCACCTGCCCGCTGCGATCCTTCACTCGGCCTTCGAGCTTCTGGAGACGAACGAGCTGGTGGTCGGACCGACCGAGGACGGCGGCTACTACCTCGTCGGCGCGTCGTCGATGCACCCGAGGCTCTTCGACCCCGCGATGCTCGGCACGGGCAACGCTCGCGACGCACTGCTCGGGAATGCGAGGGCCATCGGACTTTCCGTTGCCCTCACCCAGGCCTGGTACGACGTCGACGTGCCGGCGGACCTGACCCGCCTCGCCGCAGAGCTGCGCCTCGACCCCGCGCGAGCGCCTCGCACCGCCGCCCTGCTCGCATCGTGGCGGCCGGAAGCCCACGATGACGAGCGCACTGGCTGAGGCGGGGACATCGAAGCGCGCCAGCCACGGGATCTGGGCCGGCGGCGCCTTCGTCGGCCCGGCGCTTCTCGCCTTCGGCCTGATTCGACCGGACGACGGCTCGGTTCCCTTCTTCGTCCTGCTCGGGCTCGCTGCGGTCGGGTATCTGGCCACGCTGCACCAGGTCACGAACGGGGTCCGGCCGTCGCGGCGCACGCTGGTGGCCTGCGCCGTGCTGGCTCTGGCCTGGCGCCTTCCCATGCTGCTCGCGCCTCCCGAACCTGGCGCTGACCTGCGCCGCTACGTCTGGGATGCCCGTCTCGTCCGCGCAGGTCTCAGCCCGTATTCGGTGATTCCGGCCGACCCGGCATACGCCCACCTGAGAACCGGCGAGAGCTGGCCGGTGAACAACCC
>JBKPMY010000217.1:0-5440 GCA_046732375.1 Myxococcota bacterium
CGTGCACTCTCCGGGACGTTCCGCAGAGGCTCCTCACCCTTGAGACGGACCTCGAGGACTCCGCCGACGGGGAGTCGCTCGAGCGCGATCTTCGTCCGCACGAAGGTCATGGGGCAGACCTCGGCGGTGATGTCGATGCGCGCGTCCGGCGTCACGCGCGGGCTCCGCATCCCGGACAGTCGGGGACCTGGCGGACGGTGAGGGTCCGGAAGCGCAGCGTGCGCCCGTCCACCACGTGGAGCGTGCTCCGTCCCGCGGGCGACGCAGGTCCGAGCGCCAGCGATGCCTGAAGCGCCCCGAGCACGCCGGCCAGCGAGCCCAGCACCCCGGCCCGGGCGCAGGTCGGCACCTCGTCCTCGCGAGGCGCGGTGCCGTACAGGCAGCGCAGGCAGGCGCCAGCCGGATCGATGCGCATCGCCTGGCCGCCCCACTGCACCACGCCCCCCGAGACCAGCGGCGTGCCGGTCCGCGCGACGGCATCGCTCAGGAGGAACTTCGCCGCGACCGAGTCCGTGCCATCGATGGCCAGCGCGTGACGGGCGAGGAGCGGCTCCACGTCCTGCGGGCCCACGCGCCGGGCCCAGGTCTCGATCTCCAGGCCAGGGAAGGCCCGGGAGAGTCGCTCCCCGGCGACCTCGACCTTGGGCCGCCCCACGTCCTCGGGCCCGTAGAGCGCCTGGCGATGGAGGTTGGAGGTCTCCACCGCGTCCCCGTCGACGAGGGTGAGGCGGCGCGCTCCCGCCTCGGCGAGCGCGACCGCCGCCGGACAGCCCAGCCCCCCCATTCCGATGATCACCGTCGCCTCGAGCATCCGTCGGCTAGGGTATAGCGGCATGCGCCCTGCCCTGCTCCCGGTCCTGGTCCTCGCCGCGGCAGCCTGTCGACCCTCGACTCCACACGAGGCGAGCGCGCCGCCTCCGCCTCAGGGAGCCGCGCCACCCGCTGCCCGCCCGGAGCCTCCTGCGGCACGTGCGGGCCCGGCGCCGGTGGCGGCCCGCATCCAGCTCGATCCGAAGCAGACCGAATGCGTGGACAAGTGGCTGAAGGGGCACGGGCTGGACGACTACGGCAATCCGCAGGGGACGATGTACGCCGGCGGGACGCCCACCTTCGACGAGACCACGGGTCGCTCGGTGGATCGCTGGACGCTGGTGGCGAAGAACCGGCCGGAGGCCTTGCAGAGCTGCGCGGTCCGGATCCCGCCCTGAGTCAGCCCCGCACCAGGGGCCGCCGGTAGAGCCGCGCACGAGCGCGGCGACGAGGCTCAGGCGGGCGCGGCCGCCCCGACCCGCTTCTGCAGCGCAGTGATGACGTCATCCAGGTGCCGCCACACCTGACGCTCGTGCTGGATGACCTCCTCGATGCACCCCTCGGGGGAGACCACGAACGTGACGCGCCGGTTGATCCGCACCAGCGGCCAGAGCACCCCGAACCGGTCGCTGATCTTCCGGTCGCTATCGCCGAGCAGCGGGTACTCGATCTTCTCGCTCCGGGCGAACTCGCACTGGACCTCCGGTCGGTCCACCGAGACACCCACCAGCTCGGCGCCGAGCTCGCGGATCCGGGCCTGGTTGTCGCGGAAGCGGCGGATCTCCTCCGTGCATCCCGAGGTGAAGGCCTTGGGGAAGAAGAAGAGCACCAGCCGCCGGCCCCGGTAGTCGCCGAGGCGGACGGTCCGACCCTGACAGTCGCGCGCCTCGAACTCCGGCGCCGTGTCACCCACCGCGAGCATGGACACCTCCGGATCGCCCCATTTGCCACGAAATGCGGGCGGAGGGCACCCCGGCGACCGGTACAGCGTCGCTCAGTGGAAGCCCAGGACAGTCCAGCTGATCCAGTGCGCGACGGCCGGGGACACCAGCCGGCCCGTCCGCTCCCGGAGGATCCCGAAGACCAGTCCGAATGCGGTCTTCCCCAGGAGCCCCCACAGCCCGAACCGCAGGTGGTAGGCGGCGAAGACGAGCGCGGTGAGGAGCAAGCCGGCTCCCCTCCCGAGCATCCGCTGGAGCGTCGGCTGGAGGTCGCCCCGGAACAGGCTCTCCTCGGTCAGCGCCGCCTCGACCCCGATCAGGAGCCCGAGGAGACGTTCCAGGAACGGGACCTCCCACCAGCCCTGGAGCGTCTCCGCCGCGCTCGCTCCCCGGGTCATGGAGATGAGCAGGACGATGGCGCAGCACGCGAGGCCACCGACCGCCCCCTTCAGGAGATCCGGCCCGAGACGCTCGGCGCGCCAGCCGAGCTCGGCGAGCGAGACCCGTCCCCAGACGACGAGACCGAGGCCAATGACCCCGCCGAGCGAGAGCACGCTCGCCGCGAGGAGCGCTGCGAAGGTCCAGCCATCGATGATGCCGAGGTCGCCGCGCCCCGTGACCCGGGCAAGCAGGACGAAGCCGATGACCCGGGTCATCGCCAGCAGCGCCACCAGCAGCAACGCATGCGCGAGCCGCGCGCCGCTCCCGATCGGCCAGCGCGCGGTCCTCGGCGAGGCTGTAGCGAGGACGCGCCCGGGCAGCTCCACGGCCGGAGAGCCTAGTCGTCCGGGGCCACGCGCCTGGACTGGCTCGTCACGCGTGCAACCCAGGCCGCGGTGGCACGAACCGCCCAGGTGGTCCAAAAAAAAAGCCGCCCCCGTCCCGTGACGGGGACGGCCCACCCCCTCACCTCCCGTCGAACATCATCCGCGGCGCGGGCATCGTCATCGTCCCCGCATCGGGCGGCCCCACCGATGGCGGGATGGGCGCGACGGTCCCCATGGGCCTGCCCAGCTGCTGGCGGGCGTAGGTCACGCCTTCGGTGTGCGCCATCGGAGCGCCACCGACGTGCGCGTCGAACAGGCACGCTTCCCACCGGGCACCGGTGTCGGGCGTGATTCCGTTCGCGCGGCAGGTGTCGGCCACCGCCGCCTGCTGATCCGGGGTGAGGGCGATGATCGCGTCCTGCAGGCCGACCTCGCCCGGGCAGTCGCTGAGGAACAGCGAGCCCGTGACGTTGCTCGACCAGCTCTGGGCGAACGCGTTCAGGGTGTGGACGTCCGTGCGGAGCTGCTGGACGGTCGTCGAGCCCACCCCATCACCGAAGCTCAGGTTCGTTCGCACCGGCGAGTTGCCCGACATGCCTTCCACCGACAGCGAGGGCACGGGGACCATCTTCACGTTGATGTAGCCGGAGGCGGGGAAGACGATGGCGTGGATCTGCGAGCCACCACTCGGCCCGCCGTAGTAGGTGGCCAGGTACTCGTAGCCGATCGTCCCCCCGAAGCTCTTCCGCGCCACCTCGATGCCTCCCTTGAGCGCGCGGCTCCCACGCTGCTTGAAGCCGACCCAGCCGATCCCGTCGAGGTTGCCCACCACCTCGACCAGCGTGTCGCCATTGCCCTGGACCGAGAGGTGCGGAGAGGCGATGTCCAGCACCACGCTGTACGGCCTCGCGGTGTCGGGGAAGGTGAAGGCCGCGCGCTGGGCCACGCTGGTGTCACGGTTGCGCGGCCAGGGGCGCGCGTCGATCTGCAGGGCCACGTTGCTGCCCGGCGTCCGCGACTCGGCCAGCGTCAGGCAGGCCTCCCGCTGGAAGTCGTACGACTGGCCACCGAAGGTTCGGAAGTGCACGTCGCCATTGCCGCCGCCACCGCCCGCATCCGGCGTTCCGCCATCCGGCGGAGGCCCACCTCCGCAGGCAGAGATGACCTCGCGGATTGCGTCCGCGGTTCCGGTGCCATCCGGCTGGGTCTGGAGGTAGATGCCCCCGGTCCGGGTGGCGTAGTTCTGCATGATCGCCACGATCTGTGGGTCGACCCCCTGCGTCGGGACGAAGACCGCGGAGATCCGGACGCCCGCCGCGGCGGCGTCGAGGGCTCGCTGGTTCGCGTCCACGTCGTCCACCCCCGGCGTGTAGAAGTCGTCGAACCCGCCCGGGAGCGCGTCGGTGATCAGGACGATGATCTTCAGTGCCGAGCTGCGGAAGGGGAGCGCGGTACCGGTCTGGTGCGGACCCGGTCCCAGGGCGTTGATCGTCGTCCGGAGCGCCTCGTCCGAGGCCTCGGGCGTGTTGTTACCCCCGGCGGCGAACAGCCCGAGCACCGCGCTCTCCAGCGGCGCGCGATTCCCGCTGGCGAACGGAACGACCACGCTGATGTCGTCCCGGAAGGTCACCAGCTCCGCCCGGTAATCCCCGGCCGAGGCCGCGACCACCTGGTCCATCAGCTGCGGAATGGCCGCCTTCACGTTGGCGATCGCCCCGGTCATGCTGCCGGTGACGTCGATGACGAAGGCGACGTCCATCGGGCCGCATCGCTGCTGCGAGCCTCCACCATCCGATGAGCCACCGCCGCCACCTCCGGAGGATCCTCCGTCCGGAGACCCGATTCCACCGGGCGAGCTGGCCGCCCCGGCCAGCGCCACCGAGAGCAGCGCGACCGCTGCCCACCGAGCTCCGGCCCACGAAGACCTGCCGCTCCGGACGTGCATGGTTCACCCCGTAGGGGCGCCCTGCCTGCAAAGATCGGCCCCCGACCGAACGAGCTGCCGGCTCTCCTCTGGCGGGGCGCTCGATCGTTCGGTTCCGTGCAGCAGGCGCTGTGCACGGGTGCTCGCGTCGCGTGATCGCTCGAGCACACCCGGCACCGGCCCCGGCGTTCACAACCGTGGGCCGGCGCCGGCGCGGCCCTCAGAATCCGAGCGCCGTCTTGCCGTCCACCACCGGGGTCGGCGCCGGGCCGCATCCGTGGTCCGCTGCAGCGGCTGTCATCCGGTGCATGGGCCGGGCGAGTACCGGGCGTCGCGCTCACCGAGGATGTTGCCCGAGCCGTCGAGCGCGGTGATCGAGCGCTGGATGCTGAACCCGCCGTAGGCGCTCACCGTCAGAGGCCCCACCTTCGAGCGTGCGATGTGTCGGGAAAGAAGAGGGCCGTCTCCGTTCGAGTCACGGAGACGGCCCGGTCCGTTTCAGCAGTCGGGGGAACCTAGCCAGCGCTCGAGCTGGTTCCGGTGCCCAGCGGCGGCAACGCGGTCTCGGGAGGCAGCAGCGGCCCGTCGTCATGGGCGCCGGCCAGCGCGGCCTCCAGGTGGCTGATCTCGTCGGCCGGGCTCTCCACCTCGAGGTCGAGGTGCTTGTACTGCGGCAGCCCGGTTCCGGCGGGGATCAGCCGGCCCATGATGACGTTCTCCTTGAGGCCACGGAGGTAGTCCACCTTGCCGTTGATCGCGGCCTCGGTGAGCACCTTCGTCGTCTCCTGGAACGAGGACGCGGAGATGAACGACTCGGTGGAGAGCGAGGCCTTGGTGATGCCGAGCAGCAGTGGCTCGCCCGCGGCCGGCTTGTCGCCCCGGCCCATCACCTTCTCGTTCTCCTCCTCGAACACCCAGCGCTCGACCTGCTCGTCGACCAGGAAGCTGGTGTCGCCCACGTCGGTGACCCGCACCCGGCGCAGCATCTGCCGGACGAT
>JBKPMY010000218.1:0-12296 GCA_046732375.1 Myxococcota bacterium
CCTTGGGACCGCCGCTACGGCTCCCGTTGGTCTTCACCGGAACCTTGCCCGCCTCGAGCACCACCAGGATCTGACCCTCATCCCTGGCCAGGGGCTGCGGCTGCACCCACGGGTACTGCTTCCGAAGCTGGCGGAAGGCATCGTCCCGCCCCGTCTCCTTCGCCAGGCGGACGAGCGGCTCGGCCAGCGAGCCCAGGTCGCCGGCGAGCTGGTTCGCCGCGTAGTAGTCGATGAATGCGTCGTCGGCGTGCCCCTGGTCCTCCCAGAGCACCCCGGTCAGGTAGCGGGCCACGGCCAGCTGCTCGTAAGGCTTCTTCTCCTCGTTGATCATGCGCTGCATGCGCTCGTTCACCCGGCGCACCTCGACCAGCGCATCCTCGTCCTTCCCCAGCTGGGCGTAGTTCAACGCCTGCAGGGTGGAGATCATCAGCTTCTCGAAGTCCTCGCCGCGGTAGGCCCGCTCACGCTCGCTGGAGAGCAAAACCTTGGCCTCCTCGCTGACGGAGGTGAAGTCGAGCCGCTCACTCAGCTTGTCCGCCTCGGCGAGCACCTTGATGCTCTCCTCGAACTTGCCGGCAGCGTGCAGCACCATCCCCTGGTCCATGAGCGCCAGCAGCCGGTCGATCTGCGGGCCGGACTGGACCTCGTTGGTGAACCCCTGGATTGCCGGCGGGTACTGGTAGACCTCGTAGGAGTGGCGGTACCCCGCGGTCCGGGCGATGTAATCGCCGGCGCACCCGGTCAGGAGCAGCGCGAGCGCGCCGAGAGCGACCGGCCACCGAACCGCGAGGAAAGGGTGAGCCACGTGGGGAGCGCGGGGTCGGGCGCTACGGCCGGATCCCCTGCTTGACGAACTTCTTCTTCAGCTCCTTCTCGTCCGTCCACTCGAGGATGCCGGTCCGGAGGTTCGTCAGCTTGGCGGTCATCTTGTAATAGATGAACTCGTCGCTCCCCACTCGCTGTTTGATGGAGGCCAGATCGCCGGTCATGATGTAGTCCGGCGCGATCTGCTGGCCAGGTCCCTTCGCCTGGTCGGGCCGGACGTATCCGCTTCCCTGGTACTCGTACTCCTCGGCGACGGCCTGACGCGCGCTCGCGTCCACGAAGGCGAACTTCCCGGTGTTGGCGAGCTGGGTCTGGATCTTGTCCGCCAGGCTCTGCATGTCGATGTGCTCGGAGGTGCTGTTCTTCAGCTTGCCGACGATCACCACCGGCCGGCCCTGGATCTGGGCGAAGGCCGGCGAGGTCTGCAGGTCTCCGACCACCTTCTTGGCGATGAGCTGCAGGTCGCTGGGTGCCCACTCGTCGGAGAGCAGGTCGATCTCGTTCGGGTCGGAATACTCGCCCTTGGTGAAGGCGCGCTCGGTGGAACACGCCAGCCACAGGCCGGCGAGCAGGGACACGGCGATTCGGGTGCGGGTCATTGTCAGTTCCATTCGCATTCGAAGCGGCTACCTTGGAAGCGCCAGCGGTCGACGATCTGGGCGTCGCGCTTGTAGCCGGCGGTCAGTCTGCAGAGACTCTGCAGCGAGGCTCTCGGATAGTCGAACAGATACACCTGCGCCGCGGAGCGATCCTGTGACTTCAGCTGCGAGGGGTGAGTCAGCTTCGGATTCGCGGAGCTGGCGATGACCAGGGTGTGGCGCCCGTAGGTCTTCAGCGGCAGCTGACCCGGCAGGACGATGCGGCGGACCGTGCGGGTGATGAGGATGTCGCTGTTGTCGACGGTGGTCTCGTGCGCGTTGGGCCGGCGGAGCAGCTCGTCGATGTTCGTGCTCATGACCCGCGTCACGTCGCCGTCGTCGACGAAGACGTAGAGAAAGGCGTTCCGGGCTCGCCGGCTCTCGCCGGTGAAGTCGAGGGTCACCTCGAGATTGAGGGCTCCGTTCGGCTTGAGAGCGTACTTCGACACGGCGGAGATGACCGATGGGTCCACGCCGGCCACTCGCATCCGGATCAGACCCTCCGGCGAGGCGTCGCAGGCGCACTGGCGCTCTGCGATCAGCCGGACCAGCTGGTCCGGCGAGAACCCGGACTGGGTGAGCTTCGAGACCTCCTGATCGGTGAGCGGCGGCTGCTCGCTCCGCTCGTACACCGGGGGGAGGCTGTTCGAGTCCCACTGCGCAAGGTTCACGTTCTGCTGCGAGCTCGCGGGCGGGGGCAGGGCAGCCAGGGTGGTCGGAGTGGCGGGAGCGGTCTGCGCCGACGGAACGGGCTGAAGCAGGGATCCCCCGGACGGCGGCGTGGCCGACGGAGGCGGAGGCGTGGACTGCACCGGAGGCGGTGAAGCCTGCGTCGAAGGAGGGGGAGGTGGAGGCGCGGACCCGGGCGAAGGCGGCGGAGAAGTCTGCGCGAGGAGGACGACGAGAAGGAGCGAGGCAGGCATCAGTTCACGAGGCGGGGCCTGGAATCAGAATCGCCATCCGATGCTCAGGCCCACGCGGACGATGGAGAAATCGAAATCGGCCAGGTTGATGTCGAAGTTGGCGAACACCCCGAGCTGGAAGTGACTCTCGGTGATCCAGTCCATTCCGACCCGCGGGGAGATGATGAAATTCACCGCACCCTGGTTGGGAATGTGCAGGCCGGCCTGGAACCCGGCGCTGAAGGCGATGGGCCAGGTGGTGGTGTGGAACGAGGGGCCGAGGAGCACACCCCAGAGCTTCGGGTCCGGGACGTAGAAGCCGCTCAGGTCGATCCGGTAGAAGTTCGCCTCCCAGTACGAGGCGGTGAGGCCGGCGTACAGGGGCGGGCTGAACTGGCTGCCCTTGATCCTGATGGCGCCGCCACCGTCGGCGGTGAGCGAGAAGCCACCCAGGCCTCCCGGACCCGAGACATAGCCGCCCTTGCCGATCTCCGAGCCCTCGGGCCCTTGCGTCGTGCCCCGATCCTGCGCGAGCGCGCTGCTCGCGCCGAGCACCACGAGGCACACCACCAGTGAGCGAACTGCGTTCCTCATCGTCGGCTCCCCTCGGTCGTTTCCGGCCCCGCTCCTGTCGATTGTCGTCGGAGGCCCGTGCGGGGAGCAAGCCTCGGAAGGCACCTCTCCTACCGTATCCGCCGCGGGCGGTTCGTTGAATTTCCGTGCCCCTACCTTCGTACGGGCCCCCTCAATTCCCGGCCCGGATCGCGATCACCAGCTGGAAGGGCGGTTCACGTCGGAGCACCGCGCCCAGCCGCCCCGCGCTGGCGGAGAGGTGGACGGGAGTGTTCCCGCCGGCCACCTGGGCGGCCTCGACGGTCAGGTCGAGCCGCGGCAGCGCACCCGGGAACAGGATCCCGAGCCGGAGGCGGAGCCAGGCATCCGCGGTGAAGACGTCCGGGTCGCGGAGCGCCACCTCGGCGGAGCTCAGTACCCCGGTGCCGCGCATCCCGCGGACGGTCCGGAGACCGGCGGACCCGGGAACGCTGAACGTCTCCCAGAGTGGAGCTCCGGTGGCGTAGCGCAGCCGCGCGCCCAGCTCGACCGCGGGATGGACGAGGAGCCCGATCGAGACCTCCACCCGGTGCCGCCGGTCGTCGGGAAGGGGGCCGACGGCAAGCGTTGCGGTGCGTGCATCGGCCAGCCAAGGGTCGAACGGCCCGGCCGCCGTCCCGGTGACCCGGGAAAGGTTCCAGGCCAGGAACAGCCGAGCCGGTCCGCTGCGCGCCCGCACCCACACCCCGAGCCCGAGGGCCTGTCGCCAGGCCTTGCCGTCCGCCGCGATGACCCGCTGCGAGGACCATGTCCCGTCGCGACTCGTCCACTGGCCCTCGGCGTCGGTGAGGAGCCCGGTTTCTTCCTCGGTCCAGAGCTCGGAGGTCCGCCGCCACCGCGCCTCGAATCCTCCCTCGACACCGCGCGCGGGCCGTCCGCGCCATCCGAGCGCTACCTCGTCCGTCCGCGGGAGACCGCCCGGTGGGAGGGCGGCCGTTCCTCCGAGCTGGACGCACGTCGGGGCAGGTCCGGTGCACGGGTCGAAGGCACCGTCCCTCCACGCCATCACCCGCTGCCGGGGCAGCACGGCCCGCGCCGCGGCGGCCAGCAGCTCCGGGTCGTGACTCCGCCCGGCGTGGGCCACGAGCCAGTGGCGTCCGTCGCCCGTGACGTTCCAGGCGAGGGAGAGGCGTGGTCCGAGCCCGTGGCGCAGGCCGGTGGAGGACTCGCCGACGCTCGCCTGCGCGGCGTCGAGGCGGAGGCCCGCGCGCAGCCCCACCGGGCCCAGGCGCAGCGTGTCCTGGAGATAGCCGGCGAGCGCCCATCCGCCGGAGGTCAGGTCCAGCGGCTCCACCTCGACCCGGTAGGCGCAGTCCTCGGTCTCCCGGTCGGCGCAGCTGGTGCCGCGGTCGAGAAAGCGCACTCCGCCCGGAAGCCAGAGGCCACGCCGACCGCCCTCGAGCCAACCATCGACGCCGGCCTCCAGGTGCTGGAGGCCGAGCGCCGTGCGCACGCTGCCGGAGAGTCGAATGCGGGTGCGGGACTCCTCCAGCGTGCTCGCGCCGAGGTCGGGTCCCAGGGGACCGGGAGCGCCGTCGGTGATCCACCGCCTGAGGTCGAGGCGGCTCGGAGCATCCGTCGGCGAGCGTGCTCCGGCCGATGCGCTCCGGTGCTCGGCGGTGAGACGGAGCTCGAGCGCGCTGACCGGGCCGAGCGCGTGTACCCATCCGAGGCCGGCGAAGAGGGCGAGCTCCCGATCGACTCTCGCCGCGGCCTCGGTGCAGCGGAAGCAGTCCGGCGACTCGGAGCGGCGGCCAGCAAGCATGAGCAGGGACAGCCGGTCGCTCGCGCCGGGGAGCCAGGTGATGGTCAGCGCGAGGGCCTGCCGGGCGCGGTCACCCCCGGCGAGGCCGGCCTCGGTCGGCGGGAGACCGACGCCGGAAGCGTCAAGCGAGAGCACCGTGCCGAGATGCCCTCCGGCCAGCGGACCTCCGAGGAGGCCGGACGCTCGCCACGCTCCGCGAGGCGCGGAGACCGGGCCCTCTGCGGCGTCGACGACCACCGGCCCGGCGAGCCCCACCGGCGCCGGACGTGCCGAGAACGCGGGTGGTGCCCAGCGCCCCGCGACGGCCCAGCGAGGGGTGCGGAGCCCATCCTCGAGGGTGAGCACCTCGGTCCAGCCGAGGCCGCCGAGTCGCGCATCGGCCGCGGCCGGGACCCACGCGCGGTCGGCGAGGGCGAGGAACGATGGGACGAGGGCCCCGCCACCGCGTGCGAGGCGAAAGCCGTCGACCGACACCTCTCGCTCGAAGGGGAGCGGATGCAACAGCGTCCACGGCATCGGCGGTGGCGATGCCTCGCCGCGCGCTTCGTCGCGGCCGTCGTCTTCCCCGGGTGGCTCGGCGCGGTCCGGTGAGCGCACATCGCTGCGCCGCGGTCCAGAAGGGGCGCGTCCGGGCCGCGCCGGCGGACTCCCCCGCGGCAACCAGGGCTGGACGGAGTCGACCTCTGTGGTGGCTTCAGGCGAGGTTGGTGCCGTCAGCCCGGGCGACGTCGGTGCATGGCCGCCGGGCGAGGTCGGAGCATGGACCCTGACCGGCTCTGTGTTCTCGCCGGTCCGCGGGGCGCGCTCATCGATCGGACGGAGCCCTGGAGGCAGGAGGGGGCGACGTCGGGGGACGGTCCCGGTGCGCCGACGCGTCGGCCCCCTGGCCTGGACGTCTTTCCTGGCGATCCACGCGGCGTGGCGCTTGCCACCCTGGGCCGGGGTCCGCGGTCGTTCGTTTTCTGCCGTCGCTGCAGCGAGCCACACCAGCGCCACGCCCGCGACCCCCGACGCCGCCCCCATCCGGACGCGCCGCTGCAGGCGTCACGCCACTCACCCCGACGAGGTGAGGCGAGGAGGGCCAGTCCAGCGGACCGGACCTGTGTCGCCGGTTTCCCGGACCGACGGTCGCTGGCCGTGGGCCGCGAGCTCGGCACCGCGCGGCCCCGAGACCGGCGAGCACCGGCCGCGGGCGCCTCCGGAACCTCAGGCCGCGAGCGACTGCAGCATCAGGGCCAGCTCGTCCTTCCCCGCCGTCTTGGGCAGGTAGTAGTGCGGCCGGGTCACGAGCGCCTCCTGCACCTCGTCGATGCCCGCGGCGGTCAGGATCACCACCCGCGGGCCCTCGGGAGGAAGGGGGAGCCGCGCCATCACCTCGTGGCCGTCCACTTCAGGCATGCGCAGATCGAGCAGGATCACCCAGCAATCCACGTGCTCGAGGAGCCGCAGCGCCTCGGCACCGTCCGCTGCCTGGACGGGCTCGTAGCCCAGCTCCTCCAGCTCGAGCGACAGCATCTGACGCCAGCTCGGGTCATCGTCGACCACGAGCACCTTGCGTTTCGGAGTTCCGGCCATCCCCACGGAACCGCGCAGCTTGTCAGAAAAGTCGGGGAGCAGTCACTCCCCGACGGGCCGACCGGTCGGGGAGCGACCGGCCGTCAACTCTCGACGGCCCGGCTCCGCGGGTGCCGCACGTCCGTACCTCGGACCATGTAGATGACCATCTCCGCCACATTCACTGCATGGTCGCCGATCCGCTCCAGGTGCTTGCAGATCGATACCAGCGAGGTGGCGCGACGGATGTTCCGCGAGTCCTCCATCATGAAGGCCAGCAGCTCGTTGAAGATCTTCACGAAGAGGTCGTCGAGGTGGTCGTCACCGGCGAGCACCTCCTGGGCCTCGTCCGGATCGGCTCGCACGAAGGAGTCCAGCGCCTTCTTCACCTGCTCCTGGGCCAGCTCGGCCAGCCGGGGCATGTCCACGTAGGCGGCCAGCGGGGGAGCCTGGTTCAGGTCCATTGCCCGCTCGGCGATGTTCACCGCCAGGTCGCCGATGCGCTCGAGGTCGGTGACGATCTTCAGAGCGGTCGTGATGAGTCGCAGGTCCGAGGCCGCGGGCTGCCGGAGGGCGAGGATCTTCCTGCACAGCTCGTCGATGTCCACCTCGAGCCGGTTGATCTCGAGGTCCGACTCCTTCACCTGCTCGCCGAGCTCCGAGTCTCGGTCGGTGAGCGAGCGCATGCTCTTCGCGATCTGCTCCTCGACCTTGGCCCCCATGGCGAGCAGCTTCTCCCGCACGAGGCGGAGGTCGGACTCGAACGCCTTGTCCGTGTGCGAGGCGGTCGGCTTACCCGAACTTGCCGGTGACATAGTCCTCCGTCCGTCGCTCGCGCGGGTTGGTGAAGATCTGCGCGGTGGGCCCCATCTCGATGAGCTCGCCCAGGTAGAAGAACGCCGTGTTGTCCGAGACGCGAGCCGCCTGCTGCATCGAGTGGGTCACGATGACGATCGTGTACTTTTCCTTGAGCTCGTGGATCAGCTCCTCGATCTTCGCCGTGGCGATGGGATCGAGGGCGGATGCCGGCTCGTCCATCAGGAGCACCTCCGGCTCCACGGCCAGCGCCCGGGCGATGCAGAGGCGCTGCTGCTGCCCTCCCGAGAGCGAGGTCCCGGCGTGCCTCAGCCGGTCCTTCACCTCGTCCCACAGCGCCGCCTGGCGCAGGCAGTGCTCGACGAT
Source organism: Myxococcota bacterium (assembly GCA_046732375.1). Taxonomy (GTDB): domain Bacteria; phylum Myxococcota; class Myxococcia; order Myxococcales; family Myxococcaceae; genus RPRB01. The sequence goes on from JBKPMY010000218.1 coordinate 7,479, forward strand.
CTCCGCGTGATTTCCGCCGATGCCGTTCAGGGTCAACCCGGCGGCCACGTTCTCGTAGATGCTCATCGTGGGGAAGGGGTTGGGGCGCTGGAAGACCATCCCCACCCGCCGGCGAAGGAGCACCGGGTCGATGCCCCGGGCATAGAGGTCCTTGCCGTCGACGAACACCTTTCCTTCCACCCGTGCGCCAGGAACAAGATCGTGCATCCGATTCAGTGCGCGGATGAAGGTGGACTTGCCGCATCCGGAGGGGCCGATCACCGCAAGCACCGTCTGCGGCAGCACTCCCAGGGTCACGTGCCGGATCGCGTGGTTGGCCCGGAAGTAGACGTTCAGGTCCTGCACCTCGACCTTGAATGGCGTTTCCCCGGCGACCGGAGGCTGTGGCGAGGATGCCGCGGACAGCGGTTTGTCGGGGGGCATGGTCTGGATCGCCGGAGCAGAGCTCATCGTGCACCCTTCAGGCGGCTCCGGGTGAGCACCCGTGAGGCGATGTTCAGGAGACCCACCACGATGAGCAGCACCAGCGAGGCCGTCCAGGCCTTCGCGTGCCAGTCCTCGTAAGGACTGACGGCGTAGTTGAAGATCTGGACGGTGAGGGATGCAGTGGGCTGGGACGGGTTCAGGTTCCAGTACTGGTTGTTGAGGGCGGTGAAGAGCAGCGGCGCGGTCTCACCCGCGGCGCGCGACACCGAGAGCAGACACGCGGTCACGATCCCGGCCAGCGCGGTCCTGAGGATGACTCGCAGGCTGGTCTTCCAGTTGGGCACGCCGAGGGCGAGCGAGGCCTCGCGCAGCGCCCCCGGCACCAGGCGCACCAGTTCCTCGGTCGCGCGAGCGAGGGTGGGAATCATGATGATGGCAAGGGCAACCCCGCCGGCCACGGCCGAGAAGTGGCCCATCGGAATGACCACCAGCGCGTAGGCCACGATCCCGATGACGATGGACGGCACACCGGAGAGCACCTCGGCCGTGAAGCGCACGCTGCTTCCGACGGTGCCGTCACCCTTCTCCGCGAGATAGACGCCCGCGCCGACTCCGAGCGGCAGCCCGATCAGACACGCGAGGCCAACCATGTACAACGTTCCCAGCAAGGCGTTGCCGATGCCCCCGCCCTCCTCGCCGACCGGCTTGGGCAGCTCGGTGAAGAAGGACCAGGAAAGTCCCGCCGCGCCCTTGCTGACTACCAGCCAGAGCACGGAGAGCAGAGGAATGAAGGCCACCGCGAAGCAGACGGCACACACCACCGCCATGCTCCGGTCCACGATCTTCCGATAAGTGAACGAGCCGTGCAGGTTCATGCGGCGGCTCGCTTCGGGCCCCTCTGGACCGCATTGACCAGGACCCGCGCCAGCGCGTTCAGGAGGAAGGTGGTGCCGAAGAGGATCAGACCAAGCCCGGCAAGCGCCGCGAGGTGCACGTTGCTCGTTGCCTCGGCGAACTCGTTGGCGATGACCGCGGGCAGCGTGTACCCAGGCGCGAAGAGAGACGCGGAGATCTGTGGCGAGTTGCCGATCACCATCGTGACCGCCATCGTCTCGCCCAGCGCGCGGCCAAGGCCGAGGAGGACCGCGCCGACGATCCCCGCGCGGCTGTAGGGAATGACTGCCATCATCACCGCTTCCCACTTGGTGGCGCCGAGAGCCAGCGCCGCCTCCCGGTTCGCCTCCGGTGTGGTGCGCATCACCTCCACCGAAACCGTGACCACCGTGGGGAGTATCATCACCGCCAGGATGAGGCCGGCGGCGAGATATCCGAGTCCGATCGGTGGGCCGCTGAACAGCGGGAGGAAGCCGAGGTATTTGCCGAGCCATGGCTCGACGGATGCGCGCAGCCAGGGCACGACGATGAAGAGCCCCCACAAGCCGTAGACCACCGAGGGGATCGCAGCCAGCAGCTCGACCGGGATGGTGAGCGCCCGGCCGAGCTTCGCCGGCGCGAACTGGGTGATGAACAGGGCCAGGCCGATGGCGATGGGGACGGCGACCACGATCGCCAGCGCCGAGGTGACAAGCGTCCCGTAGAGGAAGGTCAGGGCGCCGAAGTGGTCCTCGACCGGATTCCATTCGATTCCGGTGATGAACCCCCAGAGGCTGTGGTCCTTCGCCAGCGGCCTCGCAACAAGAGCCAGGTTCAGGACGATGAGCCCCGCGACCACCAGGACCATCCCCCCGAGGATCACCAGCGTGCCGGAGAAGATGCGGTCGCCCAGGTTCCCGGAGCCTGGACCACCGCCCTGCTGACCGTCGTCGACAGCGAGCTGGACGGCAGTCTCGGCCACGGCACCCTTACTTGGCACTGATCTTCGCGCCGTTCACGGTCAAAGTGTCGATCGTCTTCAGGACCCGCCGGGCGACCGCCTGCGGCAGAGGCGCATAGTCCAGCGGCGGCGCCATCTTCTCACCGTCGGTGAGGGCCCAGCGGAGAAACCCGACCATGGCCTTGCCCTTCGCCTCGTCCTTCGTGTCCTTGTGCACGAGGAGCCAGGTGAAGCCGGCGATGGGGTAAGCGTCCTTGCCCGAGGCATTGGTGATTGACACCCGGAAATCGGCGGGGATCTCCGCCCCGGCCGCCGCGGCGGTGGTGCTGTCGATGGAGGGCTTGACCCAGTTGCCGTCCTTGTTCTTCAGCTCGACGACGCTGAGCTTCTGTTGGATGGCGTAGGCAAGCTCGACGTAGCCGATGGACCCGGGTGTGCTCTTCACCAGCGCAGTGACGCCGTCGTTGCCTTTTCCACCGAGCGTCCCCGCTGGCCAGCTCACGCTGGTGCCGGAGCCGATCTTGTTCTTGAACTCCGGAGAGACCTTCGAGAGGTAGTCGGTGAAGATGGCATTGGTCCCCGATCCATCCGAGCGGCGGGCGACGACGATTGCCTGGTCCGGCATCTTGACCCCCGGGTTGTCCGCGACGATCGCGGGGTCGTTCCACTTGGTGATCTTGCCGAGGAAGACGTTGGCCAGCGTCTCGCCGGAGAAACGAAGCGCCTTCAGGCCGGGCGCGTTGTAGGCCACCACCACGGCGCCGAGAACGGTGGGGATGTGCACCACGTCCGGAGCCTTCGCGATCTGGTCGTCCTTCATGAATGCGTCGGTTGCGCCGAAGTCGATCGTGCCTTCGCTGAACTGCTTGATGCCTCCACCCGAGCCGATGGGCTGATAGTTGAACTTAATGTTCGGGTTCAGCTTGTTATATTCGTTGAACCACTTCTGGTAGAGCGGCGCAGGGAACGTGGCCCCGGCTCCGTTGATGAGCAGCCCCTGTGCGGAGGCGGCGGTGCCAAGCAGCAGCGCGGCGCCCATGAGCAGCTTCTTCATGGTTCGTTGACTCCTGTGGTTTCGGGAACGATTCCAGCCGTTGCCGAGGTAACCAGCGTCGATGGCGATTCCGTGACGGACCGGTGAAAGCTCTGCTCGTCAGCGGGGTTACACGCGATCGTCACTCCGGTGAAGCGTTCGCTATCAGGCGCGTGGAACGGTCGCTTCAGCAGCGCTGGATTCGCGTTCCAGCTGGGCTGTCCGGGAGGTCGTCGGGAGCCGGTCCAGGCGACGGATTTCCGGAAAGAGACGGGTCCAGGCCAGCACCACGAGGAGGGTTCCGATGCCGCCGGCGACGACGGCGCGGACGGGGCCCAGCCACTGGGCAGTGACGCCGGACTCGAACTCGCCGAGCTCGTTGCTCGCCCCGAGGAAAAGCATGTTCACCGCGTTCACCCGGCCGCGCATCTCCGGGGGCGGAGTGATCTGCACGACCGTGAGGCGGACGAACACGCTCAGCATGTCGGAGGCGCCCATGACGACCAGGATGAGCACCGAGAGCCAGAGCGTGCGGGACAGCCCGAAGGCCACGATGGTGAGGCCGAAGACTGCGACGCCGGTGAGCATCGTCCGGCCGACGTGACGCTTCAGCGGGTGGGCGGCGAGCCACAGCCCGACGATGCCCGCGCCGATCGCCGGTGCGCTGCGGAGGATGCCGAGACCCCACGCGCCGGTGTGCAGCACGTCCTGGGCGAAGATGGGCATCAGCGCCACGGCGCCGCCGAGCAACACCGCGAAGAGGTCGAGCGAGATCATCCCGAGGATGGTCTTGTTCTCCCAGACGTAGCGGACTCCGGCGAGTACCGTGCCCCACGAAGCGCTCTTCGTCTCCATCCGTCCGGTCCGGGTCTTCACCCCGGCCAGCACCGTGACGTCCACCGCGGCGAAGAAGCCTCCCAGCAGATACACCGCCTCGGGATTCCCGAGCAGCGCGTAGAGGCCACCGCCCAGCGCCGGGCCGACCACGGTCGCGACCTGGAAGGTGCTCGAGTTCCAGGCGACGGCGTTCGGGAAGTCGGCCTCGGGCAGGAGCGAGGGCATGAGCGCCTGCGCCGCGGGGGCGTTGAAGGCACGCGCGGTACCGAGGAGCAGGAGCACGCCGAAGATGGGCAGCGGGGTCTGGATGCTGGTGAGCGCGAGCCAGGCGAGGACGCCGAAGCAGAGCCCGAACCCGAGGTGGCAGAGGAGGATGATCCGTCGCCGGTCGAACCGGTCCGCGGCGTGTCCGGCCAGGAGGGTGAGGAGGAGCGGCGCAAGGAACTGCGCGAGCCCGACGTAGCCCAGGTCCAGCGGTCGCTTCGTCAGTGCGTAGACCTGCCAGCCGACGGCGACGTTCACCATCTCCAGCCCGAGGATGGAGAGCAGTCGCGAGCCGACGAAGCGCCGGAAGTCGAGCGAGCGGAAGGCGCGGAGGGCGTTCGAGCGGGGAAGGGCGGTCACGGACGGGCGGGGGACTCAGCGCATCCCACGCCTTGCGCACTGCTCGCAAGACGCAGTCCCCTCA
>JBKPMY010000219.1:0-11772 GCA_046732375.1 Myxococcota bacterium
GGGAAGATGACCCCGGTGGCGCTGGTGACGTGGTCGAGGAGCACCAGCCGGGTGCGAGGCGTCACGGCCCCGAGCACCGCCTCGAGGACCTCCTCCGGTCCCTGGAGCGGGAAAGGCACCGGAGCGATCACCAGCCGGGCCCCGGTGGCTCCGGCCACCGCATGCAGCGCGTTGAGGCAGGCGTTGTAGCCGTGGTCGGTGGTGAGCAGCTCGTCCCCCGGGCGGAGCTGGAGCGCGCGCAGCACCGTGTTCACTCCGGTGGTCGCGTTGTCCACGAACACCAGATCCTCCGGGTCGGCGCGGAGGAAGGCGGCGAGCCGGGCCCGCGCCTCGTCGAGCAGTGGCTCGAGCGCCCGGACCAGGAAGTCGATCGGATCCCGCTCCATCCGCGCCCGGAGCTCGGTCTGCAGCGCGAGCACCTCGCGCGGGCAGGCGCCGAAGGCACCGTGATTGAGAAAGGTGACCTCCGGGTCGAGCGTCCAGTGCCTGGCGAGAGGTGAGGCCTCGGCGTGCCTCACCGCCGCGCGTCCGTCTGGAGCCGGAGATCGAAGGTGAAGTGCGTCTCCTCGAACCCGAGGCTCCGGTAGAAGGGCGGTGACTCCTGCCGGCGCCGGTTGGTGCGCACGTAGAGCTTCTCGCAGCCCGCCTCCCGCGCGATGGCCGCCGCTGCCCGGGTCAGCGCTCCGCCCACCCCGTGGCGGCGAGCGGCGCGGTCGGTCACCAGCGCAGTGAGCTGCGCCGAGGGCGCTCGCGTGTAGAGCCGCGGATGGATCGCCACGGTCGCGACGCCGGCGAGGGCGTGGTTCGCCAGCTCGGCCACCAAGGCATGGGCTGCGCCCCGGCCGAAGTGTTCGAGCTGGGCGCGAAGCGTGGGCTCGTCGGTGGAATAGCCGAGCTGCTCGAAGAGCTGCACCAGCGCCGCAACGTCGTCCGGGCGCGCCGGACGGACCTGCACCTGGAAGTCGGACATGCCGGAGAAGGTGCAATACCAGAGAGCGCCGCCCCGCGCCCCGGGGTCGAGGGTCCGGAGCCCGACTGTGCTCCTCGCCCCGGGGTGACCCGTCCGGTCAAAAGGAACAGTTGCCCGGGGCCGGCGCGTCCAGGCGCCGCATCGGTCCGTGAGGCACGAGCTGCACGGCGATGGTCTTGGCTTCGGACGCAGTCTCGTTGCGGATGAGGTGCACCGGAGTCCCGCGGGATGCCGTCGTTTGCCGCCGTGCGAGCGGCGCTCAGGGCCCCCAGTCGGGGGTGCTGTAGTCGCCCTTCTCCAGCGGCAGCATCTTCTGATTCTGGCCCTCGGCGGTCATCACCCAGAGCATCGAGGCGCCAGTCCGGTTGCCGTTGAAGACGATCAGCCGTCCGTTGGGCGAGAACGACGGCTCCTGGTTGTTGCCCTGGTCCTGGGTGAGACGGGTCACCTTCCCGCTCTCGACGTTCACGGTGAAGAGGTCGAAGGCGTTCCGCTCGTCACGGGCGGTGAAAGCGATGAGGTCGCCCCGGGGGGACCAGTCGGGCGTCTGGTTGTAGTTGCCCTGGAAGGTGAGCCGCCGGACGTCCTTGGGGTTGGCCACGGTCAGCACGTAGATCTGCGGCGTCCCCGCCCGGTTGCTGACGAAGGCCAGACGCTTGCCGTCCGGGCTCCAGGTGGGGCTGGAGTTGATGAAGTACGGGGTGTCGGTCAGCGGCTGCGGGTTGCCCCCACCGGCATCGGCGACGAAGAGCTGGGCTCCTTCGCCCTGGGCCATGCTGTAGGCGATGCGCCGCCCGTCGGGCGAGAAGGCCACCCCGGTCGCCATCGCCCCGGTGTTCACCAGCGAGACCGGCGCGCCTCCAGGGCGCTGCGAGTACAGCGCCGGCTTGCCGGAGCGGTAGCTGGTGTAGGCCACCGCATCGCCCTGGGGGCTCACCACCGGAAGGAGATTGATGCCTCCCTGGGCGACGGGAACCGCGCGCTTGCCGTCCCAGTCGCCGAGCCAGACGTCCTTGCCCTTCCCCGCACGGCGGACGAATGCCAGGTGTGACTGGAACGGCCCCGGCTCGCGAGTGAACTGCTTGTAGAGCGCATCGGCGAAGAAGTGGGCCAGCTTCCGCGGCTGGTCCAGCGGCACCACATGGACCAGCCGCAGCTCCTCCTTGCCGCTGGAGACGGTGAACAGCCGCATCTCCCCGCGCAGATCCCGCCCGTCCACCGAGAGCTGCACCTTGACCAGCGCCTCGGCGCCGACGTCTGCCCAGCGAGAGAAGGTGATGGTCGAGGCGGTGAAGCCCTCCCGGGCGTCGGCCAGGTAGCTCTTGCGGTCGAGCACCTGGAAGATGCCCGCGGCGCTGCAGTCGAAGAAGAAAGCGTCGTCGAACTCGGGCGCGACCGTGCGCGCACCGTCGTTCAGCGCCTGCGGCAGGGGCACCGCCAGCGGCAGGGGGCGGAAATTCGCCCCGGAGATCTCGATCACCGGCGCCTGGGCCAGCGCGGCGAGGGGACAGAGCAGGAGACTCAGGGTCAGCGTGCGCATCACCGCGCGGTCACTCCTGTGAGGGTTCTAGGGCCGGAACTGGAGAACGACACCGTACTTCGCGAGAGCGTCGCGGAGATGGGTGGGCGGTGGAGCGAACGGCGCAGCACGCTTCACCGCCGTCATGACCGCGGAGTCGAACAGATCGTTCCCGCTCGACTTGGCGAGCCGTGCGCGCTCCAGCTGCCCGGCGGGAGAGATGACCACCGCGACCTGGGCGTTGAGCCGGATCCGCTCGGCATCGGGAATGGTATCGGAGACGTCGTAGAACCGGGTGATCTGCGACCGGAGCCGGGCGTAGTACGCCTCTCCCTCGGCGACGGCCGAGTCTCCGTGGGGGTCTCCGTCCGCCGCGCCAGTGGTGTCCGGCTTCGACTTGCTCATCTTGTCGAAGGCGCCCATCAGGGTCTGGCGGGGGTCGGCCTTCTTCTCGCCGGCCTGCTTCGTCTTCGGCGGCGCGGGCGCGGGCACCGGGGCAGGTGCCACCGTCTTCGGCGGCGCGGGCGCCGCGACCGGTTCCGGAGCCTTCTGCTCCACCGGAGGAGGCGGCGGCTGCTCGATGCGGGGGAGCAGCTTCTCGTCCCGGGGCGTCCCCTGGCGAACCAGGGTCGCCTTGATCGGCTTCTGGTCCAGATCGATCGCCGGCTCCTCGTGTAGCTTGGCGTACACCAGCGCCAGCGAGAACAGCGCGAGGTGCACCAGCGCCGACCAGAAGAGGAACTTGGGAAACGTCGCCTCGGAGCGCCGGGCGAGCAGCGACACCGGTGCTGCGGAGGCCAGCGCGGTCATCGCCCGGGCGCGCCCTTCTTCCGCCCCGGAGAGACCGGGTCGGTGATCATCCCGAGATTTCCGATGCCCGCGCGCTGAGCGGCGGCCATCACCTCCACCACCACGCCGTACGGGAGCGCCTTGTCGGCGTGGAGGAAGATCTCCTTGTCCGCCTGCGCCTTGGCGTTGGTCCGGAGCTTGTCCTCCAGCTCGTCGATCGGCACCTCGACTTCACCGAGGAACACGCGTTGCTTGGCGTCCACCGACAGGACCAGCTTCTTCTCGCTGGCCTCGACCGGGGACGCCTTGGCCTCGGGCAGATCGACCTTCACGCCCTTCTGGATTAGCGGGGCGGTCACCATGAAGATGATGAGCAGCACGAGCATCACGTCGACCATGGGGGTGACGTTGATCTCGCTCATCGTGGTGCGCCCGGGGGCGCCTTTCCCGGCGGACATCGCCATGGTGTCGTTCCTGCTTCTCCTCTACTTGAAGAAGTGCCGCTTGATGATGTTCAGGAAGTCCGACGAGAAGTTGGCCATCTCGGTGTCGAACACCTTGATGCGGCTGACGAACGAATTGTACGCCACCACCGCCGGGATGGCCGCGAAGAGGCCGGCGGCAGTGGCCACGAGGGCGTTCCCGATGGGGGCAGCCACGGTGGACAGCGAGGCGTTGCCCTTCTCGGCGATCTCGTTGAACGCCGAGAGAATGCCCATGACCGTTCCGAACAGGCCGACGAAGGGCGCCGTGGCGCCCACGGTTCCGAGGAAGCTGACCCGCGACTCGAGCTCGGTGATCTGCGAGGTGCTCGCCCGATTGAGCGCCCGTTCCACGTTCTCGATGCCGCCGAGCCGCTCGCTCATCGCGTTCTCGTGGCCGTCCTTGCTCTGGGCCAGCTTGGAGAGCTCCTCGTACCCGGCGCAGAACACTCGGGAGATGGGCGAGCTGGGGAGGTTGCGTGCCGACTGGTAGATGGCATCCAGGCGGGAGCCCTTCCAGAAGGTGTCGAGGAAGGTGATGGACTGGTCGCGGGCCCGGTTCAGCTGCACGGCCTTCACCGCGATCAGCGCCCAGGACACCACCGACACGGCCACGAGCAGCGCCAGCACCGCCAGCTCCACCGGCGAGCTCTGTCGGACGATGGAGAGATAGTCGATCGCCCCGAGGGCGACGGGGAGGGTGTGCATAGGGGGGTCGACTGGAAGCGGTACCAGGCAGGTCCGACTGCCGTCAACGCTCGGAGAGCGGGCCACAATCCCGGACATCCCTTGGGGGTGAATACGTCCGTCCTGGGCATCGTCCTGAGACCAAGCCGAGGAAGGGGCGTAGGGCTGCTCGTTCTTCACCGGAGGACGTCCGACATGCGCATCCGTGGGCTCACCCTGGGGCTGGCTCTGCTGAGCGGGCTGTCAGCGTGTGTCTCTCACCCCGGAGGGGCCATGACCGTCGGCTGGACCTTCGCCGGCGGGAGCTGCACCGGGGCCGCGGTGGAGCAGGTCCGGATCGCCATCGCCGGCGAGCCGCTGCAGCAGGACACCTTCGAGTGCCGGAGCGGCCTGGTCACCTTCACCGACTTCTACCCGGGCACGTACAACGTGACCGTGCAGGGCCTGGACTACAACCAGGCCGTCACCTGGAGCGGCACCCAGTCGGTGCGTCTCGACCGGGACGTGAGCGTCACCATCGATCTCCAGCCGGTCTCCCAGCAGAACGCGGTGTACTACTTCAGCTGGACGCTCGACTCAGCGACCGGCGATTCCGACCAGATCCCCCGCTGCGGGGCGGGCCAGCGCCTGGACACGGTGGCGATCTTCATCGACGACCTGACCCAGAGCCTGGGCAGCTACGACTGCGCGCAGGGCCTCAACGGCAACCTGGTCATCACGCCCTACGTCACGCCGGGACAGCACCAGGTGGTCCTGCTCGCGTACAACAGCCAGGAGAACACCACCGCCTTTGCCCAGACCGACCCGCTGACCATCAACTTCGTCACCGGGCAGGGGGGAAGCCAGACCGTGCCGCTTCACTGGAACGTGGGCGGCGTCCAGGTCGGCTGGGCGCCGTACGCCAACCGGAGCGCCTATGACGCGAACACTCCGCAGAGCTGCGGCCAGTCCGGTATCGCCGACCTGGTGCTCGGTTTCCATCCGGTGCAGGGGAACGACCAGAACTTCGCGCTGGGCTCGTCCTGCAACGCCCGCGTGATCCTGGACAACGTCTACGCCGGCAACCTGACCCCCTACATCGACGCCTGCGGTCCGGGTGGCACTCCTGGCCTGTGTGGCTTCACGGGCGGCGGGACGATCATCTACCGCGAGGACCCGACCCTGGTGAGCCCGCCCACGGCCAACGTTCAGCCGGGCGTGTTCTTCCAGGCGGCCAACCCGACGCCGTTCCAAATCTTCATCCCGCTGTTCCCTCTCTAGACGGCACCCGGCCCGGCGCACCGGGGACCTGCCAGTGCGCTCCCGGCGCTGGCACGCTTCGTGGTAGGCCCCTCCGACGCATGGGGCTCACGGATCCGCGGCCGATCGGCGTCTTCGATTCCGGGGTGGGAGGGCTGACGGTCCTTCGCGCGCTCCGCTCGCGGTTCCCCGACGAGTCGATGGTGTACCTCGGTGACACCGCCCGGGTGCCGTACGGCACCAAGTCCGCCGAGGTGGTGACCCGCTACTCGCTGCGGAACGCGGCGTTCCTCACCTCCGTGGACGTGAAGCTGCTGGTGGTGGCCTGCAACACCGCCTCCTCCGTCGCGTTGCCGGCGCTTCGGGCGTCGCTGAGCATCCCGGTGGTGGGCGTCATCGAGCCGGGTGCGCGGGCCGCCGCCCGGGTCAGCCCCTCCGGCAACGTGGGCGTGGTGGGCACGCCCGGCACCATCGCCTCGGGGGCGTACCAGCGCGCGCTCGCCGCCGAGCGCCCTGGCATCCGCATCCAGGTGCAGGCCTGTCCGCTCTTTGTCCCCCTCGCCGAGGAAGGCTGGGTCCAGGGCGATGTGCCGCGGCTGGTCGCCCACACCTACCTCGCGCCGATGCGGCAGGCCGGCATCGACACGCTGGTCCTCGGCTGCACTCACTACCCGCTGCTCCGGGGGGTGCTCGCCGAGGAGCTGGGCCCGGAGGTGACGCTGGTGGACTCGGCGGACGCCACCGCCGACGAGGTGGAGGCGCTCCTCGCCCGCGGCGTCGCCGGACGGACGCCACGGGGGCCGGGCGCGCTTCGCGTCTACGTGACCGACACCCCCGACCGGATCCCCGAGCTCAGCGCGCGGTTCCTCGGCGAGCGCGTGGAGCGCGCCGAGCACGTCGACATCCAGGCCGGCTGAGCACCTTCGGCGAACGCGGAGACCGCGTGGGACGACCGGATGATCGAGGGACGGGTCGATCCAGGTGGTTTCGGCGTTAGGTCAGCGGGTCACGCGCCCCGGCCGGACCGGACCGCGGCAGTGGCATGTTCTCCGCCAGGACCTGCTCGGCGGCTGCGGTCCCCAGGTCGTCGCGGCGAGGGAGCGCGCCGGTGCAGGCGGTGATGCACCACTCGAGCATCGGGAAGAAGCGCGCCCAGTTGAGCGGCCAGTTCAGCCAGCCGGTGGTGATGCAGTAGTGCGAGGTGAAGGGCCGGGTGTGGTGCAGCTGGTGATGCGCGGGCGGAAGGATGAGATGCCAGCGCTGCAGGAAGGCGATCAGCCGGGGCGGAGCCGGCAGGTGCGCCCAGCTGTGGAACTGGTTGGTGAGAAGCACCCAGAAGACCAGCGTCCCCAGGAACGAGGAGAGGAACAGGTTGCCGCTCCCGCCGGCTCCCGGGGAGAGCCAGAGCGCCACCCCGAGCACCGGGAGGCTGATGAGGCAGTTGTTGCCGTTGGTCTCCACGAAATCGTGCCGGGTGATGGCCAGCGGGTCGCGGTGATGCTCCCGGAAAGGCCCGAGCACCGCCGGGCCGATGACCGGCAGGTCCGGGGACCCCCAAGTGTCCGCCGCCCAGTGGACCACCCCGGAGACGAGGTCCGCCGCCAGGTAACCGAGGAGCGCGGCGGTGAGCACCAGCCACGGACGCTCGGGCACGAGCGGCGCGAGGCGGAGGGCGAGCCAGACGGCCAGCGCTGCGTAGGAGAGGAGGCTCGTCCAGTCGAGCGCGCGGATCGCCTTGCTGGGGTGCTGCTGGCCTTGCGACATCAGGACTCCTCTCGCCTCATACCTGCAGGAGAGCCGCCCGGATGTCGTACATCTTACAGGACGGCCCCGCCGCCGGTCTGCTGACCTACGGTCGTGGCGGTCCCGCGGATTCGCTGGCCGTGTGTGTACAGGTTGAAGCTTCCGCCCCGGACGAATGTGGCCAGGGCAACGCCCGCCCGCTCTGCCAGGTCCACTGCCAGACTGCTGGCCGCTCCCACCGAGGCCAGCACCGGAATCTGGGCCATCGCCGCCTTCTGGACCATCTCGAAGCTGCTCCGGCCGCTCACCACCAGGAGTGCCGGGCGGGGCCCGGTCGCCGGGGCGCGGCAGGGACCGATGACTCCGGCCAGCACCAGCGTGCCGATCGCCTTGTCCACGGCGTTGTGGCGCCCCACGTCCTCGTGCACCGAGAGCACGGTTCCATCGGCAGCGAGGACCATCGCCGCGTGGGTGCCGCCGGTGCGGTCGAAGGCCTTCTGCGCAGCACGGAGGCGGTCCGGACCGGAAGCCACCAGCGCCGCGTCCACCGCTGGGGCCTCGCCCAGCGGCTCGATGCGGGCAAGGAGATCGTCGATCTGCTCGCGACCGCACACGCCGCACGCCGCGGAGGTGAGGGTGCCCCGGCGACTCGCGGTCACCCGTTCCCACTGGAGGTGAACCCCCGGCGCGGGAAGCACGTCGAGGGCGTTGCCGTAGCCCTCCTGGTCGGTACGACCGCAATGGCTGAGCGTGCCCAGGTCGTCGACCGAGCGGATGATGCCTTCGGACAGCAGGAACCCCGCGGCGAGCGCATGGTCCGCCCCCGGGGTGCGCATGGTGATGGCGAGGGTGTCGCCCGCCAGCCGGATCTCCAGCGGCTCCTCGACGGCGACCACGTCGGCACGGGGGGGCGCCGCCGCCCCCGGCGTCACGCGGCGATACGCTCGCTCGACGGTTCCTCGGTTCCGCACGTCGGGCACGCTACCCCCGCAGGGCGAGGGACGGGAGGGTACAGCCCGTCCCGGAGCCACTCGAAGGCCAGAGCGGCCCCGAGCCAGTAGGGGGCGTAGTCCAGCCGTACCAGACCCTGCAGGTGCATCCCGCTTCGGTACCGCCAGGGACAGTCGCCGAGCACGCGGCGCAGCGCGGCGCCGGAGGCGTACTCGGTGGCGTAGATGACCCCCAGGGATGCGAGCGCCCGGGTCAGGCGCGACCGTCCAGCGAGCCTCCGGTGCAGGGTTTCCAGGGTGAGCCCCGCTGCGCCGTAGATGGGATGCATCCAGAGGTAGGTCCGGGCGGCGAGCTTCTTGTCCCGTGACAACGCGGCCTTGGTCCCCGTGAAGAGCACCTCGAGTACCCAGCCGGCGCACCCGTAGAGGGTGAACTTCCGCGCCAGCTGTTTGTACGCCGCCATCGTCCTCCTCCTGTCTTGCAAGTTGTGGACGAGGCGCGGTCGCGGCAATTCACGGCGCGGGGCAACGGCTGGCAGTGAGGAGTGTCCCGCTGGCATGCTGACTCCCATGTACCCCTTTGTGTTCAGGACCCTGCTGATCGTTTCCGTCGCCACTCCCGCGCTCGCGCTGGCCCACGACGAGAAGGGCGCCTGCGACGAGGACCATGCCAAGGCTGCCCGCCAGGCGGCCGGAGCGGGTGCGCTCAAGCCGGGCGCGGTGCTGGTCCGCGGTGACCCCCTGCCGAAGAACCAGGCCGCGCTTCCGCTGTCCGCCGTGCTGAGCAAGCCGGAGGACGGGAAGAAGGTGCTCGTGGAAGGCGTGGTGCGGCGCGCATGCAGCCAGATGGGGTGCTGGATGGAGCTCGCGCCTGCCGAGGGTGGGCAGGGAGTGCGGGTGACGTTCAAGGACTACGGCTTCTTCGTCCCCACCGATTCGGCCGGCGCGAAGGCGCGGGTGCAGGGCACGGTGAAGGTCGCCCAGCTCTCGGCGGAACAGGCCGAGCACCTGCGCGCCGAGGGTGGATCCATGCCGGCCGGCTCGCAGCGCGAGGTGCGGCTGGTGGCCACCGGCGTCGAGCTGCGGAGGTAGTCGCTGGAGGTCCGGCCCGGAGAGCTCGCCGACGCCGCGATGCTGGCGTCACTGGGGGGCCGGCTCTTCCAGCAGGCCTTCGCCGCCGAGAACACGCCCGAGGACATGCGGGCATATCTCGCGGAGCACTTCACCGAGCCCGCACTGCGCCGCGTGCTCGGCGACCCGCAGCTCCATACCCTGGTGCTCGAGGAGGAAGGCACCGCGGTAGGGTGGGCGCTTCTGGCCTCCGGCCGCCCCGCGCCGCGCGCCGCCGACCCAGGCGCGAGCTCCACCACCGGCGCCGAGGTGGAGATCCGCCGCTTCTACGTGGACGGCCGGCTGCACGGGAGCGACGCGGCACCCGCCCTGCTCGCCGCGGCGCTCGCGACGGCGCGTTCTCGCGGGGCGAGCGCGGTGTGGCTGGCGGTGTGGGAGCACAACCGGCGCGCGCAGACCTTCTACCGGAAGCACGGCTTTCGCCCGGTGGGGGCGCAGGCATTCCGCCTCGGCGCGGACGTGCAGACCGACGACGTGCTGCTCCGCCCCCTGTCGTTCGGGGTCAGCCTGGCGATCGTGGCCGGCGGCGGGGCGACGCGCCTCGGAGGCGTCTGCAAGCCGCTGCTGCGGGTCCACGGTCGCACGGTGCTGGACCGGCTGCTGGCATTGCGCACGCTCGGGGACGAGGTGCTCCTCGTCTCCGCCGACCCGCGGATTCCCGACGCCGGGCTGCGCCGCGTCGAGGACGTGCTTCCCGGCCGTGGCGCACCGGGGGGAGTGCACGCGGCGATGGTGCAGGCGCGCGCCCCGTGGGTCCTCGCGGTCGCGGGCGACATGCCCTTCCTCGACGGGCGCGCCGTGCTCCCGCTCCTCGACGCACGCCGCGACGACGTGGACGCCGTGGCCTACACGGTCGCGGGCCGGCTGGAGCCGCTCGCGGCCCTGTACCGCCGTGACCTGGCTCCCCGATGGGCCGAGGACCTCGCGCGTGGTGGCGCCTCCTTCCGCGTGCTCTGGGATGCGCTCCGCGGGGTGACGCTCTCCGAATCGGTGCTCCGAGAGGTGACCGGGGACGCCCGGGCCGTGCTCAGCCTCAACCGCCCCGAGGACGTCGCGAAGTGGGTGGACGCCCCACCGGATCCAGGGTCGTAAGTGTCGGTCACTCCGGGCGGTTTCCTTGCGCCGCGCGAGTGGCCACTGCTACCGTCGAAATTCCCCTCTGGCGATGGCGAAACCCTTCGATCGGGCCGTCAACGGCTTCAACCACAACATCTCGCACGCCGGACGGGTCTTCCACGTGCAGACCGAGGACTCCGGGGTGAACAACCCCAACATCACCACCCACCTCTTCGTGGGTGGGAACATCCTCGCCAGCAAGAAGACGTCGTACGCCGAGCTGCTCAAGGCCGAGAACCTCCAGGAGCTGGTGCGCCAGCTGATGGAGGACCAGCACAAGCAGATGCTCCGGAACGTGGTGAGCGGGGTCTACGACAGCCTCGACTCCGCCGCCCGCGCCTACCAGCCCGGACAGCTCGCCCCCGCGTCGGAAAGGAAGAGCGGCGCGAAGCCCACGCCGCCGGGCGCGTCGCTGCCACCCGAGGTCCAGGCCGCGCGCGCGATGAGAACGCCCCCGCAGCTCAACGAGGCGGGCGCGCAAACCATCTTCGGAGAGGACCTCATCAGCGAGAAGAGCCTGGACGAGGTGATCCTCAGCTACCTCGCCGGCGAGAAAGAGAGCTGACGGCGCGGGTGATCCGCGCCACGGCCGGGCTCACCCCCCGCACCAGGGGGAGGCTCGTGGAGCGGCGGACACCGCTGCGCGTCCTGGCTCACCCCCCGCACCAGGGGGAGGCTCGTGGAGCGGCGGACACCGCCGCGCGTCCTGGCTCACCGTCCCGCGTCGGCGCCGCCGCGGCAGAAGGCGAGCCGCTTCGCCACCGCCTCGAGCGGGAGCGCCACCTCCAGCGACAGGGCGCTCCCGTGGGTCGGCGAGACGCGGGCAAAACCGAGGAGCTCCGCCGCGTCGTCGTCGCCCTGGGCGCGAGCCTGTGTCCGGGCCACCGCGAGCGCGCCCCCCAGCGTCTTTCCCAGGTCCTCCAGCTTCCGCGCGTCCTCACCCGACACGTCCGCCACCAGGGCGACGTCGCGCCGCGCGTCGAGGTGTACCTCCACCTTCGACGCCGCCTCGACCAGGGCCGCCGCCCAGGGCTCCGAGCCTCCGAGGGTCCGCGCCAGGTCTCCCGCCGACACCACGCCGTAGAGCTCGCCGTAGCTCTGCTCGGGGGAGAGCAGCGGCCGGGGCTGGGGCCCGCGCCCCTCCAC
>JBKPMY010000220.1:0-16547 GCA_046732375.1 Myxococcota bacterium
GCGAGAGGCTACTTCTTGAACGCGCGCGTGTACTTGATGAGCGCGTCGGCCTGCTCGGGCGTCACCTCGTCCTTGAAGGGTGGCATGACCTCCTTGCCGTCCACCTTGAAGCCTTCGAGGACGGCCTTCTTGAGATCCGCATCCTTCTTCGACTGGTACTTGGCTGCGGTCATGTCCTCGACCTTCAGCTCCTTGCCCTTGTCGGTGTCGCCCTTGCCGGTCTGTCCGTGACAGGAGGCGCACTTGGCCTTCCATGCGCGCTCGGCCTTCTTGTCCACTTCCTGCGCAAGCGCGGTCGCGCTCAGGAGAACGGAACCCGCTGCGATCGAGGCCAGAAGACGAACGTTCTTCATGCGTGCCCTCCGAGTTGACGGACGCCTAGCGGATCGACGGGCGAGCCGCAAGATTGTTCAAGCCGGCGAGCGAGGACCTGATCCACTGCGGACATCCCAGCTGGCGGGCAGACGTCGGGAGTGCATCGGCATCGCGGTCGCAGCGCAGTGGTCAGGCCGGCCGCACACGCTGAAGTGGATTCCGGCCTCGGTCCCCGTCGGTGACTCGCGAGTCAGCTCCGATGTCGCCAGCCGTTGCGGGCGCAGTGGTCCGCGTCGGATTCGCCCGACCCGGAGTGCGCATGAGCGGCCCGCGGGGGCGCCCCCCTGGGTTCCGTACCGTCCTCGACCGGGCCGCAGCTGCACCGTGGCCCCCTTCAGCCATCCTCCCGGATAGGCCTTTCGGCCCATGTGCAAGGTCCTTCCGCTGGGGATGACCGGGGGTACAGTCTCGCGCCGCCGGAGGGCCTCCGGTGTCCGTGGGAGGGACGGCGATGCGGTGTGGGCTGTCGCTGCTGGGAGCGATGGTCGTCGGGCTTGGGGTGGGCTGCCTCGGCGACCGTGGTCCGGAGGGGCCTCCCGGAGATGCGGGCCCCTCGGGCTCCGGTGGTGACGGTGGCTCCTTGTGCCTCCAGCCGCCCGGGCTCGCCGCCGCGGTGGCTGTCTCCAGTCCCGCGAACGGCAGCTTCTTCGTGGCCGGGGAACGGCCGGTGGTGACCATCACCTTCAGCGATCAATGCGGGCGGACCGTCCCGCCCTCCAGCCTCGGCTCGACCGCCGACTTCTTCGTCGTCGGCCCCCGGGACCCGCTGCGGACGGTCACCGCGTACAACCTGCTCAACCTCACGCCTGCGCCGTTCACCGCCCAGGAGCTCAAGCCGCTCGCGGACGGCGGTCTTCCGAACGCGAACATGGCCCTCCAGGCGGACGGGACCATCGTCTACACGCTGAACCCGATCAGCAGCGAGGCGCCGGGGACGTACACGGCCTCGGTCTGGGCGATCGGCCCGGACCCGCTCAACCAGATGTTCGTCCTCCAGGACTTCCAGATCGAAACGGCAGCGGTCGAGCCGTACGCGAGCGGCCCGGCGGACGACTCGAGCTGTGCGAGCTGCCACCGGAACGACGCGCGCGATGGCAAGACGTACATGGCGCACACCGCGCCGGGCTTCTCACCGGTCGGAGACTACGCGCGGGACTCGCTCCCGATCGGCAGCTGCAAGGCCTGCCACAACAACGCCGGGTACAGTCCCCAGCACCTGCTGCGCAAGACGCACGGCGTGCACCGGGGCGCGCACCAGCTCGCGCCGGGCGCGGCGCATCCCGAGTACGGCTTCGTCGCGGACGACTCGCTCACCGCCTACCTGGACGTGGGCTTTCCGCCGATGCCCACCGGCGGGACGCCCGGCGTCGCGCTGCCCGCGTCGGTGGCGATGGAGAAGGCGTGCACCAGCTGTCACGTCAACGACGCGTGGACGAGCAGACCGTCGCGGGCGGCGTGCGGCACCTGCCACGACAACGTCTATTTCGGGGGAGCGCTACTTGCCGACGGCGGTGTCGACCCGGGCGCGACCACCGGGGTGATCACCCCGCCGACGGTGCTCGGATTCCCGGACGGGACCAGCGGGTGCACGAACGACGCGAGCTGCAGCGGCTTCAGCGCCATCGCCACGTGCAACACGACGACCAAGAACTGCGAGCTGACCACCCACGCGAAGCAGACCGACGACGCGCAGTGCGGCACTTGCCACGGCCCGACGACCGGTCTTTCGCCCATCGCCGGGCGGCACGCCATCTCTCCCTGGAACCCACCCATCAGCCTCGAGGGCTACACGTTCAAGAACGTGACCGTGACCGGCGGTACCGGCGCGGGCGAAAGCTTCGAGGTGGGCAACACCCTGACCCTGAAGTTCCAGCTCTTCGACAACCAGGCCACGCCTGCGCCGGTCGCGGACCTCGTGACGAACGGGGCATGGGCCGGCACCTTCCTCGTCGCCGGTCCGACGAGCAACCCCCAGCGGGTCTACGGGGCCGGATCCGGCGGTCTGAGCATGAAGAACGCGGGGCAGGGGACGCTGACCTACGACGCGGCGTCGCAGACCTATACCTACGTCCCGACCGCCACCTGGCCGTCGAGCTCGATCGCCCCGGTCAACAATCCCGGCGCCGGAACGCAGCCCAACCCCGCCGGCAACTACACCGTCTGGTTCTACTGGGCCCGGACCACCAGCGGCGTCCGTGACGCGGTCGATGCGCAGGTGGCGGTCGCCTTCGGGGTGAACCAGCCGGCCTCGGGACGCCAGGTGGTGACCCAGGCTGGCTGTGGCTCGTGCCACGGCATGACCGAGTCCGGCTTCCCGCGCCTCGCGCTCCACGGCGGCCAGCGGAAGAACGGCGAGACCTGTAGCACTTGCCACACGCAGAATGCCTTCGACCGCGTGGTCGGCTCCACGGGAGTGGCCTGCAGCACCAACGTCGATTGCGCCGGCTTCCTCGGAGGCTGGGAAGCATGCAGCGCCGGCGTCTGCACCGTGACCGTCGATCCCACCCCGGAGGTGACAGTCGACTACCAGCAGCTGGTGCACAACATCCACTTCGCGCGCCTGCGCGAAGGCTATGCCGAGCGCAACAACCTCGGGCTTCCGCCGAGGATCCCGCCGAAGACGCTGAACTATCTCGGTTTCAACAACAGCCTGGTCGACTTGCAGGAGATCCTCGCGCCGGTCGATGTGCGCGCCTGCGCCAACTGCCACCAGAGCACCGACGCCTCGTGCTCCGACACCGCGCCCTGTGGCTACGGGCAGACCTGCCAGTCGGGGAAGTGCGCGAACACCGCCTGGCAGAACCCGACCACGCGGGCCTGCATCACCTGTCACGACTCGGCAGAGGCTGCGAACCACGCGGAGCAGAACACCTTCGTCCCACCCACCGGACCGCCGGTGGAGAGCTGCGCGGTCTGTCACGGCTCCGGAGCGACGCTCTCGGTGTCCGCGGCTCACAACATCACGTCGCCGTACGTCCCGCCGTACCCGCGCGAGAAGGAATAGCTGAGCAGCCGAGAGGAGCCTCACGGACCATGAGCCGAGAGATGATCGGTTGCAACGCGACGATCGACACCGCACGGCGCACCCGTCTCCGGGGGGGCGTCCCGTGAGACGCGTCGGCGCACTGGGACTGGTCCTCGCCCTCTGGGCGCCGGTGGCGGCGGCGCAGCAGCCTCCGGATGCGGGCGTGGTTGGTGCGGCGCAGCAACCTCCCGATGCGGGAGTGGTTGGTGCAGGTCCGGTGATCGAGGCGAACTCGACGACGGTCCTGCGCCTGCAGCCGGACTGGAAGGCCGGTGACACCAGGACCGGGTTCTGGGGCACGGAGATCGTCGGGCTCACGGTACGAAACATCGAGATGTCGGGAGTGGACGATCTCAAGATCCAGCTCTCCGCGTGGGGACAGCTCGCGAGCCTGAGCGATCCGGTCGGCACCGGGAACGGGACCACCGGCGACATCGACCTCCTCTACGTGCAGGGGGCGCTCTTCAATCGCCGCCTGAACCTCACCCTCGGACGGCAGCTCATCTTCGGGGGAGCGGCCCGCGTCCTCCAGCTGGACGGGGTGAACGCCACGGTGGCGATCGCCAAGGGCTTCGGCGTCACGGCGTACGTGGGGTCGCCGGTGGTCTCGCGCTTCAGCTATCCGGTGGGCGAGCTCGCCTTCGGGGGACGGGCGTTCTGGAGGCCGACCTACGGGAGCGAGATAGGGGTCTCCTTCATCGAGATCCTGAGCGGCAGCGTGGTGTCGAGGGAAGACTTGGGGCTGGACGGGCGGTGGGCGATCCTTCCGAACCTCGCGGTGACGGCGTCGGGCATCTTCAACCTCCGGGCGGAGGCGTTCGCCGACGCGGAGCTCACCGTGACCTGGCAGGTGCTCCCCACGCTCGAGCTCCACGTCAAGGGCCAGCACACCTCGCCGGACCTCTACCTTCCGATGACCTCCATCTTCAGCGTCTTCTCGAACATCAACAACGATGCCGTCGGAGCGGGGGTGTTCTGGCAGGCGCTCCCCCGCCTCGCCTTCTACGGCGAGTATCAGAGGCTGTGGGTGGACGGTGGCAACGGCGACGAGGCCGAGCTGCGGGTCACCTACCGGATCACCCGCAAGGCGACCCTGGGTCTCGACGCGCGCTTCCTCTACGTCCCCGAGAACGGCGTCGTCGCGGCGAACGGCATCAACGACTTCCGCGCCTGGGTGGTCTACCCCCTGACGAAGAAGATCAAGCTCAGCGCTGACGTGGACTGGACCATCCTTCACAACGAGCTCAACGGGGGTGACGATTCGCTGGTGGGGACGGGGAGCGTGAGCTGGGCGTTCGCTCCCGGGTGGAACGGGATGCTGAGCGGCTCGGTGGGAACGACGCCCTTCTTCCAAGCTCGCTACACCCTGACGGCGCGCATCGGATACGACTTCCCGTTCCTCAACGCGAAGGCCCCCGCCAAATGAGCCCGCGATCCTCGAGCACACGGTTCCTCGTTCTGGCAGCCCTGGTCGCGGGAGGCGCGGGGCTCGCCGGATCGGGCAGCCAGCTCCAGTTCAACCCCAATCACGAAGGGCACAAAAAGGCCGGGGTCGATTGCCTCACCTGCCACGAGGGCATCTTCGACCAGACCCAGCTGGGTCAGCCGGGCGCGTTCCCGAAGGAGAAGGTTTGCCTCCAGTGTCACAAGAAGGAGAAGGACGAGGGCAAGTGCGGGATGTGTCACCTCAAGGCGGACAAGCCTGGCACCTTCGTCACGAAGCCGGCGTATCTCATCATCGACCACGCCAAACATCTGGAAAAAAACGACAAGTGCGAGGTCTGCCACCTGTCGCTCCCAGAGAAGACCAGCCTCGAGAAGCCGGTACCCCCGATGAGCGTCTGCCTCGGCTGTCACGAGCACCCGCAGCATCAGCAGCAGTTCGACAACGGCCAGTGCTACGCGTGCCACGTCGACCTGACGCACTTCCCGCTCAAGCCCAGCACCATCTTCAGCCACCGAGGGAACTTTACCCGCCTCCACCCGCCGATCGCCCGCTCGACGTCCGCGTCCTGCGAGACCTGCCACGAGCAGAGCTGGTGCGCCGATTGCCATGCGGCGCGGACCCGTCCGATGAAGCCCGAGGCGCTCTACCCGGATCGGCCGGATCGGAACTGGGTCCACTGGGGCGACTTCATCACCCGGCACTCGATCGAGGCCCGCGCAAACCAGGCGGCCTGCCAGAAGTGCCATCCGGTCAGCTTCTGCACCGACTGTCACCGCCAGCAGCGACTAACTTCCGACTCGAACAATCCCCTCAATCCGCATCCCTCGGGCTGGCTGACTCCCGGGAGCCCGCTGTTCCACGGGACGGAGGCACGAAAGGACATCGTGAGCTGCGCCGCGTGCCATGACCAGGGCGCGGCATCCAACTGCGTCAGCTGTCACCGCGTCGGCGCGCCGGGCGGCAACCCGCATCCGCCGGCCTGGCTGTCGAAGCATTCGACGTCGGAGATCAACGGCAAACCCATGTGCCTGTCATGTCACCCATAGAGCGACCGGCGCGAACCCCCGCGGCACTGCTCCTCCTCTCCGGGATGCTGGCCGCGTGCTCCAGTGGCACTTCCCAGCAGCTGGGAC
The DNA here is from genome assembly GCA_046732375.1 of Myxococcota bacterium. Taxonomy (GTDB): domain Bacteria; phylum Myxococcota; class Myxococcia; order Myxococcales; family Myxococcaceae; genus RPRB01. Next base: position 5,981 of record JBKPMY010000220.1, read on the forward strand.
AGGCGAAGTGCGACGACAGCTACGCCCAGGGCGTGGGCCCGGTGCTCCAGACGCGCTGCGCCTCCTGTCACGGCGCGGCGGTGGCCGAGGCCGACTACCGGGTGGACAGCTACCTGGCCGCCGTCGCCCGCCGCCCGGACGGAACCTATCGGGCCCGCGCGGGAGACGACGGCTCGCTCGTGCTTCAGGCCGCTCGAGGGACGCTGCCGGGCGGGCACGTGGCGATTCCCCAGGCCGAGCTGTCCGAGCTCCAGAGCTGGGTGGTGGAGTGCGCGCTCAAGCCCAAGCCGTACACGGTGCACATCAACGGCTGGATGGATCCCGGAAACACCGGTCAGTTCCACGGACGAGTGCTGCGCCAGGCCGTCTACGACCTGAGCGGCTGTCAGGCCTGCCACGGACAGGACCTGAGCGGAGGCAGCGCCAACGTCTCCTGTCAGAGCTGTCACGCCTCGGGCGTGATGGCCTGCAACACCTGCCACGGGAGCGCCGCCAATGCGGCGCCGCCGCGGAACCTCGACTACCTCTCGGCCACCTCGCTGGTGACGGTGGGAGCGCACCAGGCGCACGCTGCCGATGGGCAGATGCACGCGGCCTACTCCTGTGAGGTGTGCCACACCACGCCCACCAGCCCCGGGGACGAAGGCCACTATCAGTCCGGAGGAAAGCTGCTCACCGGGCCGGCGCCGGTGATCGTCCGCAACGGATTCGCGGGACAGTTCTCCTGGGATCGCAACGCAGCCACCTGCACCAACGGCTACTGCCACGCGCCCTTCCAGGACTCGAATGCCCACTTCGTCACCCCGGTCTGGACCCTCGGGCAAGACCAGGCGCCCTGCGGCAGCTGTCACGGCGTCCCTCCGGCGGGACACGGGCCGGACACGCGCTGCAACACCTGCCACCGGACGAGCTTCGTCGGTGAGCAGCCCCGCTCACCGCTCCACGCCAACGGTGAGGTGAACCTGGCGGCGCCCGCCGGCAGCTGCATCGGGTGCCACGGAAGCGGCAACAGTCCCGCGCCCCCGGTCGACCTCCTGGGCCGCTCGGATCCGACCCTGCAGACGGTGGGAGCCCACCGGCCTCACCTCGAGGCACTGCACAAGGTCAGTGCGCCCATCGCCTGCACCGAGTGCCACCTGGTCCCGGCAGAGCTGTTCAGCCCCGGCCACATCGACCAGGGTCCGCCGGCGGAGGTCTTCCCGCCCGACGCGGGGGTGCTCGCCCGGGCGGATGGCGCGGTGCCGTCCTACGACCCGGCCACGGCGACCTGCACGTCGTACTGCCACGGCTCCGGAGCGAGCCTCTCCCAGGACACCGCTCCGACGGTGAATCGCACTCCGAGGTTCAACGGCGGGACGGATCAGGCGGCGTGCGGCAGCTGTCACGGGATTCCGCCGCAGATTCCGGGACAGTCCTTCCACACCGGCAAGACCCTCACCGACTGCGCCGGCTGCCACGGAAGCTCCGTCACCCCCGAGGGCAACATCATCGTGGACTCGTCGGGGAACTCCACGCACCTGAACGGTCGGGTCGATCTCTGATCCGGTGTCGGAAGCGAAAGGACTGCGCGCGATGGCAGCGGACGAATCGATGGTGACCCGCTCATGAAATTCATCGAGAGAGTTTTCGCCGCGCTGCGAGACTTCGTCTTCCTGGCGACTCGCCACTGGCTCTCGGCGATCGGAGTGGCGCTCGCCACGTTCTCCGCGATCTCCTTCCTGGTGATCCTGGCCCTGGAGCTCGCCGGGATGCCGCTCGGAAACTACCGCGGGCTCATCAGCTACCTGCTGCTGCCGACGATCTTCATCCTCGGGCTGGTGCTGATCCCCATCGGCCTGAGACTGCGGCGGAAGAGGGAGAAGGCGGGGCTGCCGGATGCATTCCCGGTCCTTGACCTCAACAACTCCAAGGTGCGGACCATCCTGGTGGTGTTCTTCGTCCTGACGGTCCTGAATCTCATGATCGTCTCCGTCGCGACGTACAAGGGCCTGGAGGTCATGGAGACGGACGCGTTCTGCGGCACGACGTGCCACAAGGTCATGCAACCCGAGGCGGTCGCCCATCAGGTCACGCCCCACGCCAACGTCCGCTGCGTCGATTGTCACATCGGAGAGGGAGCCGGTCACTTCGCGAGGGCGAAGCTGAACGGGGCTCGACAGGCAGTGGAGTTCCTGTTCGGCAGCTACTCGCGGCCGGTGCCCCAGCCCACGCCGGTCGCGAGCGCTATCTGCACGCACTGCCACGACCCGGCCCGCTTCATCGATGACCAGCTCCACATCCGGCGCTCCTACGACGACAAGGAGAAGCCCGTCGAGACGGTCACCATCTTCCGGACACTGGTGGGCGGCTTCCGCGACGGGAAGTGGCGGGGCTCCCACGCTCACAACGGGATGAAGATCCGCTACCTCGCGGATCCGAAGCGGGCCACGATCACCGAGGTGGAGGTGACCCGCCCCGACGGCACCAGCGACAAGTTCGTGGCCAAGGAAGCGACGGCTCCCGCGGGCGCCGAGTGGCTGGAGATGGGCTGCACCGACTGCCACAGCCGGCCGGCGCACCGGTTCTCCAGGCCCGACACGGTCGTCGACCACGCTCTGGCCCGCGGGGCGATCGACAGGAACCTGCCGTTCATCAAGCGCGAGGCCCTGACGGTGCTCAAGGCGAGCTATCCGTCGCACGACGAGGCGCGGAAGGACATCCCGGCCGCGCTGCTGGCCTCCTACGCCAAGGTCCAGCCGCCGCTCGATGCCGAGGGCAAGGCAAAGGTCGCGGCCGCGGGCAAGCTGCTCGCCGAGGAGTGGACCCGGAACAACTTCCCGAACATGAAGATCAGCTGGGGCACCTACGTGGACCACTTCCAGCACGACGGCTGCTATCGCTGCCACGACAAGAAGCACGTGAACGCCAAGGGTGATGCCATCCCGCAGAAGTGCAGCGCCGCTTGCCACGACATCATCGCCGACCACGAGGAGAAGCCGGAGGCGCTCGACGTCCTCTATCCCTAGGCGTGGGGCACCCCAGGTAGGACCGAATGAGGGCGCGCTTAAGAACCTCTTAGGGTCGCCGGTCGAGTCCTGACGGCAGACTGCCGCTCATGACCCGACCGAATCGCTTCCAGCCGATCCACAAGGCGCTCCGCACGGCGCTCTTCGACACCACCCTGCTCGTCGCCCGGACCGACTTCGCCGACGCCGGAGAGGCGATCCTCGCCGCCCGCGCCGTGGCGACCCTGCTCGATCTCCTCGATTCGCACGCCGAGCATGAGGACACGTTCGTCATGCCCGAGGTGGGTCGGTACGCGCCGGCGCTCGCGGCCTCGCTGCAGGGCGACCACGGCCGCCTCGAGGGGCTCCAGGCCGAGCTGCGGGCGGTCTTGCCGCGGACCTGCTCGGACGTCAGCTCGGAGCGAGAAGCCGCCGGACAGCTGCTCGCCCGGGCGCTCACCCTGCTCGTGGCCGACCACCTCCGTCACATGGACCGGGAGGAGAACGAGGCAATGCCCATCCTCTGGGCGCACCTGACCGAGGAGGAGCTCGAGACCATGGATGCCCGAATCCGGGCGGCCGTTCCTCCGGAGCGAATGACGGTCGTGCTCCGGCTGATGCTCCCGGCGATGACTACCGCGGAAGGTGCCAGGCTGCTCGGCACGGCCCGGGCCCAGATACCGGCGCCAGTCTTTGCGCAGCTGTCCGGTCTGGCCCGGGAGGTGCTGGGGGCCGAGCGATGGGAGCGCACCGCCCGGCGTGTGGGCCTCGACCCTGCCGGGTGAGCCGCGCGGCGACGGTGACAGCCGTGGGACGCCGAGGGTAGAACCGATGCGTCCCGCGTGGCCTCGCTCGATCCCGCACTCGTCGAGTTCCTCGAATCCGGAGTCGTCCTCGGCTGCGCGAGCCGGGACGCACGCCTGGTGCCGCGGTCCGTGTGGCCGGTGGGAGTCCGGGTCGAGAACGGGGGCGAGGAGGTCACCGTCTTCCTGCCGGTCGCCACCGCGGGAGACGTCGTCGCCAACCTCCGGGACAGCCGCCGCATCGCCCTGGTGGCGACCTCGGCCGCAGACCACCGCTCGGTGCAGCTCAAGGGCAAGGTGATGGAGATCCGTGCGGCGGCGGACGACGAGCGGGGCCTGACCGAGCGGTACCGGGCCTGTCTCGGCCGTACGCTGGAGCCACTCGGCGTCCCGAAGTTCTTCGTGCTCCGGATCCAGCACTGGCCGGCGCACGCGGTCCGCTTCCAGGTGGAACAGCTCTTCGTCCAGACTCCCGGCCCCGCGGCGGGTCAGCCGTTGCAGGGGCCTCTGCGGCCGCCTGAGCCGGTGCCCGGATGATCTCCCTTCGCGACATCCCCGAATGCTTCGAGGGAGTCATCCCGGCGATGATGACCACCTGTTCGCTCGAGGGCGAGCCGAACATCACCGAGATCAGCCAGGTCCATCTGGTCGACGACCGGCACGTCGCGCTCTCCCACCAGTTCTTCAACAAGACCCAGCGAAACGTGCGGGAGAACCCCCACGCCTCGGTGCTGCTCTTCTCCCCACGAACCTACGAGCAGTATCGGCTCCAGCTCCGGTTCGACCACCCGGAGAACGACGGACCGCTGTTCGAGGAGATGTCGGCGCGACTGCAAGTCATCGCCTCTCACACCGGCATGTTCGGCGTGTTCCGGCTCCGGTGCGCAGACGTCTACGAGGTGCTCTCCGCGGAGCACGTCGATGGGTTCCTTCTCCCACCGGACGCGCGCCTGGACCGCTCGGAACGTGTTCCCGGCCGGATGGAGGCGATGACCCGGGAGCTCCGCGGGCTCCAGGCCATCTCTGATCGGGTGAATCGTGCCGGATGCCTCGAGGTGCTCCTGGAGGCGGTGCTCCAGGCGCTGGACGAGCAGATGGGCTTCCGTCATTCGATGGTGCTGCTCCCCGACGGGCAGGGGCGGCTGGTCACCACCGCCAGCCACGGGTACGGATCAGCGGGGGTGGGCGCCGAGGTTCCTCTCGGCGAGGGGCTGATCGGCACCGTGGCCTCCCGCAGGAGGCCGATGCGGGTGGCGGGAGTGGGCGCGGAGCTTCGCTACTGGCGCACCATCCGCGCCGAGCTGCAGCACGCCGGGACCGGTGCGCCGTCTCCGGAGATTCCGCTCCCGGGGCTGGCGGACGCGCAGGCCCAGCTCGCTCTCCCGCTGCTGGTGGGAGACCGGCTGGTCGGCGTGCTGGCCCTGGAGAGCCGCGAGCCGATGGCGTTCGACGCGTGGACCGAGACCTTCCTCAACATCCTCGCCAACCAGATCGCCCTGGGGATCGACCGGGCCTCGAGCGCGGACGAGGAAGGGGAGCTTCCGGCGGGCACGACCGGCGAGGCCCGCGGCGGGCAGCCGGCCCTGCGCACCCGGATGTTTCAGATGTTCCGGAACGACGACTGCATCTTCGTCGACGGCGAGTACCTCATCCGGAACGTCCCGGCGAAGATCCTCTGGAAGCTGCTCCGGGCGAACGCCGAGAGCGGTCGGACGGAGTTCAGTAACCGGGAGCTGCGGCTCGACGACTCCCTCGGGCTTCCGGAGGTGCGGGACAACCTCGAGTCGCGGCTGATCCTCCTGCGCAAGCGCCTGGAGGAGAAATGCCCGGAGGTGCAGATCCGCCCGGTGCGTCGCGGCCGATTCGAGCTGCAGATCGGCTGCCGGGTCGACCTTCAGGAAAGGGAAAGCGCGTAGACCTCGCTCTCGCGGGGCCGTGATCTCCGGGTCGTGGATCAGCCTGAGATCTCGCGGCCGCTCACCGTCATCATGGTGGCCAGCATGGTGGCGATGGGTCTCGCCCCTGCGTCGGTCTCCGCGAGCACGTCCCCCGCGGTGACGGTGAGCGTTCGACCGGGCTTCATCACCCGTCCATGAGCGACGAATCGGCGGCCGGCGGCAGGGGCGAGGAAGTTCACCTTGTACTCGGCCGTCAGCACTGCGGAGGTCACCGGCATCAGGGTGAACGCGGCGTAGCCGCATGCGCTGTCGACGATGGCGGTGACGATCGCAGCGTGCAGGTACCCGTGCTGCTGCGTGAGGTCCTCTCGAAACGGGAGCTCGATGACGACCTCGCCCGGGGACACCGATGTCAGCTCCGCGCCAATGGTCTGCATGACTCGCTGGCGCGCGAAGCTGGCGCGAACCCGCTGCTCGAACTCCGGGTCTGCTGGCGTGAAGAACTGCGGTCCGACGGGTGGCCTGCCAATGCTCATCGAAGTGCTCCTGCCCGAGCCTCTCTGCTCGACCGTCGGGGGTGCAAGCGGTCCATGGCGCTCAGTCGAGGAGTCCGGAGATTCGCTTCCGGTCCACGGCCCGGACCGCCACCTGCGCGAGCAGCGCCACCGCGAACCCGAGCCCGGCGAAGCGTTCGTCCTGGGTGAGCCCCTGCCGGTAGCGGAAGTAGATCTGCTGGGCGATGACCGCGACCTTGAACAGACCCAGCACGTAGTGGAACAGCACGTCGTCCACGGCCCGGCCGCTCCGGGTCGCGTAGCGCTGGATGATCTCCTCGCGGGTCAGGTTGCCGGGCAGCGCCGTCGGGCCGAAGGCAGCGGGGCCGACCATCTCCGTCTCGCCCGGCTCGAACCAGTAGGCCAGCGTCATGCCCAGGTCCGAGACCGGGTCCCCGAGCGTGGCCATCTCCCAGTCCAGCACGGCGCGGACCTTCGTGAGGTCGGCGGGGTCGAGCACCACGTTGTCGTACTTGAAGTCGTTGTGGATGATCGCTCCGGGCCGGTCCCCCGGGAGGTTCGCGGCGAGCCAGCCGGCGAGGCGCTCCATGTCCGGCAGGTCGTCGGTTCGGGCCCGCGCGTATCGGTCGGTCCACCCCGCGACCTGCCGCTGCACGTACCCCTGCGGCTTGCCGAAATCGGCCAGGCCCGCTGCGGCCGGGTCCACGCCGTGGAGCTCGACCAGGGTGTCCACCACGGTCTCGGAGACCGCGCGCATGCCGGCCGCGTCGAGCTCCACGCCCGCCGGGAGCTTCGTGCCGCGGAGGATGAGACCCGACACACGCTCCATCACGTAGAGCTGGACCCCGAAGGGCGATTCCTCCTCGGGCACGTAGAAGAGGGTGCGCGGCACCTTCGGCCACACCGGACGGAGCTGGGTGAGGACGGTGTACTCGCGCCGCATGTCGTGCCCGGCCTTGATCTGCTTGGCCCCCTTTGGCGGTCGCCGGAGCACGAGCTCCGTGCCGCCCACCCGTAGCCGGTAGGTCAGGTTGGAGTGCCCCTTCGGGAACTGCTCGACCTCCACCGGACCGCCGAGCTGGGGAGCGTGACGGTCGAGGAGGCGGCGGAGCGCTTCGGCCTCGAGCTCCTCGCCCGCGCGCACCGGGCGAGTGGGATCCAGCTCGTCCACCGCTCAGGCCCCGCCGCGCCGATCGGGCAGACCGCGGGCCCGGAGGATGTGCCGGGCCACCGAGGCCTGGTGTACCTCGTCCGGCCCGTCGTAGATGCGTGCCCCCCGCTCGTGCCGGAACCACCAGGCCAGCGGCGTGTCATCGGTGATGCCCAGCGCGCCGTGAGCCTGGATGGCGCGGTCCAGCACCCGGAACAGCGTGTTGGCCACCACGAACTTGATCATCGAGATGTCGTCGCGGGCGGCGTAGGTGCCATCGCGATCGATGCGCCAGGCGGCGTGCAGAACCAGGAGCCGGGCAGCATCGATCTCCGCCCGGCTCTCGGCGATCCACTGCTGGATGGTTCCCTTCAGGCCCAGGGGCCGCCCGGGAGACATCTCGCGGGAGACCGCCCGGTCACAGAGCAGGTCGAAGGCTCGCTGGCAGATGCCGATCCACCGCATGCAGTGGTGGATCCGTCCAGGCCCCAGACGGGCCTGGGCGATGACGAAGCCCGCTCCGCGCTCGCCGAGCAGGTTGGTGCGGGGCACGCGCACGTTCTCGTAGGAGATCTCCCCGTGCGACGCCCACCCGCCGCCGGCCTCGCCCATGACCGGGATGTTCCGGACCAGCTGCACCCCGGGTGTGTCCATGGGAACGATGATCTGGCTCGCGCGGGTGTAGACGTTGGGCCGGTCGGGGTCGGTCACCGCCATCACGATGGCGAAGCTCGCGCCGTCGGCGGCGGTGGTGAACCACTTCCGCCCCTCGAGGACCCAGCTCTCACCCTCCAGCCGGGCGCGGGTGGCCATCCAGGCCGGGTTCGAGCCAGGCATCGCCGGCTCGGTCATGGAGAAGCAGCTGCGGATCCGTCCCGCGGCCAGTGGCTCGAGCCAGGTGCGCCTCTGCTCCGCGGTGCCGAACTCGTGGAGGATCTCCATGTTCCCCACGTCCGGCGCCTGGCAGTGAAAGGCGTAGTGACCCAGCGGGGTGCGACCGAGCTCCTCGCTGACGAAGGCGAACTCCATCAGCGACAGTCCCATCCCGCCCTGCTCGCGACGGAAGAACGGGGCCCACCAGCCGCGTTGCCGGACCTCGGACCGGACCCGCTCCAGCTCGGGCTCGAGGACGCTCCATCCCTCCGGCATCCGCTTCTCCAGCGGCTGGATGCGCTCGGTCACGAAGACGCGGATGGCGGGAAGGAGATCGGCGACGCGAGGCGGGGTGCTGAAGTCCATGACCGGAGTGACCTAGAGGAAGAAGTCGGGGATGAGCTCCGCGCCGGGCACGGTCGCGTACTTCGAGAAATCGGTCACGCCCTCGGCCCGCAGCACGTCCTCGTCCACGCAGAACTTTCCGGTGAACTCGCGGCTGGGCTTGGTGAGGATCGCGTGCGCGGCGTCGGCCATGATCTCCGGCCCGCGGCTGCCCCGGACCATCTCGTCTCCGCCGAGCAAGTTCTGGACCGCGGCGGTCGCGATGATCGTCTTGGGCCAGATCGTGTTGACCGCGATGCCCTCCTCACGGAACTCCTCCGCCATGGCCATGGCGCAGAAGCTCATCCCGAACTTGGCCAGCGAGTAGGCCACGTGAGGCGCGAACCATCGCGGATCGGTGCTCGGCGGCGGTGCGTTGTTGAGGATGTGGGGGTTCTTGGCCTTCCGCAGATGGGGGAGGCATGCCTTCGAGCAAAGGAACGTGCCGCGCGCGTTGATGCCATGCATCAGGTCCCACTTCTTCATCGGCGTCACTTCCGTGCCCGAGAGGTGGATCGCGCTCGCGTTGTTCACGAGGATGTCGATGCCCCCGAAGGTCTGCACCGTCTTCTCCACCGCCGCATGGACCTGGTCCTCGTAGCGGATGTCGACGACGCAGGGGAGGGCGCGTCCGCCGGCCTTCTCGATCTCCTCGGCGGCCGTGTAGAGGGTGCCGGGGAGCTTCGGGTGGGGCTCGGTGGTCTTGGCGGCGATGGCCACGTTCGCCCCGTCGCGCGCGGCGCGGAGCCCGATGGCCAGCCCGATGCCGCGGCTTCCGCCGGTGATGAAGAGCGTCTTTCCCTGAAGGGTGGGCATGTCGCGCACGGACCCTATCACCGGGCTCCGGGCGCGCGTGGCCCGACGTAGCGCGCCCGCGGACGGAGGAGGTCGCCGGAGCTCCGCTGCTCGGTCACGTGGGCGACCCACCCCGCGATGCGCCCGATGCAGAACAGGACCTGCCCCGCGAACGTCGGAAGGCGGAGCGCGTGCCCGACTGCAAGGAGCCCCACGTCCACGTTGGGGGCTCCGAGCCCCAGCCGCTCCGCCTCCGAGACCAGCGACCGCAGCACCGCCAGTGCCGGCGCAGGGCGCGGCTGCAGGAAAGCAAGGGAGAGGAGGAGGGCGCCGCGGGGATCTCCCGCCGGGTAGAGCCGGTGGCCGAACCCGGGCAAGCCTTCCCCACGGCGCACGCGGGCGAGCAGTGTCGCCCGGGCGCGCTCCGGCCGGCCGGCCTCGGTGACCAGGGCCTGGACGCGCGCACTCTCCGCTCCGTGCCGGGGGCCGCTGAAGGCCGCGAGCGCGGCGAGCAGACAGGCCTCGAGGTCTGCCCCGGTCGAGGCCGCGACCCGGGCGGCGAACGAGGAGGCGTTGAGCTCGTGGTCGGCGCAGGCCACCAGCGTCGATTCGATGAGCCGCGCGCTTCGGGCCGGCGCGCCGAGGGCCCGCTGGATGCCGGAGGCCACGTCGGGGGCGGCGAGCGCGTGTGCCGGCGGGCGGCCGCATGCCGCGGCCACGAGGCCGATCAGGGTCCACACCAGCTCCGGGCCGGAGGGCTCGGTGACGGCCCTCCCTGCGCTGCCACCCCGCCGGCGCCGCGTCACGGTAGGGCGGGTGCTCGCCTCCTGTCCCCGGTACCTCGCGAGACGAGCGGCGGAGAGCCCGGCAAGCATCGCATCGATGGGGTTGGCCGGAGCCCGGAGGCGCCCGGTGGCCGGGACCCGCGGCCGCGGCCACGGCTGGACGGTCGCGGGGAGGATGCCGGTCCAGAGGAGCTCCGCCACGGCCTCGAAGCGGGCTGTCTGCGCCAGCACCACCACCGAGTGGCCGCGGTACCAGGGGCCGTCGGGGCGGATCTCGGTGAGGGCGGAGCTGAGGACTGGCTCGCCCCAGCGGAGCGCGCCGGCGGCGACCGCCTCGTGACCGAGCCGGGCGTCCGCCCGGTGCCGCAGCCGCTCGAGGT
>JBKPMY010000221.1:0-5011 GCA_046732375.1 Myxococcota bacterium
ACCCTGACCTGTGCATCGCGGGCCCGGGAGAGGATCTCCGCGGCGGCGCGCGGCGGCATGCTTCCCTCGAGCACGTAGACCCGCTCGACCTCGCCGGGGCGTGCCCGCAGCGCCTCCAGCACCGGGTGGATGCCGTGCACCGTCCGGCTCTCCCCCGACATCGGCGCCTGCTACTCCACCGTGATCGGGACCGAGAGCGTCTTCTGCTGGCGGAGGCACAGCTGCTCGGTGCAGACGAAGAAGGTCATCTTCGCCTCCACCGTGCCCGGTCCCTTCCCCTGCGCTGCGAGCGGCACCTCGAAGCGCGGATCGGGGTACTTCGTCGACGCCGAGGGCTTCCGTACCGAGTCGGTGTAGACCAGCTGGGTCTTCCCCGGCGTCACCGCACCAGTCCCCGAGAGCTGGATCCGCAGCGGCGCCTCGTCCGACACGTGGGCGCCCTTGAGGCTCTGGATCTCCAGGATCAGAGTCCCCTTCTTCCCCGCCGGGACCTTCGAGGTCGTCCCCTCGGTGGTCACCTTGTACAGCGTGGTCGGATCCACCTCCGCTGCGAGGGCGAGCGAGGCGACGAGGACTGTGGGGAGAACGAGGATTCGGAAGAAGCGCATCGGCCGCCTCCTATAATTCAAGATGCGCGGGCGCGCTTCAGCGGCCGGGGGGCAGGCCGCACCCGCCCCGATTCCGACCGCCGCGGCGGGGGATCCAGCGCCGGGGGCCGCTCGCGGGCGATCTGCTCGGCCCGGATCACGACGGGCGTCGCCAGGTCCTCGCCAACCGCCTTCTCCATCTCCGCCAGTCCGGGGCTGGAGTGCACCTCGAACACCTTGGGCAGGCCTTTCACGTCCAGCATGTCCACCGCCGCCACCTCGAGGCCGATGAGCCTCGCTGCCTCCGCGGCCGCGCGCTGCTGGGCGTCGGTGAGCGTGATGCGCTCGAAGCGGGCCCCGCGGTTCAGCGTGTTGGACAGACGGTTCATCCGGGGGCGCCGCCGCACCGCCGCGACGGCCCTGCCGCCGACCACCAGCACCCGGACGTCCCGGCCAGCCTTTCGCACGTACTCCTGGACGAGCAGGTTGTGCCCCAGCCCGAGGATGGCCTCCAGTGCCGCCTCCAGCGAGTTGAGTGTCTCGCAGACCATCACCCCGCGCTCGTCGGCGCCGCCGAGCAGCTTGACCAGGACCGGAACTCCACCGACCAGCCGCACCATCGCCTTGAGATCGCCGGCGCTCCTGGCCATCACCGTCGCCGGCACCGCGATCCCGTGCGCGGACAGCAACTGCAGACAGCGGATCTTGTTGCGCGCCTGGGCGATGGCCGCCGCGGTGTTCATCACCGGCACGCCGAGCATCCCGAACTGGTTCGCCACCGCCAGGCCGTAAGGGGTGATGGACTGGGCGATGCGCGGCAGCACCACGTCGGGGAGCACGAGCTTGCGGCGGCGGTAGAGGAGCTGACCGCGCGTTCCGTCGAGGTGCATCTCCACCTGCACCGGGTCGAGCACCCGCACGGAGTGCCCGCGCGCGCGTGCCGCCGCCACGAGGCGGGCGGTGGAGGGAACGGAGAGCGAGCGCGAGAGGATGGTGAGGCGCACGGGGCGCCGGCACCGTAGGACTCACCGGCGGGGGCGGCAAGTCGGGGAAATCAGGGGGACGCCGATGGGGCAGCGCAGGCGCGCCGGAGCGATCGGGCTCACAGGACCTTCAGGATCCGGATCTGGACGTTCACCGGGTCCGCCCCGGTCGAGGTCTTCAGCTGATCGCACAGCGGCTTCTCGTCCACGAAGACCACCGCCGGACCGGGCTTGTTCGATACCGGAGTGGTCTCGCTCGGGGGCACGTACACCCAGGTGTCCGGCCCCGGCTGGTACGCGGTGCCGTCCACCAGCACGCTGAGCAGCGAGACGTCGGTGGGGACCTCGGTCAGGAAGCGCTCGCAGACCGTGACGTTCGGATCGGTGATGGTCTTGAGGATCGCCCCCAGCTCCGAGGCGTCATTGGCCGAGTAGTACTGCAGGGTGCACAGCCCGGTCGCGAGGTCGCACGGATTGCCCGGGCCACAGGGCTGGTTGGGCGGCGTCCCGGGGCACACCCGCGGGAACCGGACGGCCCCGGCGACAGCGATGCGCTGCAGCGTGTCGCGCGCGTCGGCAGTCCCAGCCTCCGCGCCGAACCCGACGACGTACGTCTGCACGCCCCTGCTCGCGAGAAACTGCACCGCCGTCACGGAGTTGTCCACGTCGAGGCACCCTGCACCGGGGAACGGCGGCAGGCCCGGGGCGCAGTCATCGATGTTTCCACCGAAGGTGCATTGACAGGCCAAGGTCCCCGCGACGCTGGCCAGGGCCGGGTTGCAGTTGGGGAGCCCGTCGGTGAAGAGGATGACGATCTGGTCGCGCGTGTCGTCGTTCACCAGCTCGTTGACCGACGACAGGAACGCGAGACTCGCCGCGGTCGGGGTCCCTCCGCCGGTGCAGGTGGGACCGGGGGGGCTGCAGCTCGTGACCTCGTCGAGCTTCCCCTTCGTCCCGTCGGCCTGGGCCTGGAGCGTGGCGTCGTCATCGGAGCTGGTGGTCGGAAGCGCGAATCTCTGCGCCGTCGTCGGGCCGCAGCCCCCGTTACTCTCCGGCTCGGGGAACAGCGAGAGCGCGTAACGCCCGATGAGGGGGAACTGGGTGATGTAGCTGTCGAGTGCCTTGCTCAGCTCGCTCCAGCGCGTGGGGCACTGACTGACGTCACAGGGATTCACCTTGCCCGGGTCCCCGCACAGGGGCCCATTGGGGTTCCCCACGTGGCAGGCCGAGTTGAACTGGTTCACCGGCTGATCCATCGAGCCCGACTTGTCCACGAGCAGCATGAAGTTGGGCTTGTTCGCCACTGCCTCGATGTCGACGCTGGTCTGTGTCTGGCCGATCGACAGCGGCTTGACCGGCTCGAAGTCGTAGGTCTGGCACGCACTGCCGCCCGCCAGGAGCGCGAGGACCGCTGCACCACGGAGGACGGACGAGGTGGGCATGCGCGGCGCCGGAGCATACCTGCTCGGGGGGGCCGGCAGGCCCGCTTCCCGACCGGAAAGCCCACACCCCTGCGACCGGCCTGCACCCGCGGCTCACAACACGCGGAGAATCCTGAGGTCGAGCTGCACCGGATTCTGCGCCGTCGAGCTCTCGATTGCCGCGCACAGCGAGCCGAAGAAGCGGATCACCGGCCCACCGTCCGCCGGCGGGACGTAGCGCCAGGTATCGGGTCCGGGCGGGTACTTCGTCCCATCGAGCGTCAGGAGGATGAGCTCCTCCGAGGTCGGCGCCGGAGTGATGGCGCGGAGGCACGGTTCCCGGTCGAGGCTCGCGGTGATCTCCGCCAGCGCCGCCCCGAGGTCCCGGCTGTCCTGCGCCTGGTAGTACTGCCGGAGGCACACGCCGCCCTGGCAGGGGTTGAAAGGTCCGCAGGGCTGGTCGTGCCGGGGGCCCGGGCACAGCCGGGGGTAATTTCCGGCCAGCGCCATCTCCTGAAGCACGATGGGCGCCTGAACGCCGCCGTCGAGGCTGGCCCGGGTCTCGTCCCCGAAGCCAATGACCACCACGTGAATGCCGTGGCCGGCGAGATCCTGAACCGCCTGCACCGTGCGATCCTTGTCCAGGCAGTTGTTGGGGGTACCCGCCGGAGGGCAGCTGTCCCTGGCCGCCGTGCAGACGCAGACCTCGGCGGTGATGGTGGCGTTGCAGTTGGGAAGGCCGTCGGTGAGCAAGAGCACCAGCTCGAGCCGGAGCGGGTCCTGGAGCGGGCCATAGTCGGAGAAGAACTGCAGGCTCTGACCGGTGGGCGTCGCCCCACCCGTGCCGAAAGGACCCGCTGAGGTCTGGCTCCGAACCGAGGCGAGAGCGTTCCGCGCCGCGGTCGACGAAGCCGAGAGCGTCGCCGCCGAGTCGTCCTCGGTGTCGGCCGGGAGGTCCACCCGGGCGGCGGTCGTGGGAACGCAGTTGGGTTCCCCCGCGACCTGCGACCCCGGCTCGGGGAAGAAGGACAGACCGAACCGCACCGTCTGCGCCTGCGACTGGAGAAAGGAGTCGAGCGCCAGATTCAGCTCGCTCCAGCGCGTCGGGCAGACATTGGTGTTGCAGGGGTTGGCCTTCGCCGAGTCCCCGGTACCGCACAGACCGAAGGAAGTGGTGCAACCGGGGAGCGTCGGATCGGTGGGCTGGTCCATCGAGCCGGACTTGTCGACCAGCACCATCACGTTCGGCTTGAACTTCTTGATCACGATCGGCGTGCTGCTCTCCTCCTGGGAGATGGAGAGCGGCTTCACGGGAACGAACTCGTAAGACTGGCAGGAGAGCGCGAACACCAGGCACAACGCGGCGAGGCCGATCGAGCGGGAGCGCATCGCGGAAGACCGCCCGCCAGACTACAGCGCCGCCCGATCAGAAGGTGAGAACGCGCGCGCCGTCGGTGAGGCGCCACAGCGCTGCCAGCCCCATCACCTCGTCCAGCACGCGCTCGGCCTCGACCAGCGAGACACCGGCCAGCTTGAGCATCGTGTCGCAGGCGATGCACCGGGCGCCGAGGCCACGCGCCTCGGCCAGCAGCTGTGCCGGGGGCGGGACACCCACTCCCTCTGCGCGCGCGCCCTCGGCAAGCTCGCGGTCGGACTGGGCACGTCCGAAGTCCCCGCGACAGAGCTGCCGCAGGGCCTCGAAGGCGAAGACGAACACCACCTCGTCCCCGAGGGCAGCTGCGGTGATGCCCATCGAGGCAGCCTGGTACGCGGGCTCGTAGCCGCCCCGCTGAACGATGAAGAGGACCCGTCCGGCCATGTCCCGGAGGGAGGGTACACTCCGCGCGGCGTCCATGTCCCGGTTCGGCCCAGCCCTGATGCTCATCTGTCTCGTGGCCGCTGCCTGCGCGCGCTCGGTGGGCCCCGCGCGCACGAGCGAGGAGGCGCGGGCCCGGGTGGGCGCCCTCCTCGATGCTCCCGACGCCGGTGCGTCCGAGTTCGCCGTCATCGGGCCGGAGGC
>JBKPMY010000222.1:0-23404 GCA_046732375.1 Myxococcota bacterium
GTTCTGGCCCTGGTCGTCGATCGGGAGAACATCTGCTCGGCACTGAGCGGGACCACGCTGCCCGGCACCACGACGGCCCTGTTCCTCTCCATCGCAAACTTCGTCCCTCCGGCCACCGTCAACCCTCACGTCACCGGGGACTACGCCTTCTTTGACCTCGGCGGCGGGACCTTCCCTGGCACCGCCGGGAGGTACTGGTACGGGGGATTCGAATCGGTCGACGCCAGCTGCATGGCGACCACGACCACTCTGGCGACCGCCGGGACGGTCACGGTGACCCAGGTCGGCAACAACTCGGGCACGAACTTCAAGGCGAATCTCACGAATCTCCAGTTCGGAACGGGCACCCTGAACGGGAACATCGAGGCCAAATACTGCGCGGCGCTGGCCAGCACGCCGTGTGGATCGCTCCTCGCCCGACCGCCCGGGCCAGCCGAATAGCCACGGCTGGCGGCAAGCTCGTCGCGGTGGGGTTCCTTCCGCTCTAGGGTTCGGGGCGCCATGCGCTCCGTTTTCGCCCTGTTCCTCGTCCTCCCCCTGGCTGCACCGAGCACGCCGAAGCCTTCGCCGAAGCTCGACGAGACCTTCGCCGCTCTCGAGCGGGCCTGGTCCGCCGCGTACCAGAAGCATGATCTCCCGGCCATCGAGCGGTTGCTCGCCGAGGAGTACGTGGGCATCGACGGAAGGGGTGTGGTGTCGAACCGTGCCGACGAGCTCAACGAGGCGAGGGAACGGCCCGCGGGCGCCGCTCCCTTGTCGATGGAGATCCTCGGCGAGCAGATCAGCGACGTGCAAGCCCGTGGCTACGGCGAGACCGCTGTGGTCACCGCCTTGAACACGGTCACCGCCCGGACCTCGGAGGGCCAGAGCACGATCCGCTACCGGCGGAGCACCGTCTGGGTCCGGCGGGGTGGTCGTTGGCAGTGTGTCCATTTCCACGCCAGCCGGATCCTCTGACCTCCGAGAGGATCCGGTCAGATGACCCGTGTCCCCGAAGCGCGCGGGGACGCCCACGCCCAGACGGTCCCCTGGTGCAGGGCGGCGTAGATCGCGTCACGCAGCTCGTTCGCCTCGGCGTCGGTGAGATTCCGGTCGTGTGCGCGGAGCACCACCCGGAGAAGGACGTTCTTCTGGCCCTCGAGCATCCCGATGCGTTCTCTCGCCATGGCAGGCAGCGCTTCCCCCTGAGTCTCGGAGAGGACCTCCACGGCCTCCACGTCGGTCGCCCGCGCGCCGAGCGCGTCCCGGACACGATCACCGAGCTCCTCCGCGACGGTCTCCACGGGCACGGCGATGGAGAGATCGCGGCGGACGGGCGGGCGACTGGAGACGGGACGCCACGGCGCGAGGTCGACCATCTGTGCGCTGATCCGCGGGTCCGTCGCCCGGAGCAGCCGGATGTCATCGAGGCCTTTCCGGGTCATGACCAGCCGGTCCAGCCCGAGCCCCATGGCGAGCCCACTCGATCCCTCGGGGAGACCGGCGTCGGCCAGCAGGGCGGGCAGAGCGAGCCCACACTCGCCGATCTCGACCCACTGTCCAGCGACCTTCGCGTCGATCTGCCGTCCCTCGAGCGTGTAGGGGTGTTCCGCAGCCGTCACCTGAACGGAGAGTCCCGGCACGACTGCTTCCGCGACGGAGGCGATCATCGCCGCGAGATCGGAGGCGCCGAGCACCGGGCCGCGGGTGCGGATCCGCCACAGGTCCACCTGATGCGGCTCGCCGACGTGCAGGCGGTCGATGACGTCACGCCGCCAGACGAGGCCCGGCGCGACGAGGAGTACCTCGGGAGGCGGTGCGCCTGCCAGCGCACGGAGGGTCGGCGGGATCAACGCCGAGGTCTGCGTGCGAAGCACCTGGGTTGGCGAGACGTAGCGTGTGTACCGCGCGTCCCGCGCCGCGCCGCCCGCCGGATAGTGGAGCGCGTCGTAATTGTCGGCGAGCGAGACCACGGGGTGCAGGCGCACGATCCGGGTCGGACACTCCCAGGCTCGAGAGAGCGCAAGGACGGCGGCGTCCAGAACCTTCTGGATCGCGTGCGGGCCCTGCGCGGGGTCGGTCAGGTCGCGGAGCGCAAGCGCGCGCTCCAGCGCTTCGGGGTCGATGATCTTCACGGCGGATGCTCCTTCGAGGCTCGGGTCGGCGCGTCGGCCGAGCCGGCGCGCAAGGGGACGGTTCAGGGAGGGATCCCCTGCCGACGACCCGAGCTTTCGGAGCGTGAGCGACGTTACGCGCGCTGCGCGCGACGGTCCGCCCTGCGCCCGGGACGGGGCAGGGGACCGCTAAATCGACGGCTCTCGCGCACGGACGTCATGGGGTGAGAATAGCCGGCCCCGGCCCCGAGCGCTGCCGCCCACGCGCAAAGATGTACGACCCGCATTACGAGGCCCGACGGACGTCGCGGTCTAGAGCAGCGGGCTGTTCGACCGTGCGCAGGTCGGGGAAGTGCGCGCGGCTGCCGGAGCGGCCGCGCGCGATTCACCGAAGGGTCAGCGAACTTTCACCTGGCCGGAGCTCATCGGCTGGAGCGGCAGGTTGGGCGCGGTCGTGCACGCGGCCGCGTTTCCAATGAAGGAGAAGCTGATCGCGTCAGGCGTATTCCCGCCGCCGTTGTCCTGTACGCGGGTGATGACCGGCAGACCGGACAGGTCGACGCCGCCGAACGTGCCGGAGGTGATGAAGCCGCTCACCCAGGCCTGGTTGCCCTGGACGAACAGACAGTTGATCGCCACGTGAATGCCGCCCTGACCTTGACCGAACTGATCCGTCCACTGGCCCTTCACGCTGCCGTCACCGTACTGGATGGCGACCAGCGAGAAGTTCGCGTCGGTGTGGTTGGTAGCGTCCTGGTCGGGCCCGCCCACGGAGACGACGTGCTGGACCCCGTCGGCACGGGCAGCTGCAGATGCAAGAAGGAAAGATAGCGCGAGAGTGATCGACGAGTTCCGGAGAGTTTTCATGAGTCCCCCTGCGTGGGTACGGCGTGCTGCCGTCAAAGTGACAGGAGCAGCCGGCAAAACGCTGTGTCTGCTCCCTGCACGTGGAGAACAGCTCGCGGCGACTCGCCCCGCTGAGCACGCTCGGTGCGAACGAAGGCGGCTTCGCAGCGAACACTCGATTGGTGCATCTGTACCTGCGTGACGATTGTGAACAGACGTCACGCAATCGCGTTGTCGCGCAGCGAGAAATCCGGCGCGGACGAGGCAACGTCGTTTCACATGACGAGTGTCCGAGGCGCCACCAGCAGTCCCGCTGCTCGGACCCCGATCACATCGTTCTGCCATCCAGCCCACAAGGTGGCCCTCGGTGGATCCGGACGTACCGGCCGTGCACGACGAGCGTCAGCGGCCGGCGCTGAGGTCAGCGCGTTGAGGCGGTCGTCGTCCCGACGTGCTCGGTGTGCAGCGCTCGAGCCGCTGCCCTCGCGCGAAGGATCAGACCCGCGGCGCCCACGAGGAACAGGGCCAGTCCCAGCACTCCCAGGCCCACAGCCGAGGACCACCGACGAACGGTGGACGGCGCGCTGACCGTCACGCTCCCGTCCCCGTGAAGCTGGAGCGCCGCCCACGCCACGGCCGGGGCTCCGGCCTGCTGTCGGGCCTTCTTCGCTCCCGCCAGGGCGTGCTCCAGGCTCAGGCCGCTCGCCAGTCGATCCGACAGCTCGTCGATCAGCTTGCGCGCCTCGAGATCCCCCAGCGGCCACGGTGACGCCACCACCGCCAGCGCTCCCGCCCGGAAGAACGCCCGCACCAGTCCGAGCGTCCCTTCCCCCTGAAGCACCTCTCCCGATGCCGTCCGGCAGGCCGACAGGAGAACGACCTTTCCCGCGAGATCGAGCCCGGCGATCTCCCTTGGCTGCAGCAGCCCGTCCTCCTCGGGATGCCCCGCGGCCAGCACCAGCGCCGATCGCACCGGCTCGGTCTCGTCCACCACCGCGTGCGTCGCGAAATGCATCACCCCCCACGGACGCAGGTCGCTGGTCTTGATCCACCGCTCGCTGGTCTCCGGACCCAGCCGCAGCGCTCCTCCTGGCCCGAGCGCCTTCACCAGCGCCGCCGCCTCCGCCCGCGCATGGGGCAGGGACGGCAGCCGCAGCTGCTCGAGCCACCGGCTCGCGTCCCGGTCCCGTCCCGGAGGTGCCGTCGGGTCCGGATCCGCCAGCGCCAGCGCCGGCCCCGCCACCGGACGCGCTGCCTTCCTCCACCGCAGCCACAGCGAGGCCGACGGGACGCTCGTCACCGCGTAGCTCCCCCGAGCGCTGACCCGTCGTCCAGCACCAGCGCATCCAGCGGGAATCCGTGAAGCGGCCCGTCGGGAACCACCACCAGCGAGCGCACCCGCCGGGGAAGTCGGTCCAGCGCCCGACCGAGGAGCACTTCCCGCAACTGCACCCCGGCTGCGGTCTCCGCAGAATCACCCCGCAGAAGAAGGCTCCGGAACACCGCGAGCTTCGGCTCGAACACCTGCGCGTCCGGCATCCGAACGGCGGAGACCCGCTCCCGGGTGACCACCACCAGCCACGACGCGCCGGAGGGGTAGGGCGCCTTGAGCGAGATGTCCGGCTTCCAGAGCTGGAACGACAGGAGCGCCTCGTCATCCCCCAGCGCCGCCTGGAGCTCACCGAGTGTCGCGACCGGGGCCGGAGCCGACCCGGGATCGCGTCGCGCCGCCTCGTCCTCGACCACGGCCAGCGCCGCCTCCGCGGCCTCGACCTCGCGCCGGAGCTCCTCCCGTCCCGCCTCCTGCCGCAGCAGCGCCTGCTGTGCCCGGGTCAGCGACGCCAGCGCCGCGGCTCGGCGCTCCGCCACCTCCGGGGAAGGACTCGCCGACGCCACTCCCGACCGGTCCAGCTCGTCGAGCAGGATGCGCCCCCGCAGCCGCTCCATCGTCGCGAACGCCGGCTCCACCGCGGAACCGGAAGGCTCGGGACCCGCCATCTCGAGCAGCCACCCGGCGAGCAGCTCGTAGGCGAACGCCCACTCCGCACTCGTTCGTGCACGGCTGACAGTCTGTGGCTGATTCCACCGGAGCCGGTCGACGGAGTCGAGGGTCACCTCAGCCTGGCGCACCAGCGCCGCCCGGTCCCCGCTTCGCCACTCCACGTGGGCGCGCGCCAGGTGCGCCAGCGGCTCCCAGGCATTGCTGCGGGCGAGCTGCGCCTCGGACAGCGCCTCGTCGGTCAGCGCTCGCGCGCGCTCGGGATGGCGGGGATCGGTTTCCACCGCGAAACGCGCCAGGAGGCGAGCCGCGGTGATCTGGAGGAACGACTGGGTCGCTCGCCCTCGCTCGAGGATCGCCTGGAGCTCTTCGGTGGCCCCGGGCCTCGGCCCGCGGAGCGCGTGGCGGAGCATCGTCACGGGCATCTCTCCGGTGGTCTGCCACCACGCCACGCTGGCCCGGGCAGCCACCAGCGCCTCCTCGAGCCGCTGCTCCGCCGAATCCGTCGAGAGCTCTCCGGCCGATGCGAGCCGGACTGCCTCCTCTGCAGAGCCCTGAAGGCTGGTCGCTCGGTTCGTGGGATCTCTACTCGCTGCCACCACCGCCTGCTGGAACGACTCCAGAGCTCGCCAGTGTCGACCGGTCGCCGCGTACACCCGCCCCCACGTGTGCGGCACGCGCCAGCGCATCCACGCCGGAGCTCCCGCCGTCAGATGCGCCTCGGCGTGGCGAATCCGGACCTCGGCGCGCCCATAGTCCGCCTCGTGGAGGGCGAGCTCCGTCCCCATCTGAAAGGCGAACGCGAGCATGTCGGGATCCCCGAGTTGCGGTGCCAGCTCCATGCCCCGAGCCCACTTCGCCTCCCCCCACTGCGCATCGCCGTACCATCCCGCGCTGCCACACGCGGCCATCGTCGCGTAGAACTCGCCCTCGACGTCGCCGCGCCTCCGGAACTCCTCTTGCGCCCGGTCGTAAAGCGCCCTGGCGTCGTCCCGAAAGTCGTCGACCATGGCCTCGAAGAGCGTGGCGCGGGCATTCCCCGGCTCGCGCGCCCGGATCTGCCGGAGGTGGCGCACGATGGCCGGGATCAGTTCCCGCCGCTCGTACGCGAGCCGGTAGTAGCCGTACCAGGGAGCGATGTCCTTCGTCCGTCGCGTGCGCTCCCGGCACTCCTCGATCGATGCAGCGCGCGGCTCCCAGGTGTCGCCGATGGCCAGCGACTCACTCGAGCCGAGCACCACCAGCGCGACGATGGTCCGGGCAAGTCGCATGACCGCCGCCATCCGGGAGAGGCGCCGCCCACGACCGACCCCTGACAGGAGCTCGAGGCTCGGAGAGCTCTCCCGCGCGGTGCAATCCGCACCGAATGAGGTGCCGATTGACCCGGATGCCCACGCCGTTCAGCGGCACTGGAAGGTGCTCAGCTGCGCTCGTAGTGGAGCAGGACGTTCCCCGACCGGAAGGGGTGGGCCTCGGCCAGCTTCAACCGGTGGTTGGCGGAGAGGCCGTCGACCAGAGGTCGCCCCCGGCCGAGGAGCACCGGCGCGACGATGAGGTCGTAGGCATCGACGAGCCCGAGCTCGGTGAGACGCGAGACCACCGAGCCGCTCCCGAAGACCATGATGTCCTTCCCCGGTCCGCGCTTCAGCGCCTCGATCTCTCTCGCGTCGATCTCGCGGCGGAGGTGAGAGTTGTTCCAGCTCACCTCCTTCCGCGTCCGGGAGAAGACCCACTTCGTCGCAGCGTTGATCCACTCGCCCATCGCGCGGGCCTCGGCCGTCGCGCGACCCTTTGCGTGGGGGTCCGGGGCCGTCGGTGCGTCGCTCACCACCTTCGGCCAGAAGCTCTCGAACATCTCGTAGGTCCGGCGACCGAACAGGATCATGTCCGCTCCGCCGGCGTTCCCTGCGCCCATGCGGTCGAGCTCCTCGTCCGGCACGGTCCAGTCCAGCTTCCCGTCCCTGGAGGCGAAGTACCCATCCGCGCTCAGGTGCTCGAAGGCAATGATCCGTCGCATGCCAGGCCTCAGGTAGGCATCGCCGCGACGGGACGGATCTCCACCGAGCCCGCGCCTTCGAGCATCGGACATCCGCTGGCCAGCTCCGTCGCCTCGGCGAGGTCCTTCGCCTCGACGACCATGAACCCGAGCACGATGTCCTTCGACTCGGCGAACGGCCCATCCGTCACCAGGCGCTTCTTCCCGCGCATCACCCGGCCCTTCGCCTCCAGCGGTTTCCCCGTGTCCCTGAGCTTTCCCCGGGCCTGCAGATCGCGGATCCACTCCATCCACGCCCCCATGCTCTGCCGGGCCTGCTCCGGCGTCCCCATCGCCTCGCGCTGCTCCGCTTCCGTCGTCCGGAAGAGGTAGACGAACTCGCTCATCGCGCTCGACTCCTGTCGTGCCCGGTCGGCCTCGTGGACCCATTCCGCCGAGCCGTCCCGGGGGTCCAGCCCCACGACGCCCGGGCCTGACGGGCCAGGACATTCCGCTCCCGCTGCACGGGGCGCTTCCCGTAGGAAGGGCCGGGCAGCTTGATTGTTCAAGTGTTCATTTGATTACTTGAGCACATGCTCATGCCCCACCGCCGCTTCAAGGACCTCCTCTACGAGCACTTCTCGCGGCTGGGGAAGGCCATCTCGGCCCCGAAGCGGGTCGAGCTGCTCGATCTGCTCTGCCAGGGCCCGCGCAGCGTGGAGGCGCTCGCCGAGCAGGCGGGGATCTCCATGGCCAACACCTCGCACCACCTCCAGGCGCTCCGCGAGGCGCGGCTCGTCGACTCCGAGAAGAAGGGGCTCCGCGTGGAGTACCGGCTCGCCGAGGAGGCGGTGTCCCATTTCTTCCTCGCTCTGCGCGAGGTGGGCGAGGCCCGGCTGGCGGAGGTCGAGAAGCTCACCCGCGAGTACTTCGAGTCTCGAGGGGCGCTCGAGGCCGTCGCCGGGCCGGAGCTGCTCCGTCGAGTACGGACCGGCCAGGTCACGGTTCTCGACGTGCGCCCTCGCGAGGAGTACCGCGCCGGCCACATCGCCGGTGCGCTCTCCATCCCGGTCAGTGAGCTCAGGGACCGGATGAAGGAGCTGCCGAAGCAGCGTGACATCGTCGCCTACTGCCGCGGTCCGTACTGCGTGATGGCGGTCGAGGCGGTCGAGATCCTTCGCAAGCAGGGCTTCCTCGCCCACCGCATGGAGGAGGGAGTCGTCGAGTGGCGCGCCCGGGGATGGCGCGTCGAGAGCGAAGGATCCACGTCGTGAGCCAGGTCCGGCTCGGCCTGCGGGAGAACCTTGGGCAGTTCTCGCTCCTCGTCCTCGTCAACGCCTTCGTCGGCGCGATGGTGGGGCTGGAGCGCAGCATCCTTCCGCCGATCGCCGAGCAGGACTTCCACCTCGCCGCCAGGACCGCGGTCCTCTCCTTCATCGTCGTCTTCGGCCTGACCAAGGCGCTGACCAACTACCTGGCCGGCCGGCTCTCGGACCGCCTCGGACGCAAGCACGTCCTCGTCGCCGGGTGGGTGGTGGCGACTCCCGTGCCCTTTCTCCTCATGTGGGCACCGACCTGGTCGTGGGTGCTGCTGGCCAATGCGTTGCTCGGCGCCAGCCAGGGCCTCACCTGGTCGACGACCGTGATCATGAAGATCGATCTCGCCGGACCGCAGCAGCGTGGCCTGGCCATGGGCCTCAACGAGTTCGCCGGCTACCTCGCGGTGGGCCTCAGCGCGCTGGCGACCGGCTTCCTGGCCGCGCACTACGGGCTGCGTCCCCAGCCGTTCTACCTGGGCGTGGGATTCGTCGCCGCCGGACTGGTGCTGTCCGCCCTCGCCGTGCGGGAGACCGCGCCCCACGTCTCCGCCGAGTCCTTGCTGTACGGGACCCTGCCGCCGGAAGAACGGCCCACGCCGCGCCAGGTCTTCTGGCGAACGACGCTCCTCGACCGGGACCTGTCGAGCGCGAGTCAGGCCGGGCTGGTGAACAACCTGAACGATGGGATGGCCTGGGGCCTCTTCCCGCTGTTCTTCGCCGCCGCGGGGATGGATCTCCGTCACATCGGAGCGCTGGCCGCCATCTACCCCGCCACCTGGGGCGTGGCCCAGCTCTTCACCGGCGCGTGGTCCGACCGCGCC
The DNA here is from genome assembly GCA_046732375.1 of Myxococcota bacterium. Classification (GTDB taxonomy): domain Bacteria; phylum Myxococcota; class Myxococcia; order Myxococcales; family Myxococcaceae; genus RPRB01. The sequence continues at coordinate 9,054 of JBKPMY010000222.1, forward strand.
GGCCGGAAATGGCTCATCGCCTCCGGAATGTGGGTCCAGGCGATCGCCATCGGCGTCATCGTCCTCTCCACGAGCTTCGCCGGGTTCGCGCTCGGCGCCACGTTGCTCGGGCTCGGGACGGCTGCGGTCTACCCGACCTTGCTGGCCGCGGTGGGGGACGTCGCGCACCCCTCCTGGCGTGCGTCGGCGGTGGGGGTGTATCGACTCTGGCGTGACCTCGGGTATGCCGTGGGGGCGGTGCTCGCGGGCGTGACGGCCGATGCGCTGGGGCTTCCCGCGGCGATGTGGCTCGTGGCCGCGCTCACCCTGGTCTCGGGAACCGTGGTGGCCACCCGCATGAACGAGACGCTGCACCGAGGCGCAGCGGCCGCGAATCCGACCGGAGCTCCGATATGACGGACGAGCCCATCTACCTGGACCACAACGCGACGACGCCGGTTCTGCCCGAGGTCGTCGACGCGATGCTGCCCTACCTTCGAGAGCACTTCGGCAATCCCTCGAGCGGGCATGTGTACGGCGCGAGAACGAGGAGTGCCGTGGGCCGGGCGCGCGAGCAGGTCGCCGCGCTCCTCGGCTGCGACGCCGAGGAGGTGCTTTTCACCTCGGGCGGCACCGAGGCGAACAATCTCGCCATCCGTGGCGTGACCGAGCTGGAGCAGAGCCGGCGGCACGTGGTCACCAGCAGCATCGAGCACCCCGCCATCGCTCGCCCCTGTGACTGGCTCGAGCGGCACGGATACCGGGTGACCCGCATCGGGGTGGATCGCGAGGGACGTGCCCGGATCCAGGAGGCCCGGGAAGCCATCCATGGCCACACCGCGCTGGTCACGGTGATGCACTCGAACAACGAGACTGGCGTGCTCCAGCCCGTGGCCGAGCTCGCGCGGCTGGCCCACGAGGTCCGTGCGGTCATTCACACCGACGCCGCACAGTCGGTGGGCAAGGTGCCGGTGAAGGTCCGCGAGCTCGACGTGGATCTCGTGTCCATCGCCGGTCACAAGGTGTACGCCCCCAAGGGGATCGGAGCGCTCTACGTGCGGCGCGGGACCCCGCTGGCTCCGGTCCTCCTCGGCGCCAGCCACGAGCGCGGATTGCGACCCGGCACCGAGAACGTGGCGTTCATCGTCGGCCTGGGCGTCGCCTGCGAGCTGGTCGGACGGGACCTCGAGGCCGCCGCCGCGCGGATGAGGGCCCTCCGGGATCTCCTCGGGGACCGGCTCGCCGCTGGAGTGCCGGGGCTCACCGTCAACGGACATCGCGAGCTGCGGCTCCCCAACACGCTGAACGTCCGCTTCCCGCGGGCGTCCGGTATTGCCGTGCTCGAGGGAGCGCCGGAGCTCGCCGCCTCGACCGGCTCCGCCTGCCATGAAGGGCAGGAGAGCGCATCGGCCGTCATCCTGGCCATGGGCGTTCCTCCTCCCGAGGCGCTCGGGTCGGTGCGGCTGACCCTCGGTCGCGGCACCACGGAGGAGGAGGTCGTTCGAGCCTCGGACGCCCTGACGCGGTCCTGGAGACGACTGGTGGGTGCCTGATGGAACCCGCGGAGAGCCCGCAGGCAGAGAATGCCCGGCGCGGGAGCGTATCTGCTCGGGCGCAGGGCTCGACCTGCGTTACCCCACGACGCAGAAGTGGGGCAGCAAACCGGCGTTACCGATCGGCGTTGTCCCGTTCGGGGCTTCCTGGGACCTGCTTCTTCTCGAGGTCCTCGTCCGAAGCCTTTCGGTCCTTGTCCATTCCTTCCTTCGACGTGTCAGGCTGCGTCATCGGAACGGTCTGCCCCGGGCTCTCCCGACGCTGACCTTCGTCGTCCTTCTTCATCGGATTGTCAGGCATGGTCTGCTCCCTGTGGTTTTTTGAAGCTCAAGAAAAATGCGCATCATTAGGAGGCAATGAACCTGTCCCCGAATTCAGGCGAGCAGCGTCATGGTCGCCCACCCTTCTTCGAAGCTCATCCTCGAAAGCTGGTCGGTGACCGACACTCCGGGAATGCTTTGACAGCGCGGGCTACCCGGACCGAGACCCGGGTCCCGACCGGTCAGGATCGAGGCGCCCGATGGGCACCCGGCCTCAACCCTCCTCGTCGGAGCCCGGTTCGAGCGTGCGGCGGGGCCAGCCCCCGGGAGAGAACCCGGCCGCGCGCTTGAAGGCGCGGTTGAACGCAGCCTCGGACTCGTAGCCCACGTCGCGGGCGACCGCCCCGACCTTCGCCGTCCCCTCGCTCAGCATCCGGGCCGCGACCTGCATCCGCCAGGGGTGTGGTAGTGCATCGGCGCATCGCCCGGGGGTTGTCCGGCGACGCGTTCCCTGGCAACCATCCGGATGAAAGGGCGGCGGCATGGGTGGTTCGGCGGGTGGCGTCCAGAACGAGCTCGAGCGTGGACGGGAGCGCTTCCGGTCGCGGGCCTGGGCGAGCGCTCACGAAGCGCTGCGGCGCGCCGATGGACCGTTCCAGCTTGCCGGCGATGACCTGGAGCAACTGGCCACCACCGCCTATCTCACCGGAAGGGACGCGGAGTACCTGCAGCTGCTCGAGCGCGCTCATCGGGCCTATCTGGCAAGCGGTGCACCTGCGCAGGCAGCGCGGGCGGCGTTCTGGCTCGGGCTCAAGCTGCTGTTCCGGGGCGAAGTGGGAAGCGCCAATGGATGGCGGGGTCGGGCCGAGCGCATCGTGGAGGAACTGCACGAGGACTGCGTCGAGCGCGGTTATCTGGCGCTGCTCGACGCTCAGGAGAGGATCGCTGGAGGCGACTGGGAGAGGGTCATCGCCACCGCGGCCGAGGCGGTGGCTGCCGGGGAGCGCTTCACGGAGCCCGATCTTCTGGCGGCGGCGCTGCATCTGCAAGGTCGGGCGCGCCTGCAGCAAGGGCGATTGCACGAGGGCCTGTCGCTGCTCGACGAGGCGATGGTGAGCGTGATCGTTGGCGATCTCTCGCCGATCATGACCGGGCTGATCTACTGCAGCGTCATCGAGGGCTGCCGGGAGGTGTATGCGCTCGACCGCGCGCGGGAGTGGACCGTGGCGCTGTGTCGATGGTGTGAGGCCCAGCCGCAGATGCTGGCGTTCGTGGGCCTGTGCCGGGTGCATCGCGCGGAGGTGCTCCACCTGGACGGCAAGTGGCAGGAAGCGCTTCGTGAAGCACAGCTGGCCTTCTCGCTCTCGGTCGGCATCAACCGGCACGCTGCTGCTGCCGCCCTCTACCTGCAGGCGGAGATCCACCGCCGTCTCGGCGAACTGACGGCGGCCGAGGTGGCCTATCGCGATGCCAGCCAGCGGGGATGGTCCGCGCACCCGGGACTGGCACTGCTTCGGCTGACCCAGGGGCGCACGGCGGCGGCGGCCGCGGCCATCCGGCGGGCGCTCGAGGAGAGCACGGCGCGCTCCCACCGCGTGGAGCTGCTGGCCGGGGCCGTCGAGGTCATGCTCGCCGCAGGCAATCTGGGCGAGGCACGCAGCGCCTCCCGCGAGCTGCAGCAGATCGCGGACAGCCTCGAGGCTCGCTGGTTGCGTGCAATGGCCGCGCAGGCAGCAGGCGCGGTGGAGCTGAGGGAGGGAAACGCGTCCGCCGCAGTCGGCCCATTACGGCGGGCGTGCGAGGCATGGCACGAGCTGGCTGTTCCCTACTTCGCGGCGCGGGTCCGGGTGCTGCTCGGGTGCTGCTGTCGCGACCTGGGGGATCAGGAGGGCGCGGATCTGGAGCTCACGGCAGCGCGGACGGTGTTCGAGAAGCTCCGCGCGGCGCCGGACCTGGCTCGCCTGAAAGACCTGTCGGCGGACGGGCGTTCCTCGCGTGCTCACGGGCTGACCTCGCGTGAGCTCGATGTCCTTCGCCTCGTCGCCGGCGGAAGGCGCAACGGGGAAATCGCCCACACGCTCTTCCTGAGTGAACGCACCGTCGAGCGCCACGTGAGCAGCATCCTCCACAAGCTCGACGTCCGGTCGCGTTCGGCAGCCACCGCCCACGCCTTTCGGCACGCACTGCTGGGCGCGGAGGTCGAGCCGGCGCCAGTCGCGCGGCACGGCAGTGGGGGAAAACACCCACGCCGAGCGCGGTGAAATTGCGTGGTTCCACGGACGCCCTATTCGTCGCGGAGCGGTAGGTCTCCTCCCACGCAAGGAGGCGGACCATGACGGCCGGGCGCGAGCAGGTGCACACGCTGGTCATCGGAGCAGGTCAGGCGGGGCTCGCCACCAGCTACTGGCTGCAGCGCGCCGGGGTGGAGCACCTGCTGGTCGATCGGCGGCAGACGCTGGGCGGCTCGTGGCCGGACCGCTGGGACAGCTTCACGCTGGTCGCGCCCAACTACACGCTCCGTCTTCCGGGGATGTTCTATGCGGGGCCGGATCCCGAGGGGTTCATGCCGCGCGACCAGGTGGTCGGCTACGTGCGCGAGTACGCCGCGTTCGTCGGTGCGCCGCTGCGACTCCGTACGGGCATCGATCGACTGTCCCGGTCGAGCGACAGGTTCGAGGCACGGAGCGGGGAGACGACCTTCGAGGCCAGGAATGTCGTCCTGGCGACCGGTCCCTACCAGCGGCCGAGCATTCCCACCGCGGCGCGCTTCCTCTCCGGCCACATCCAGCAGCTGCACTCGAGCGACTATCGCCGGCCCGCCCAGCTCACCCCCGGTGCCGTGCTCGTCGTCGGAACGGGGCAGTCGGGCGCGCAGATCGCCGAGGAGCTGATGCACGCTGGGCGCGAGGTGCATCTCGCGGTCTCGATGTGTCCTGGCATTCCTCGCCGGTACCGTGGTCAGGACAGCATCTGGTGGCTATTGCAATCGTTCCTCCACGGAGCGGAGGTGGGGGTCCACTTCCCCACGGTCGACGATCTGCCCAGCCCCGCGGCCCGGTTCGGATGCAACCCGCACGTCTCGGGAAGGGACGGTGGTCACGACATTCACCTCCGCCGGCTCGCGCGTCAGGGCGCGCACCTCTACGGGCGCCTGGAGGACATCGACAGAACGAGGGTCCGCTTTAGCGAGGACCTCGTGGAACGGCTCCGCTTCGCGGAGACGAAGTTCGACGAGGAGTTCCGGCGGCTGTTCGACGCGTACATCAGCGCGGCAGGCATCGACGCCCCCCCGGATGACCGCCCTCCACCGGACGATTTCGTGCCGGCCACGCGCACGAATCTCGCCCTCGAGCAGGCCGGAATCCGGAGCGTGGTGTGGGCGACCGGGTTCCGGCTCGACTTCGGCTGGCTGGATGTCCCCGTGCTCGACGAGTGGGGGTACCCGAAGCACACCCGTGGCGTCACCACCTGCCCGGGCCTCTATGCGGTCGGGCTCCCGTGGCTGTATTCCGAACCTTCCTCGGTGTTCGCAGGTGTCGGCGCTGACGCGGCTCACGTCGTCGAGCACCTGGCCCAACATCGGCGGTCCTGACGGGGAACCGGCCACCGCGAACGTCGGTGCATCGAGTCAGGCCCGCGACCGGTGAGCCAGCCGGTGGCCCGGCTCCCGCTGCGAGACGCTCCGGGTGTCCCACACTCCCTATCGCGAGTGCCCAGGCGACCTGCGCAGCGCGTTGGTGGCTTCCTTCGCCCCTGGCCGATGGCGACGGGAAGGCCCGTACCTAGGTTGAGCGCACGAGTACTGCGCGTCCTGAACGGCAGTACACGGAGGTTGTACTCATGGCGCTGCCGTCAATCTGGATCGAGGACACCGCGTTCCCCACCTACCCGATGCTGCGGGCAAATCTCGACACCGACGTCCTGGTCGTGGGGGGAGGCATCGCCGGGATGACCGCAAGCCTGCTGCTTCGGCGAGCAGGAAAGCGTGTCGCCCTGATCGAGGCGCGCCGGGTGGGGTATGGCGAGACCGGCCACACGACAGCGCACCTCACCGAGATGCTCGACGCGCGTTACCAGGTGCTCGAGTCGAAGTTCGGCCATGAGGGAGCCCGCCTCGCCGCCGAGTCCTCACGCGCCGCGATCGACCGGATCGAATCCTTCGTTCGCGAGCTCGGCGTGGACTGCGGCTTCGAACGCGTCCCTGGCTACCTCTACGCCGAGGACGAGAAGCAACGAAGCGATCTCGAGAAGGAGCTCGAGAGCCTGCAGCGTGCTGGCGCCGATGTCGCGTGGGTCGACTCGTTCCCTCTCTCCATTCGAGTCGACGGCGCGCTCCGGGTCGAGCGCCAGGCTCAGTTTCACCCGCTCGAGTACCTCCGGGAGCTCGCGGCGCAGCTCGTCTCCAGCGGAGGCCAGATCTTCGAGGCGACGAGCCTGCTCGACGTCGACGAGGGCACACCGTGCCGCGTGTCGACGGCGGGCGGGGTCGTCACCGCGGAGCACGTGCTGGTCCTGACCAACGCTCCGGTCTCGACCAGGTTCGCGCTCCACCCGAAGGTCGCCGCGTACCGGACCTATGCCCTCGCGGCCCTCCTGGAGAAGCCCTTCCCCGCGGGCCTCTTCTGGGACATGCAAGACCCCTATCACTACACCCGGACGCAGAAGACTCGCTCCGGTTCGTTCCTCATCGTGGGTGGCGAGGATCACAAGACCGGGAAGAAGAAGGAGACGGGGAAATGCTTCGACCGGCTCCGCGAGTATGCGGAGACTCAGTTCGGCATCGCCGACATTTCCCACCGCTGGTCAGGCCAGGTCATCGAGCCTACCGACGGTCTGCCCTTCATCGGAAGGAACCCGGGAGCGCGGCACGTCCACGTTGCGACCGGGTTCTCGGGAACCGGGATGACGTTCGGCACCCTCGCGGCGATGATCCTGTCCGATGCAGTGCTCGGCGTCGAGAATCCGTGGGCCAAGCTGTACGACGCCACCCGGGTGAAGCCGCTGGCGCAGGCGCGCGAGTTCGTCGCCGAGAACGTCGATTTCCCCGCCCATCTGGTCACTGATCGGCTCGTGAGAGGCGAGGCTGGCAGCATCGACCAGGTGCCGTCTGGTGAGGGTCGTCTCCTTCGGTCCGGTCGAAAGATGGTCGCGGTGTACCGGGACGAGGCGGGGATCGTTCATGCGCGATCGGCCGTGTGCACGCACCTCGGCTGCCATGTCCAGTGGAACCAGGAGGAGCGGTCCTGGGACTGCCCATGCCACGGGAGCCGGTTTGACGTGGACGGAGCCGTGCTGAACGGGCCGGCCGTCAAGGGCCTCGAGGAAGCGACGGTCGAGCCCGCCTCGGATGAACGTGCCCCGAAGGATTGAGGGACACTCGGGCTGATCGCATTCGAGGTCAGAGACTGCCGAGCAGCCGCAGGAGCTCCGCCTGCTCCTGGCGCCTCTCGGGACTGAGCGGCAGGTCGGCGAGGATCAGCCGGCGCTGCGCATCCACGTGCTGGGCAACCAGCGTGGCCAGGCGCCCCAGCATCCGCGGCACCTGCGCGTTCTTCTCCTGGCAGAGGCAACTCCAGACCCGCTCGGATTGCTCGAGCATGCGCGTCCGCTCGCGATGGAGCCGGGTGATGAACGACGCGGTCTCCCGGACCTCGCGGTAGAGCCCCTCCAGCTTTCGCTCCGTGATCAGGTGGCGCTCATGCGCGAGGCGGTACTCTCCGAACCGCTTCTTCGCCGTCTCGAACGAGCCCTCCGCGGCGAGGCTCTCGACGTCGCCCAGGACCTTGTCCAGCTGCCGGTGCTCTGACTCCAGATGCTGCCAGAGGTACTCCCGGATCCGCTGATTCTGCGCGCCCTCGTCCATTCCGCAGCCCTCGACGCCGGAGTAACGCGCCGCCGCACCGGCGTCATCCCGTCTTTCGAGTACCCCCCGCCGCCGCCGGGGTCCCGTCACGAGACTGCTACAGTCCAGCAGGCCGTTCACACCGTGTGTCTTCACCTGTCCGGCCCTCCCGCTGGGCAGGTGCAGGCCCCCGGGTCCTCACCGGCCCGCGTCCAGCGGCCAGAGCCGGGTCACCGGCCGCTCCAGCACCCGGGCCGCCGTCGCGTGCAGCCGCTCCGGCTCCAGTCGCCCGGAGGCGACCGCCTGGCCGAGCCAGGTCTCAATGGAGCCACCGCGCTCGACCCACCGGTCCTCCTGGAGGTACCCGTAGAACCCGGCGGCCAGCACGTGCATCCCGTCGTCCGACTTGCGCCAGCGATCCGCGGGATTCCGCCCGAGGTCCAGCGCCTCGGTGATCAGCTGATCCAGCGCCTGGCAGAGGTCCTCGTTCAGGTACCCCTCGAGCGTCGTGTAGCCCCATCGCGGATCGTGTTCCTTCACGATGCGCGTGATCAGCGCGTCCTTCGAGAGCACGCCGAGCACAGACTTTGCGGCGGCCCCGTCCATGGGCACCGGTGGATGCAGCATCTCGTGGGCCGCGATCCGGACGGTGGTCGGGATATCGTAGTCGTATGCCTGGAGGAACGTCTGCCCCTGAACCTTGATCCCGTGCGGCCTGCAGAAGAGCAGCAGGACGATGGTGATCGTCGGGTCGAAGGTCCGGCCGGTAAGCTTCTCCTGCCACTTGATGACGTCGAATCCGCCCAGATCGCGCTGCACGCTCTCCACCCGCTCCCCGAGGGCCTTCCCGGCTCGCTCGACCCGGAAGCGAACGAAGCCCGCCGTTTGCAGCCCGCGAAAGACGGTGATCAGCCGGGAGCGGGTCTGCATGAGCCAGCTCCACGCCTCCTCCGACCAGTGGGTGCTGTCCTGGAACGCCTGCAGCAACCTCTGCTCCGGCGCTTCCAGTCCCGCGAGGACCGTGGTCAGCGTGTCCCCGTTGTCGGCGCTGGAGAAGATGACGTCGAGCGCCGGCGCGAGGAGGCCCACGTCGGCCTTGGCGGCCTCCTCCCACAGCCTGGGGACGTCGGCCCGGACCTCCGCCGGCAGGCGCGGCGCAAAGCGGGCCAGCTCGTCCGCGTAGGGCTTGGTGTAGAGCGGCCGTCCGGAGAGCGGCTGGAGGAAGGAGATCGCGTCCAGGCCCTCCGAGTCGCGCACCACCCACCGGGTCCGGCTCGCAGGGATTCCACCGTCGCCCCGGCCGCGGACGGTGCACGAGGCCAGCAATGCCAGGGACCCGGCGAGGACGGAGCGGCGGTGCACGCCTTGGGCTCTAGCCCGGAGGGTGCCCCCGGTCTTGTACCCACTTCGCGCGGAGCTGCCCCGGCGTCTGCCCGGTCAGGGCCCGGACCGCGCGCGTCAGGTGAGCCTGGTCGACGAAGCCGGCCTCGGCCGCCAGCGAGGCCAGCGTTCCGGTCCAGCCCGGCAGTGCCCGGACCGCCCGCTGGGCCCGGTGTTCGGCCCGGAAACGCTTCGGGGGCGTCCCATAGGCCTGCCGGAATCCCCGGCTGAGGGTCTGCGGGCTCAGCCCCATCCGTTCGGCCCAGACCGCCAGAGAGAGGTCGGGCTCGGTCGCCAGCGCCCGGGCGAGGGCGTCCGGCCAGTCCGCGAGCTGCAGCAGCGCCGGTTGCACGCGTTCCATGAGCAGGGCGGCTGCGGCCTGCAGGTCGCGCGTCGCCAGCCGGACGACCTCGTCCACGGCATCGAGCTCGCCGGTGGCCAGCTCCGGACAGCGGGTGAGCGGGAGGTCCAGGACCACGGCTCCGCCTCGCCCGAAGTCATCCCGGTGCGCCTCGAAGTCGGCGTGGAAGGCAACCTTCCCCGCGACCAGACGGTGGCGGCCCCGGTCTCCGGCCTCGACGAAGCTCCCGGCGACCACCACGGCGGCGTAGGCCCCCCCATGCCGATGGCGCGGCAGGCGAGACCCGCCCGAGTAGTGGCGAAGGACGGTCATCCGAGACAACCTACGCCAGACAGGGGCGGGGATTTCCTGCGCTCACCCTGGAGGCGACGGCGGCCAGCGCCCGTCGTCGCCCCTATCGCCCTCCTCCGCCGCGTCGTGCCGGAAACTCAGCACGCTGCGGCGGAGCGAGGGTCAAACGCCCTGGTGCGGCGGGGTCAGTCGTCGTCGACGATGGTGCCGGTCGCCGCCGCGTGGTTCGTGTCGAGGGTGCCGTTGCTGTCCGTCGCGGAGCAGAAGCGCGCCCCTCGGCGCGGACACCGGTCCATGAGCGAATCTGCCGGCCGTGTTCCGGCTACTTCTCCTGATTGCCCTGGTCGGGGCGACCGCCACGGCCACTGCGAGCACCCCCCTGTGCATCGACGGGCTCGGGTGGGCGCGGGGCTTCTGCCGTGCTCGGGTATGCCGCGGCCAGCGCGATCCCGAGCAGCGTCGCTCCGACCCCCAGCCCTGCGTTGAGGTACGGCGGCGCGGTGAGGGCGATCCGGATCAGCACCGTCACCACCGCGTATCCGGAGCTGCGGAAGACCAGCTCGTAGCTGAAGCTGTGGCGCAGGGAGAGGAAGACGATGGTCAGGTCGGCGAAGACCAGGACCGTGTAGAGGCTTTCGAAGAAGCTGTCGTACGCGGCGGCCCCCTCATGGTCGAGGATGGCCGCGCTGACCCCCCGCCCGGCGAGGACCAGGAAGATCACCAGGACCGCCAGCGCGACGGCTTCTTTCGAGGCGGCGAAAAGCTCGGGGGTGCGCTCCGCGGTCTCCTCGTCGCCCTCCCGCTGCAACCGGTAGAAGAGCCCGACCAGCGCGAACACCGCGACCGCCCCTGCGGCGTCGGCGACCATCGGCCACACGAAGGGCCGGAGCGCGTCCCACTTGAGCGGCTCGGGCGCGTTGACCAGCTCCTTGAGACTCGTCCGGAGGAGAATCAGCGAGAGAATCTCGAACTGTCGCCCGAGCGTGCGCCCCGGGCTTCCGGTCAGCCCGAAGACCAGGCCGATCACCTCGACCACCAGGAGCAGGTTGAAGCCCAGCCGGACCGCGTGGAAATGGTTGGAGGGCATCCACGCCAACGGCAAGAGGCCGAGCCGCTTCAGCTCGATGAGCAGGAGCGAGCCCACGAAGGTGGCGATCAGGACGGTGGCGACCGCGTGCTGGACCGGTTTCGAGTCCCAGGTGCGGTGGAGCCAGCGATACAGCCGTCGGATCCACCTCAGCGGGGCCGGGAGCGCCATGGGGACGGTTACGTTGCCATGAGCCGCGCGCCCGCTGGGAAATGGCTCTCAGGAATCGTTTGTCGATCACCAGATCGGCCGAACCCCGCGTTTGCGGGGTCCCGGGACGGAGCCCCGATGATCGGGCATGCTGCGGCCCGTGACGTCCCGGGCCTCCACGGGGACGCGGCTCCCCACGCTTCCGGCGCTCGAGCGCGCCGCGCGGGATCGCCTGGCACATCTGGACTGGTCGCAGCTTCCCGAGGTCCGGCGTCAGGTGCTCGAGGCGCTCGGTCCCGTCCTTCACGGCGGTGACGCGGCCCGGCTCCTCACGGTTCTTCTCCGGTCGCATCCTGGCTGGGACGCGGTGCATCGCACCGTCGCCGCCGAGGCCCTCTTCGGGGTCGCGCTCTGGCGCCGGCGCCTGGCGTACCATGCCGGCTCCGAGGCTCCGGCCGGCCTCCTGACCGCGTTCCTTCGCGACGTCGCCCACCTTCCGGTCCACTCGGTCCGCGACTGGACCGGCGCTGCGCTCCCCGAGGCCCGGCCTCCGCCCGACGACTGGCCGACCCGGTTCTCCTGGCCCGATGCGCTCGCCCACGAGCTCGAGCACGCCCTCGGTACCGAGGCGGCACTCTTTGCCGCCGCCTCCAACATCCCGGGACCGATCACGGTCCGCGCGAACCGGCTCCGGCTCGATCGTGACGGGCTCGCAGCGCGGCTCGAGGCCGAGGGCGTGTCCAGCCACCCGGCGCAGCACGCCCCCGACGCGCTGCACCTCCATGGACGGCCGAATGTCCTCGGACTCGCCTCCCATCAGGAGGGCCTCTTCGAGGTCCAGGACGAAGGGAGCCAGCTCGCCGGTGTGCTCGTCGACGCACGGCCGGGGATGCGCATCCTCGACCTCTGTGCCGGCGCGGGTGGGAAGACCTTGCTCCTCGCCGCCGCGCTCCAGGGAGAGGGGAGGGTGGACGCGTACGACATCGACCGGGAGGCCCTCGAGCGGCTGCGCCACCGCGCCGAGCGGGCGGGAGCGGCGACGACCGTGCGCATCCTCCAAGGCGCTCCGGAGGAGGACTACGACGCCGTCCTGGTCGATGCGCCGTGCTCGGCGCTCGGATCCATTCGCCGTGGCCCGGACGTTCGCTGGCGCACCGACGTCGCGTCCTTCGCGCGGTGGCCGCAGATCCAGGGCAGGCTGCTCGAGACCGCTGCTGCCCGCGTGCGTGCTGGCGGCAGGCTCGTGTACGTCACCTGCACCGTCCGCCCCGAGGAGAACGAGGACGTCGTTCGCGCGTTCCTCGAGGCGCGCCCGGAGCTCCGGCAGGTGGAGGCTCCCGTCCCCTCCGAGCTGCGCCACGGGCCAGCATTCGTCGCCCTGCCGCACCGGCACGGCACCGACGGCTTCTTCGGTGTCGTGCTCGAGCGGTCGTAGGCATCGGGCGCCGAGACTTTCCCGCTCGCGCGGTGTTCATCCAGGGATGACTCTGCGAAGAGCTGCGACGTCGTTCGCCTTGATGGCGCTCATGCTGTCTGGTTGCGTCGTGCACGAGCGCGAGGTGGTGCGTGCGCCGGCACCTTGCCCGGGCGGCGTGTGGGTGCAAGGTCACTACGGTCCGCAGGGGGCGTGGCATCCGGCGCACTGGCGTTGCCCGGGTGTGGTCGAGGAGCGGATCGTGGTCCGCCCCTGAGTGACCAGAGGAACCCTCGAGCGGGCAGGGTGCGCTCGCACGACGTCTGACCCGGCGGACGGACCGTCCACGAAGGTGCCCCGTGCAGTCCGAAACGGCGAACCTGCACGAGGGCGCTGGATCGCGGCATGGTGCTCGCAAGACCCCAGCGAGTCATCGAGGAGGGTCGCGGTGCGAGCCATCACCATTCATCAACCGTGGGCAGAGCTCATCGTCCGGGGAGAGAAGGACGTCGAGAACCGCAGCTGGAGGACCTTGCACCGGGGCCCGCTGCTCATCCACGCCGGTGCCCGGGCCGACCAGGAGTCATTTCAGGCGCACGGTGTCCCGGACGACGCCGAGCGGAGCGCGATCATCGGCGTCGTCGAGGTCATCGACTGCACCCAGGAGCGCACCAGTACATGGCACGAACCCGGCAGCTGGGGCTGGTACCTGGCCCGGGCGAAGCGGTTCCCGAAGCCCATCCCGATGAAGGGGCGCCGCGGGCTGTTCGAGGTCCCGGACCGGAAGGTGGCCTCCCAGCTCGGGACCTGGAATCGGACGCGCGGGCCACTTCGGCGCTGAGCGCTCAGCGCCCCTCGTACGCCGCCTTCAGCTTGGCGATGTCGAGCTTCACCATCTTCAGCATCGCGTTCGACGCCCGCTTCGCGCGCTCCGTGTCCTTGTCGGCCATCATGTCGTCCAAGATCCGCGGCACGATCTGCCAGGACACGCCGTAGCGGTCCTTGAGCCACCCGCACTGCTCCTCCGAGCCCCCCTGGAGCAGCGCAGACCAGTACCGGTCGATCTCCGCCTGGTCCTCGCAGACCACCACCATCGAGATGGCGTGATTGAAGGGATCCAGCGGCCCGGCGCTCATCGCCTGGAAGCGCTTCCCGAACAAGATGAAGTCCACGACCTTCACCGAGCCTGCGGGGCCGCTCGGGCTGTCCACCGGCAGCGGGGTCACCCTTTCCACCCGGGAGTCCGGAAAAATCGACGCGTAGAACCGCGCCGCCTCCTCGGCCTCCTTCGTGTACCAGAAGAACGGGAAAATCTTGTCGCCTCGCGTGCTTGCCATGATGGGCCTCTCTCGTCAGGGGTTTCGCGGGGTGAGACCCGAAAATGGCCCCAGACTCATCGGTGGCCAACCCCTCCAGCTATCACCATCTTCCGGAGCGGAGACGACCGCATGATCCGCCGCCTGGCTTCCGGGAAGTACCGGCTTTACTCCAAGAAGAAGGACCCCCGGAGCGGCAAGCGGAAGAACCTCGGGACGTTCGGCAGCCGCGCGGCCGCCGAGAAGCACGAGCGGGCCGTGCAGTTCTTCAAGCGGCGCTGATCACGAACCGGCGAACGCGTCGCGTTTACAGCCGGTGGACCGAGCGAATCTCGTAGGTGACGTCCTCGCTGGCCGACTTCATCTTCGAGCACAGCGGGTCGTTGAAGGTCAGAGTCGCCTTCCCGCCCGCCTGCGGCGCGAAGGTCCACAGGGGCGACGGGTAGGGATTCGACGTGGTCACGCCCTTCTCGGTCACCAGCACGGTGAGGAACGTCGGATCCACAGGGGCGGGCTCGAGCTCCACCAGGCACGGGTCCCCCTGGAGGATCGCCGAGCTGATCGCTGCCAGCGCCGCGGAGAGCTGCTCCTTCGAGGTCGCCCGGAAGAACTGCTCGTCGCAGAGGTTCGGATTGCTCTCCTGGAAGCAGGCCGTGTCACTCGGATCGCAGTCCGATCCATTGGCCTGGCAGCGACGCTGGAAGTCGCCGGCAAGGG
>JBKPMY010000223.1:0-33479 GCA_046732375.1 Myxococcota bacterium
GGCACGGGACGGGCAGCCGCAACGGCGGCCGGAGCGGGCGCAGCGGCCGGAGCCGGCGCGGGCGGCTGAGCAGGCTTCGCCGCCGGCGGGGACGCGGCTGCACCGGCGCCTGGCGCGATGCTCCCGAGCACGTCGCCGATCTTCACGGTGTCACCCTCGCCGTGAGCGATGGAGGCGATGGTCCCGGCGGCTGGCGCCGGGACGTCGATGGTCACCTTGTCGGTCTCGAGCACCACCACCGGCTCGTCCACCGCCACGGTGTCGCCGATCTTCTTGTGCCACTTCCCCACCACCGCCTCGGTGATGGACTCGCCCAGCGCAGGGACGGTGAGCTCAACGGCCATCGTTCGGCCCTCGTGACAGTGCGGCGTCGATCAGGAGCGTCTGCTCGAGCTCGTGGGTCTTCTGGAAACCGGTGGCCGGGCTGGCGCTCGCCTCGCGACCCGCATACCGCAACGGAAGCGCGCGCCCCTTCGCCGACACCCGGCCGGCGAGCCGCGGCAGGACGAAGGACCAGGCCCCCATGTTCTCCGGCTCCTCCTGTACCCAGACCAGCTCCTCGAGGCCGGGATAACGCGCGATCTCCGCCGCGAGCTGGGCTTCGGGGAAGGGGTAGAGCTGCTCGAGCCGGCCGACGGCGATGGTCTCGTCGCCGGCCTTGGCCCGCGCGGCAAGAAGGTCGTACCCCACCTTGCCGCTGCAGAGCAGGAGCCGGGTCACCTTCCCCGGTCCGCCGGACGGCGGGTCGGAGATGAGCCGCTGGAACCTCCCCGAGGTGAACGCGGCCAGCGGCGAGCTGGCCTCCTCGCGGCGGAGCAGGCTCTTGGGAGTCATGATCACCAGCGGCTTCCGCCACGGCCGGATGCCCTGCCGGCGGAGCAGGTGGAAGACCTGCGCGCTGCTGGTGGGGTAGCAGACCTGGATGTTGTCCTCGGCGGCCATGGCCAGGAAGCGCTCGAGTCGGGCGCTGGAGTGCTCGGGGCCCGCGCCCTCGTAGCCATGGGGAAGCAGGAGGGTGAGGCCGCTCAGCCGGCGCCACTTGTCCTCGGCCGCGACGATGAACTGGTCGATGATGACCTGCGCCCCGTTGGCGAAGTCGCCGAACTGCGCCTCCCAGAGGACCAGCGCCTCCGGGTAGTCCAGTGAGTAGCCGAACTCGAAGCCCATGCACCCGGTCTCCGAGAGAGGGCTGTTGTAGATCTCGAAGCGGGCTGCGTCCGGCCCCAGGTCCTGCAGCGGCACGTAGGTCGCGCCGGTCTTCACGTCGTGGAGCACGGCGTTGCGGTGACCGAAGGTCCCGCGCTCGGTGTCCTGCCCGGTGAGCCGGACGTGCGTGCCGGTCTTCAGCAGCGTGGCGTAGGCGAGGTTCTCGCCCGCGGACCAGTCGAGCGGGATCTCGCCATGGGCCATTGCCACACGACGCTCGAGGATCTTCCCCAGCTGCCGGAGCGGGGTGAATCCCTGGGGCACGTGCGCCAGGTGCTCGAGCAGCGGCACCAGCGTCTTCTCCGGCACGCCGGTCTCGGGCTCGTCGATGCCCTCCTCGGGTCCGCCGCGGTATCCCTTCCACGCCCCCTCGTGGGCGCTGGGCTCGCGGAGCGCCGGCGTCTCCTTGGCCTGGTTGTAGGCCTGGAGGAAGTGCCGCTTGGCTTCCTCGCGGATGCGCTCGGCGTCCTCGGCGCTCACCCGGCCCTGCGCGGCGAGCGTCTTCGCGTACAGCTCGGACACCGGCGGGTGGTGACGGATCGCCTCGTACATCAGCGGCTGGGTGTAGCTCGGCTCGTCGCCCTCGTTGTGCCCGTAGCGCCGGAAGCAGACCAGATCGACGACGACGTCGCTCTGGAACCTCTGGCGGTACTCGGTGGCCAGGCGCATCACGTGCACGCAGGCCTCGGGGTCATCCCCGTTCACGTGGAAGATAGGAATGTCGAGCATCTGCGCCACGGCGGTGCAGTAGATGCTCGAGCGCGCGTCCTCGGGGTCGGTGGTGTAGCCGAGCTGGTTGTTGATGACGATGTGGACCGTCCCGCCCGTGTCGTAGCCGCGCAGCCGGGACAGGTTCAGCGTCTCCGCCACCACGCCCTGGGCCGCCATGGCCGCATCACCGTGGATGACCACCGGGAGCACCTTGCGCCGGTCCTCCCGGTCCAGCCGCTCCTGCTTCGCCCGTGCGCGGCCCTCGACCACCGGGTGCACGAACTCGAGGTGGCTGGGGTTGAAGGCGAGGCTCAGGTGGATGCGCTTGCCGCCGGGAGTGGTGACGTCCGACGAGAAGCCCATGTGGTACTTCACGTCGCCCCTGCCCATGAACTTCCGCGGGTCCACCGGTCCGTTGAACTCGCTGAAGATCTGATCCGGCCCCTTGCCCAGCACGTTGGTGAGGACGTTCAGCCGGCCACGGTGGGCCATGCCGATGACGACCTCCTCCACGCCCAGCTCACCGCCGAGCTCGAGCAAGGTGTCCATCATCGGCAGCAGCGACTCGCCGCCGTCCACGCTGAACCGCTTGGCGCCCTGGTACTTGGTGTGGATGAACGCCTCGAAGGTGTCGGCGTAGGTCAGCGACTCGAGGATCCGCCGCTGGTCGGAGGGGCTCGGATCCAGGCGGTTCTCGGTGTGCTCCATCCGCGGCATCAGCCAGCGGCGGCGCGCCGAGTCGTAGAGGGTCATGTACTCGACCCCGATGTGCCCGCAGTAGGTGCGCCGCAGCCGCGCCAGGAGCTCGCGGAGCTTCACCCGCTTGCGGTCGGCGAAGACGTCGGCGCTGTCCACCACCTGCTCCAGCTCCTCGGGACTGAAGGCCGTGTCGCTGGCCATCGCCAGGTCGGCGATGTGATTCATCTGTGGCCTGGAACGGCCCAGCGGGTCGATCTGGGCCAGGAGGTGTCCGCGCAGCCGGAACGCGTACAGGGTCTGGTCCACCCGCGACTGCAGCTGCATCGCGGCCAGGGACGCCGGCGCCTCTCCCACCGAGACCAGCTGCGCCCGGGCCGGGGCAGCGCTCGGCGCCGTGCCGTTTCCCCCGTTCGCCGCCCGAGCGGCGACCGCCGAGCCGTTGGTCGTGCCCTGTCCGTTGGTGGGCTGTGCCCGGCCGTCACCGGAGCCCAGGAAGGGGCGACCGTCGGTGCGGGTCCGCGAGAAGAGCTCACGCCAGCTCGGATCTACCGATGCAGGGTCCTCCAGCCAGCGGGCGTACAGCCCCTCGATGAAGTCGATGTTGGAGCCCGAGAGAAACGTGTCCGTGGGGTTCGACATGGGTGTGGGTTGCGGAGAGAGTTTTAACCTCGAACCGCGGGCCGGGCGGAACTTTGTCCCCTCGCCAGCCCCTCAGGAACCAGTCGCTGGCGGTGTGGGTCGGTAGTGCACGGTTGCGGCAGGAGGCCCCCCCTCGGAGGGGGTCAGCCGGGTGAGCAGCCGCCGGCGGTCCACCAGGCAGACCGAGCCCTGTCCGTCCCGGCAGTAATACAGCGACACCGTGTACACGGCGTCGGACGCGCTCCTCAGAGGGGAGACCTCGGCCCGGGCGCGGAGAACGCCGCCGCTGGCCTCCAGCTTCACCGGAGCGGAGCGTCCCGCGACCGCGAGCTCTACGCGCTGCGGAGCGCCTGCGGTGAAGGTGTGCCCCTCCGGCAGACGTACCTCGAGCTGCAGGTCGAGGGACCCCGATGCAACCGTCGCATCCTCGAGGTGCTGGACCGGCAAGGCCCGGGTGGCCAGGACCGGCCTCTCCACCATCCCCTTGACCGAGGGAGGGATGACGCCGGCGAGGATGAGCGGGGTGACGGCCTCGGGAGCTTGCGAGACCGTCACCAGCCGGTGATGCCCGGTGTCGGCCACCACCAGACGGCCTCCGGCGATGGTGAGGCCCCCGGGCTGCTCGAGGCCGCGGGCGACCGTGCTCACCTGACCATCCGCGAGCGACACCCGGCGGACTGCCCCGTTGAAGGTGTCTGACACCCAGAGGGTCCCGCCCTGGAGAGCGAGCCCGAGCGGGTGCTGGAAACGAGCCCGTCCAAGTGGGCCGTCCCTCAGGCCGAAGTCGAACAGGCCCTCGCCGGCGAGCGTCTTCACCGTGCCTGCGCGCGGGTCGACGCGGCGGATGGCGCTCGCCTCGCTGTCGGCCACGAAGAGCACCTGGCCGTCGGTGGCGAGACCGGACGGCTGGGCGAAGGTGGCCTCGGTGAGCGGTCCGTCATCGAGGCCCTCGCGCCCGTTCCCCGCGCCGGGCGACAGCGCGCCGGTCCGGACGTCCAGACGCCAGAGCTGGTGCGAGCCGGCCATCGCGATCCACAGGGTGTCGCCGACGAACGCCACGTCCCAGGGGCTTCGCAGCGCCGAGGTGCGAGCGTCGGCGGCCGCCTGGATGGCGCCCTCCGCCTTGCGCCCCGTTCCGGCGACGGTCTCCACCCGGCCGGTCCCGAGATCCACCCGGCGCAGGGCATGGTTGCCGGTGTCGGCCACGTACAGCGCGCCGTCCCGCTCGGCCAGTCCCTGCGGCGAACGAAACGAGGCGCTGTCCGGCGCTCCGTCCGAGAACCCCTCCAGCCCCGAGCCGACGGTGCGCACGACCCGTCCTGTCCCATCGAGCAGCAAAATCCGCTGGTGCCCGGAGTCGGCGACGGCGAGGCCGCCTCCGGACAGCGCGAGCACCTTGCCGGGAAAGGCGAGCGGACCGGTGTCGCGGACCGCGGGTCTCTTGAACTCGGCCGGCCCGGATGCGAGCACCCCGCGCGCACGGCCGTCGTCGAGCGCGACCTGCACCCAGCCGGTGAGCGTCGGAAGCTCGGGCTCGCCCCGGAACCACGCCACCGCGTAGCCGCGCGCATCCACCAGCACCGAGGTGGGCCAGCCGTGGATCGCGTACTGCTCCCAGATCACGAGGTCCGAGTCGGTGGCCACCGGGTGCTCGATGCCGTGCCGGGCCATGGCCTCCGCGATGGCGCTGACCTCCTTCTCCGCGTCGAACTTCCCGGAGTGGATCCCCACCACCTGAAACGGCTGACCGCGGAAGCGCTCCTCGAGCGTCCGGAGCACCGGGAGAGCGTGCAGGCAGTTCACGCAGCCCGAGGTCCAGAAGTCGAGGAGGACCACCCGGCCCTTCAGCGCTCCGCGGAAGAGGAGCGGCCGGTCCGTGCCCAGCCAGGTGCCCACCCGATCGAGATCGGGCGCCCGGGGGTGTCGTCTGTCGAGGAGCGCACGAATGGACACCATAGGCTCCGGCGAACCGGCGTCCGGGACGGGCGCGGCCGCGAGAAGGGCAAGGAGAGGCATCGACAGAAGCACGGGACAGCCTTTCGGGGAGGACCTACCCCCGGGCTACGCGCCGCGCCACCGGTCGGTTTCGGTTTCGGGACCAGCAGCCCCTGGCAGGCGTGGTAGACCCCGCCGCCATGTTGCTCCAAGGCAAGCGCCTGATCGTCACCGGCGTGCTCACGCCCCAGTCCCTGGCATACGGCATCGCCGAGCTCGCCCAGCAGGAGGGCGCGGAGATCGTGCTCACTTCCTTCGGCCGGGGCATGTCCCTCACCGAGCGCTCGGCAAAGCGGCTGAGCCCGGTGCCCGAGGTCCTGGAGCTCGACGTCACCAACAGCGAGCACTTCAGCCGCCTCACCGAGAAGCTCAAGGCGAGCGGCAAGCCGGTCCATGGCGTGCTGCACGCGGTGGCCTACGCGCCGGAGGATGCGCTGGGCGGGAACTTCCTCAACACTCCGTGGGAGAGCGTCGCCACAGCCTTCCGCGTCTCGACCTTCTCGCTCAAGGAGCTGGCAGTGGCCGTGGCCCCGGTGATGACCGAGGGCGGGAGCATCGTGGCGCTCGACTTCGACAACTCCAGGCAGGCCTGGCCGATCTACGACTGGATGGGAGTGTGCAAGGCCGCGATGATCTCGGTCATCCGCTATCTCGCCCGCGATCTGGGGCCGAAGAACATCCGGGTGAACGCGGTGGCGGCAGGACCGCTGGTCACCATCGCCGCCAAGGGGATTCCGGGGTTCAAGCAGCTCGCAGACACCTGGGTCCTCTCGGCGCCGCTGGGATGGAAACCGCGCGACGGGCACGTGCTGGTCGCGAAGACGGTCGTCGCGCTGCTGTCCGACTGGTTCCCGGGAACCACCGCCGAGGTGGTGCACGTCGACGGCGGGCGCCACGGCATCGGGTCGCCTCCGGTGGACATCATGGAGAAGATCTCAGCGGTTTTGGCGGACGACGGCCCCGACTCGAAGGAGTGAGCGGGCCGGCTCGGCTGCGCAGAGCGACGGCTCAGCCCACCAGGGGGACGCTCGAGGTAGCGCGCAGGAGCGCGCCGGCGATCGGGCTCAGCCCCCCGCACCAGGGGGACGCTCGAGGTAGCGCGCAGGAGCGCGCCGGCGATCGGGCTCAGAACCGCTTCAGCGCGACGATGTCGTTGTTGGTGGGGTCGACGTAATAGACGTTGCCGACGGTTGGGTCCCCGATGAGGGCCGATGGCGGGTTGAGGACCACGCGGGGGTAGCGATACAGCCACTGCGGATGCAGCCCCGGACCGATGTGGAGAACGACGTCGCCGAGGGTTGCGCTGCCCAGGAGCACGCTGAGGCTTCCGTCGGTGGCGGACTTGACGTTCGCCCCCAGACGGGACGCTGCCGAGCCGTAGACGAAGAGACCGGGCACGCGGGCCGTCGCCACCGGACCCGCCCCGTCCGGTAGCCAGGCCTCGAAGGTGGTGTAGGGCGGGTCGTTCCGCATGGTGACGACCGCGCCGACCGCCGAGACCGTGCCGAACGTCCCCCCCTGGAGAACCCCGAGCACCTGCGGCTGGCTGGGCAAGGTGACGCCAACCTTGGCCAGGTAGCTGCCGCTGATGAGCCCGTCGGCATCGACCTTGAGAACCATCCACCGTGGAACGGAGGTGGCCGCGCCACAGCCGAGATTCACGCCCACCGCGAAGCTTCCGTCGATCACCGGCAAGAGCCTGTTGACCGATTGCACCGAGCAGCCGGCGAAGGCGGGGTCCGTGCGCGGTTGCGGCACGAACTTCGGCTGCGGGAAGGCGAACACGCTCCAGGTCGGCCCGCAGAAGGCCGCGTCGTCGTTCGGCGCGAGGTAGGTCCGCACCGCGCCGAACGCGCCCGCGGTGCCACCGGGCGCGGGCGCGGCGAGGTCCATGTTCGGGTAAATGAGGTTGTCGCCGTTGCCGGTGACGAGCAGGCCTGTCGCCGGCTCGAAACACTCGACCTTGTGTGTCGCGGGCGCGCCCCAGCAGTTCGTGAACACGCCGGTCATCGCGTCCGGGATGCACACCAGGTCGTCCATCCGGGTGAGGACAGGACCGAGAACGCTCCCGTCCGTCTGCAGCACGTCCAGGGTGAAGGGAAGCGAGTAGCCGGTGGCCGGCCGCGTTCCGTTGAACGGCTCTCCGAGGGCGACGACGTCGCTACCCCCGCGCTGGCTGGGGTTCGGACGCGTGAAGAACACCGTGCCGTGGCTGTCGAAGTCGGCGGCCACGAAGCCCGCGTCCTGGGGGAAGGGGATGGTGCCGCCATCCGGAATGGTGAGCGCGTAGGGGATGGAAATGGGGCTGCGGAACCCGGCGTCGGCGAGGACGACACCGGCGTCGTTCAAGCCTGCGTCGAGACCGGCGTCCGGCGTCCCGCCCTCTCCGCCGTTGCCGCCGTCCGTCCCGCTGCCCGCGTCCCCGGACGGGCCGCCGCCGGCGTCGGGATCGGGCGGCGGCGGCAGCGGATTTCCCGAGACGAGGATGCTGTTCGGGTCGAAGGGCACGTAGGTGCCGTCGCTGGCACGGAAGAAGCCGGGGAGCCAGTCGGAGGTCGCGCTCACCGGAGTGTTCTTGGCCAGAGCGACCTGGATGCCGCGGGGAGTGGCCACGGGCTCAGCGGCGTCGATGGCGATGCGTCCGGGGACGATGCGGTCCCAGAGCACGCGGCTGAGAAGCACGCCCTGCTCGAGATGGCTCGCATTGCCGTTCGTGGCCCGGGCGTCGACGGTGAGGCTGACCGACCTCTCCACGTCCACCAGGACCTCGAAGGGGACGTCGAATGGATTCCCCCCGTAGTTGTCGATCCCGAGGCCGGGAGCCCGGATGAAGGTGACGTCGTAGAGCGGCGAGCCTCCGTCGGGATTGGCGCGCTGGACGATGCCGTCGGCCTCGCGCCCGGCGAGGCGAACCGTCGGGGGCAGCAGGAGCGGCCGGTCGCTGCCCACCGTGAGGTCGAGCCGGGAGAGCGGCGCCACTCGCTCGGGGAGCACCGCCGAGAGCGAGGCGGTTGTGGTATCGAGCAGCACGTTGATGTTCTTGGTGCTGACGTGGCCCAGCGCGTCCACCCCGATGAAGGTGAGCTGCAGCTGTCCCACGCCGGAGTCCGCCACACCGCTGGTCACGAGGGTGCAGCGGGTGAAGTCCACCACCCCGGTGTACGGCGGGACGTTCCAGGTGAAGACGCCGGTGCTGGGCGCGCCACCGCAGGTCACGGTGACCGACGCAACGCCATTCACCGAGTCCGCATCGAGGCTCACCGGTGCGTTGAGCGGGATGGTTTGTCCCTCGAGCGGGGAGTGGATGGTGAGCGTCGGGCCGACGCCGCCGTCCGCCGGAACGCTGGGGAGCTCGAGATCGAGGCAAGCCGGGAGCACCAGGCAGGACGCGGCGAGGAGCACCCTCCTGCAGCGCACCGTCATCACGGACAAGAACGATCCTCCCGGGGGAGCAGACGCCGTCCGAGGGTAGCAGACCACCGTCGCGCCCGGAGAAAAGCTGCCGCCGCCGAGGTGGTCGGATCGACCCCGCGGTATGTGGAGAGCGCAGCGAGCTTGGCGGGCGTCGTCTCGATGGGGTGAGGAAAGGTGGCCAGTCAAACCGCACCCTGCCGGCGAGCATCACGCTGCAACGTGGCGGTGCTGCTCGGAGGTTCTGTACAGTTTCGCCTGTCGAGCCTGCGCCGGGCTCTCGCTGCCGGACGGCGCTCCACGAGGGAGATGACCGTGACGTCGCTTCGCGTGGTCGTGCTGCTCGCGCTCACTACTGCCGGTGTGGTGCTCGCCGCGGAGCAGCGCCCAAATCTTCTGGTGCTGGATCTGGAGCCGCGCGGGGTGGGGCTGCCCGAGGCCCAGGCGGCGACGGGGAGCGTCGTTCGCGGGCTCCGCCAGCTCGAGGTGTTCCAGGTGCTCAGCTCCGACGACGTGCGCCAGCTGCTCGCGCTGGAGCGGACGCGGCAGCTGTCCGGCGCGAAGGCGGAGAGCAGCGTGGGTCAGCTCGGCGCGGCGCTGAACGCGCCCAACGCGGTGGTGGGCAGCGTCACGCGAGTGGGCGGAAAGCTCCAGGTGGAGATTCGCCTCCTCGATGCTCCGACGCAGAAGGTGCTCGCCCAGAAGAGCCTGAATCAGGCAACGGTCGAGCAGGTGGCGACCCAGCTCCCAGGCCTGGCGCAGGAGCTGATGGCGCCGCTGCTCCGTGAGCAGCAGGGGTTCCTGGTGGTGAAGTCGCGGGAGGAGGCGGCGGAAGTCCTGGTCGACGACACGCTGGTGGGGAGCATCCCGCTGAAGGCCTCGATCGATCTGTCCCGCGGCATCCACCGGCTGACGGTGCGCAAGGACGGATTCATCGCCCAGACGCGCTCGGTGCGCATCGAGCCGAAGCAGACCACCGTGGAAGAGGTCGAGCTGCAGCCCTCCGCGGACTACGCGAAGATCTACAAGGACAAGTACGGGAAGATGCGGGTCGGGGCGTGGATCGCCACGGGCGTGGCAGTGGCCAGCCTGACGACCGCGGTCTTCATGACCGTCTCTGCCAACGGCGAGTACAACGACGAGTTCAAGCCGCGGCAGGCGTGGCTGCAGGGCGCCGCCGGCACGGGGCCTCAGACGAAGCCGCCGGAGATCGCCAACAACCCCACGGCGAACGCGGCGTGGGACAGCTGCACGGCGAGCGGCGCCGTTGTCTGCAAGCAGGCCGCGGAGGACGCGAAGAGCAGTGTGCAGGTGAAGCAGTATGTGGCCATCGGCACGGCGGTGGTGGGTGTTGCATCGGCGGGTGTGGCGACCTGGCTATGGCTCAGCGGGAGGGACCCGAACCGCTACGCCGACCTGGTGGCAGGCGTGAGCCCGAACTCTCAGGGCGGGATGACGCTGGCGCTGGCCGGCCGCTTCTGACGCCGCCCGGAAGGTGTCAAACACCTTCGACGCGCTCGCAGGTGTCCGCTCGCAGGTGTCAAACACCTTGAGGTTGGGGAGCCCCTCTCAACGCCCCCGAAGGTGTCAAACACCTTCGACGGGAACACCGTCGACCGACGCAGTCGGCGCGCGGTCGGGCTTCTCCACGGGGGGTGTCGCTCACCCCAGTTTCCAACAGTGATTTCCGCAGCTGCGGAAACTTCCGCTTGGACTGCTTGCCGTGGAGCTACGTGGACGCTAGGGTGTGACCTCGATGCGGCTCTCGGAGAACGACCCCCGGCAGGAAGGACTCGAGCAGGACCGGCGCGCGGTGCTGGACGCGTGGCCCCTCCCGGCTCAGGCCGCCGTTCCCGAGGCGGACGAGCCCCTCGATCGGTCTGCCGAGGGGGACGACGAGCCCATCACCGAGAAGGTGCCCGCGGAGCCCGCCCGGAAGCCCGGCCAGCGCTGAGCACGGAGTCCCGCGATTCATCCGAGAGCCGGAGGGGAGTCTTTTCCGACTACACCGTCGCCGGGGCCACCGAATCGGTCTGCAGCGCGAGGCCGCGCCCGTCCGGGGTGACGTCGAACTTCGCGACCCCGCCGGCCTGGAGCGAGCCGAACAGCAGCGCCTCCGCGAGCGGCTTCTTCAGCGACTGGTCCACCAGCCGCGCCATCGGGCGGGCACCGAACGCCGGGTCGTAGCCATTCTCGGCGAGCCAGCCGCGCGCAGCCGGCGTCAGCTCCAGGGTGACCTTCTTGTCCGAGAGCTGCGCCTGCAGCAGGCCAACTTCCTTGTCCACCACCTTGAGGATCGTCTCCGGGCCGAGGCCGGAGAAGAGGATCCATCCGTCGAGTCGGTTCCGGAACTCCGGGGTGAAGGTCCGCTCGATGGCGTCCTTCGCCTTCGAGGTGTCGAGAACCTGGTCCCCGCCGCCGAATCCGATGGTCTTGCTGCTCATCTCCCGGGCGCCGGCGTTGGTGGTGAGGATGAGCACGACGTTCCGGAAATCCGCCTTTCGCCCGTTGTTGTCGGTGAGCGTGGCGTGGTCCATGACCTGGAGGAGGATGTTGAACAGGTCGGGGTGGGCCTTCTCGATCTCGTCCAGCACCACCACCGAGTAGGGGTGCTTCCGGACCGCATCGGTGAGGAGCCCGCCCTGGTCGAAGCCCACGTATCCCGGCGGCGCGCCGATGAGCCGCGAGACGGTGTGCTTCTCGCTGTACTCGCTCATGTCGAAGCGAAGGAACTCCACTCCGAGCACGCGGGCGATCTGCTTCGCCAGCTCCGTCTTGCCCACGCCGGTGGGGCCGCTGAAGAGGAAGCTGCCGATGGGCTTCTCCGGTGCACGCAGCCCGCTCCGGGACAGCTTGATGGCCGAGACCAGCTCCTGGATCGCCGGGTCCTGCCCGAAGATGACGCTCTTCAGGGCCGGCTCGAGGTTCGCGAGGGCCTCGCGGTCGGAGTGCGAGACGCTCTTCTGCGGAATCTTTGCGATCTTGGCGACCACCGCCTCGACGTCATGCGCGGTCACCCGGTGCGTGCGGTCCTTCTCGCCCCGGAGCCGGTCCGCGGCGCCGGTCTCGTCCACCACGTCGATCGCCTTGTCCGGGAGGAAGCGGTCATTGATGTACTTGGCCGAGAGCTCCGCCGCGGCGCGGATCGCGTCCTCGTCGTAGGCGACGTCGTGGTGCTCCTCATAGCGGGACTTCAGTCCCTGCAGGATGAGCACCGTGTCCTCGACGGTCGGCTCACCGATCTCGATCTTCTGGAAGCGACGGGAGAGGGCGCGGTCGCGCTCGAAGCTCGCCTTGTACTCCTGGTAGGTCGTGCTGCCGATGCAGCGCAGCTTGCCGGACTGGAGCACCGGCTTCAGGAGGTTCGAGGCATCCATGCTGCCGCCGGTCGTGGCGCCGGCGCCGACGATGGTGTGGATCTCGTCGATGAAGAGGATGGCTCCGGGCTGCTTCTGCAGCGCCTTGAGCACCGCCTTCAGCCGCTCCTCGAACTGGCCGCGGAACTTGGTGCCGGCGAGCAGAGCGCCCATGTCCAGCGAGTAGATGACCGCGCCCTGGAGCGGCTCGGGCACCTTCTCCTCGTGGATCCGCAGGGCGAGGCCCTCGGCGATGGCCGTCTTCCCGACGCCCGTTTCGCCGACGTAGATGGGGTTGTTCTTCCGGCGGCGGCAGAGCACCTGGATGGTGCGCTCGAGCTCCTTCTCCCGGCCGATGAGCGGGTCGATCCGCCCCTCCTCGGCTTCCACCGAGAGGTTCACGCAGTAGGCGCGGAGCGGGTCCTTCTGGGTCCCGCCCTCCTCGTCGCCCAGGCCGCCGGAGCTCTCCCCCTCGTCCTCGCCTTCCGACCCCTTGGAGATGCCATGGGAAAGGTAATTGAGGAGGTCGAGGCGGGTGATGCCCTCCTGCTGGAGCAGGAACAGGGCGTGGCTCTCGTCCTCCCGGAACATCGCCACCAGGACGTCCCCACCCTCGATGACCTTCTGTTCGGCGGAGAGGGCGTGGATGGCGGCCCGCTGCAGGACGCGCTCGATGCCGATGGTCTGCTGCGGCTCGGCGCTCACGCTGTCCGGGAGCCGTTCCACCGTCTCGGCCAGGAACTTCTCCAGCCGCTGCCGGAGCCGCTTCACGTTCGCTCCACAGGCGACGAGGATCTTCTGGGTCTTGGGCTCGCGGGTGAGCGCCAGGAGGAGGTGCTCGAGGGTCAGGTACTCGTGGCGCATCGACTTTGCGTCGGCGATGGCCTGCCGGAAGCTAGCCTGAAGCTCCTTGGCGATGAGGGGTGTTGCCACGGGTCTAGATCTCCTCCGGTTCCATCGTCAGGCGAAGCGGGAACTCGTGCTCCCGCGCCAGCGCCTCCACCACCTCTATCTTCGTACGAGCCACGTCATACGTATAAACACCTGCCACACCGATGCCCGTGTTGTGAA
This sequence comes from Myxococcota bacterium, assembly GCA_046732375.1. Lineage (GTDB taxonomy): Bacteria > Myxococcota > Myxococcia > Myxococcales > Myxococcaceae > RPRB01. The sequence continues at coordinate 13,089 of JBKPMY010000223.1, forward strand.
CGTGGAGCATGATGGAGACCGCGTCGGACTCCGATTTGTGGAACACCTCTCGGAGCACCGCCACCACGAAGTCGCGGGTCGTGTAGTTGTCGTTGTGGAAGAGAACCTTGTAGAGCTGCGGCCGCTTGAGCTTCCGCTCGCTCTTGCTCTCGGTTTCGACTCCGCTGTCCGGATCCACGCGCTCGGGCATCGGCCTACCTTCTAGTCCTTGAAACCGGTCTCCGCCCGCCACGCCGGCAGCCCGGTCTGGATGGCGGCCCGCTCATGGGCCAGGAATTCTCGCACCGCCCGGTCCAGCCCCCGGTGGAACAGGGCGTGGGCACTGTAGGTGAGGCTGGGAGTGAAGCCGCGCACCAGCTTGTGCTCGCCTCCCGCGCCCGGCTCGAAGCGGGCGAGGCCCCGCCGGACCACCTCGTCCATGCCGGCGTAGAGACAGACGTTGAAGTGAAGGAAGGGGTGCTCCTCGAAGCAGCCCCAGTACCGCCCGTACAGGACGCGGTCGCTGGCAAGGTTGAAGGCTCCGGCGACCACCCGGTCTCCCGAGGAGGCCTGGACGAGCTCCACCCGGTGCCGGAAGTGCTCGAGCACCCGGGCGAAGAACCGCGGGTTCAGGTACCGCCGTCCCCAGGCGAACTTGTCGACGGTGCTGGCATAGAGGCGGAAGGCTTCCCTGGGATCGGCTTCGGCCAGGGCGTCGCCACGGAGCACGCGGAGGGTGAGTCCCTGCTCCGCCGGAGCACGCCGCTCGCGCCTCAGCTGGTTCCGCCGCTTGCTGTTGAAGCGCAGGAGGACGTCGTCGGGGGTGCGGTAGCCCTCGTTGAGGAAGTGGTACTGCACGCCGTGGCGCACCGCGAAGCCCAGCGGCTCCAGGGCCATGGCCTCGCTCTCGGTGGGGAAGAGGACGTGGACGCTGGAGAGCCGCTCCTCGCGGGCGAGCTCCAGGGCACCCCGGGCCAGCTCGAGGGTGCGGCTGGCTCGATCCTCGCCCGGCGCCACGAGAAAGCGCCGGCCGGTCGCGGGGGTCAGCGGCGCGGCGAGCACCAGCTTCGGGTAGTACGGCACGCCGGCCCGTTCGGACGCGGTGGCCCAGGAGAAGTCGAAGACGAACTCGCCGCTGCTGTCGCTCTTGCGGTAGGCGGGTGCCGCGGCAACGAGCCGGTGCCCGCGCCAGAGGGTGAGGTGGCGCGGTTCCCAGCCGGACGCCTCGGCCACGCTCCCGCTCGTCTCCAGGGCCTCCAGCCACCGCCATTCGAGGAAGGGGACGGCGTCGTCGTCGATCAGCGCGTTCCATGCTGTCTCCGGCACGTCGGAGATGGCGTGGAGGACCTTGAGCTGCGTCGGGAGCGACTGCGACATCGGTTCGAGCTGCCCCGCCACGATGGGGCGAGATAACGATACACCCGGTATGGCTGCCACCCTCGAGGGGGCGGGTCGGTGCATGTGGCAGCCCGGTGTCGCGCTCGCGGGGCGGCTCAGCGAGTGAGCTCCCGGGCCAGGAGCTGCCCCGCGGCGGCGAGTCCCGCCCGGGCGCGGGCCTTGCCGGCATCGGTCTCCATCACCCGGCCCGCGGCGTCGCTCGCCGTGCCCGCGGCGAGGTCGGCGAGGAGGAGGAAGGCGCTCAGGTCCGGAGTCACCGAGGTGGACCGGCCCGGGCGGAGGGGACGGTCGCGGAGGCTCTTGGCGACCTTCTCGAGGAGGCCCTCCTCGTCCAGCTTCTTGGTTGCTCCGAGGAGCGCCTGCCAGGTGGCGGCGAGGAGGTCTTCGAGCAGCGGGCCTGACAGCGCTGTGTTGAGGCGTCCCGCCGCCTCCTCATGCTCCAGCTGGTGCGCATCGGCGAACGTGGGGGCGAGCTTCGCGACGACGATCGCGCGGGTGGCGAGGTGGGCGAGCCGGGCGGGGTACCGCATGCGAGAAGAGGATGCAGGCGGGGCCGGTGCTCGCGCAACGGCAGGCTTGGAAGGTGTTTGACACCTTCGTCCCACGGACACGCGCCCGGGGAGCGGGAGGCGGCACATTTCCCAAGGCGCGGAGGGTGTTTGAGACCTCAGGCGGGGTCGAGGCGTCGAAGGGCGGGGCGTCGAAGGTGTTTGACACCTTCGGCACGGACACGCGGGCCGGGGCGCCCACGGGGACAGGTTCGGCCGGTCGCCCCGGCTCCCGTCGATGCCGTCGAATGCCAGGCGCGTCGAAGGTGTTTGACACCTCCGCACCCGACATTCCTGCACCACGACCCTCCGCAGCAGCATCCGCCCGGAGGGTCTCTCGCGCTCGCCGGGGCGGGCCGCGTGGTACGTCGTCCCGGTCATGTCCGAGTCCGAGTGGTTCGCGCTCAACCGCGCCTCCTGGAACGCGCGCACGCCAGTGCACCTCCGGTCGCGCCTCTATGACCTCGCCGCGTTCAAGGCGGGGAGGAGCTCGCTGAACCCGATCGAGCTCGAACAGGTCGGAGACGTCCGCGGCCGCTCCCTGCTCCATCTCCAGTGCCACTTTGGCCAGGACACGCTGAGCTGGGCGCGGCTCGGTGCCCGGGTGACCGGGCTCGATCTGTCCGATGTGGCCATCTCCGAGGCCCGCGCGCTCGCGGCGGAGCTCGCCATCCCCGCCCGTTTCGTGGAGGGCAACGTCTACGACGCTCCCGTGCTCCTCGAGCACGAGCGCTTTGACGTCGTCTTCACCTCCTACGGCGTCGTGGGCTGGCTTCCACGGCTCGAGCCCTGGGCCCGCGCCGTTGCCGCGTGCCTGGCTCCGGGCGGGTACTTCCACCTGGTCGAGTTCCATCCGGCGGTCTGGATCTGGGACGACGCCTTCGAGCACGTCGTCCACCCGTACGACGCGCCAGGCGAGCCCATCGTCAGCGAGGAGAGCGGCACCTATGCCGATCCCTCGGCGCCCATCCAGCTCCGGGACGTGGGCTTCAATCATGGGATCGGGAGCGTGATCACGGCGCTCCTCACCCAGGGCCTCGTACTGGAGCGACTCGCCGAGTTCGACTGGTCCCCCTACGACATCTTCCCGGACATGGAAGCGGTCGCCCCGGGCCGGTTCCGCATGCGGCGCTTCGGCCGGAACCTGCCGATGGTTTACTCCCTCGTCGCGCGCCGTCCGGGGTGAGCCGCGCTCGGCCTGCTCAGCCCCCCGCACCAGAGGGAGGCTCGTGGAGCGACGCAACGGCGCCGCACGTCCAGGCTCAAAAGAGCCAGACGCCCTGGCGCACGCAGGCGCGCAGGACGACCTGCTTGAGCTGCGGGTCGCTCACGTTGCGGAACGCCGCGCGCGCACCGCCGACGTCGTGGCGCAGACATGCGGCGCGAGCCTGGATGGCGTACCCGAGCGCGGACTTCTGGATGTAGAAGCTTTGGTCCACCAGCCGTGACGCGTCGAGGGGCTTGTTCTTTGCGAGCGCGTCCTCGGCCTGTTCGAGCAGCTTGCGCGCCTCGGGCTTGATGCCGTCGGCGGGAGTTGCAGGCGCCTCGGCCTCCACCGCCTTCGCCGGCTCGGCCGAGGCGACGGTGTGCGGCTCGCTCGCCTTCGCCGGCTCCGGGCGAGCGCGGTGCTTGCGACCCGGCGGTGGCTTCTCCCGAAGCGCCGTCGCGCTCGCGGCGCTGGGGGGCTCCTTCACCGGGCTCGCCTCGTTGGCGGTCGGCGGCGGGGTGACCGGAGGCGGTGCGGGAGTCGCCGCGGGCGGGGGTGGAGGCTCGAGACGCTTCATCGGCTCGAGGGGTCCGATGGTCGCGGTCTTCGTCGGCGGCGCGGGTGCAGGCCGGCGGGACGCCCAGAGGACGCCGCCGCCGCCGAGGGCCACGCCCACGAGCGCCAGCACGACCAGGAAGGGCCACATGCGGCGAGGAGCTGGCTCGGGCATCTCCGGCGGGACGGTCACCGCGCCGGAGCGGACCGGCTCCCGGGAGGAGGCGCGCGTCTTCGGCCAGGACGTCGTGGGCCCTGTGGGGTGCGGGGTATGCGTCGGCTCGAGCGGGCCGACTCCCGTGTCCACTCCGCGAGGCTGGCCGGTGTTGAAGGTGGACAGCGGCCGCCCGGTGAGCTCGAGGATGAAGGCGCCGATGTCCTGCGGCCGTGCAGCGGGATCTTTCTGGAGCGCGCGCTCCACCGCGTTCAACACGTTCTCCGGCAGCGCGGGAGCCAGCTCCCGCAGCGCCGTGGGCTCTCCGTGCACGACCCGGTACACCACCTCGGCCAGCGAGCCACCGGCGAACGCGGGCTGGCCTCCGAGCATCTCGTAGACGATCGCCCCGACCGCGAACACGTCGGTGCGGGCGTCCACCGCGGTGTTCTTCCCGGTGGCCTGCTCGGGAGACATGTACTGCGGAGTCCCCATGAGGATCGCGTCCTGCGTTCGGAGCGACTGGCTCCCGCGAATCTTCGAGATGCCGAAGTCCAGGACCTTCACCTTCGTCGGCATGTCCTCCTCCGGCGTGCAGAGGAAGACGTTGTCCGGCTTGAGGTCGCGGTGGACGACGCCGGCGCGGTGAGCGGCCTGGAGCGCCGAGCCGATCTGCCGGGTGATCGCCAGCGCCTCATCGAGTTGCAGGCGCCCGGAGGCGAGCCGGCCCGCGAGGGTCTCACCCTGGAGGTACTCGAGGACGATGTAGGGCTGACCTGTGGGGAGGGTGTTGAAGTCGAGCACCTCGACGATGTTCGGGTGCCCGAGCCGGGAGGCGATCTCGGCCTCGCGCCGGAAACGCTGCAGCATCTCCTCGCCGCCGCCCGCGGCGTCGAGCAGCACCTTCACCGCGACGTGCTTGCCGGGCAATCTCAGGTGCTCGGCCGCCCACACCGCGCCCATGCCGCCGCGACCGATGAGGCCCTGGATGCGATAGGTCTCGCCCAGCACGGCACCCACGTCGAGCACGTCGCGGCCAGCGTCCATCGGCAGGGCTGGACTATACTCGGCCGCCGACCGTGACACTTCCGCCAGCGGCTTCCCTCGTCCTGCTGCTCCGTCTGACTCTCTCGGCCGAGCCGGCCGCCGAGCCCATCGACATCTCGGCGGTGCGCGAGAAGCTGGTGGTGGTCGAGGACAGGCAAGGTCACTACATCGCCGTCGTTCCCTTCGGTGACAGCATCTGGGACCACCTGTACTGGTCGCAGGACGGCAAGGACTTCTACCAGCAGCGGGTGTTCGGGGGCGGGTCGAGCGGGACCGAGTCCTTCGACCGGAGCTTCTGGGAGCCCCGGGTACGCGGCCGGAGCGGCGCCAGCTTCGGAATGCACGACGGCACCTACAAGCTGTGGTGCGGCGAGAGGACCACGGAGTTCAAGCCTGTCGAGCAGGGCAAGGTGACATCCGTGGTCGGCGCGGCAAAGTTTCATCCCCCGCGCTGGAAGTACCGCGCCTACGCGCTCGCCCGCGACGATGCGGGCACCTACTACTACGTCGATCGCCGACGCGACGAGGGGAGCATGGAGTTCCGGCTCTACTCCGGGCTGCGCGGCTCGATGAAGCCCCTGAAGATGGTCAACGTGGTGAGCGACTCCGAGGGCGACATCTTCTCCACCAAGACCGGGGAGCTCCGCCTCGTGCTCGACAAGAAGGAGAGCGCCTGGGTGCAGAAGGGAAAGCGCCAGCAGCTCAAGAGCCTCCCCGTCGAGGACAACGTCGCGCTCATCTACGCCGACCTGGGCGTCTACACCGGCCAGCCGCTCGGGACGCCCTGCGATCTCCTCTAGCGCTCCTTCAGCTGCAGCTCGAAGGTGGGCGAGGGCACGGTGCGTCCGTCCGGCAGGACCGCGTCCACGTTCCAGAGGAGGCCGCCCCCCGCACGCTGGCGCACGCCCTCAGGCAGGCGGAGCTCCCGTGCGGACACCCCCACGGCCTGGTGCACCACGACCAGATCTGGGGTGAGCACGGTCACATTGTAGCTGCTGGCCCCGGGGACCTCGGACCAGCGCAGCAGCGCGTCGTTCGCCGACTGCACCGGCGGTGACTCCGCGCGCAGGGAAATGGCGGCGCCATTCCCGCGCTCCACCGCCGGAGACCCGGGCGGCGATGGACGGAGCACGGCCCACACCACCGTTGCGGCCAGCGCGGCACCGGCGAGCGGAACCAGGGCGCGTCTCCGAGCCCAGGCCTCGGCCGGTGCCGCGGGGGCCAGCGGGCGCGGTGGAGCAGGCTGGGCGTCCACCCGGGCCGACTCCACGGCGGCGCGGCGGACGTCGGCGAGGATGCGCCAGGCCTCGGCGCACCGAGCGCAGCGCGCCCCGTGGTCCACGAGCGCGCGCACCTGGTCGAAGGGGAGCTCGCCGGAGGCAGCGGCCCAGAACGTGTCGGCCGGCGGGCAGTCACCCTCGCCCGTGTCCGGGAGCGCGTCGCGGAAGCGTTGTTCGAGATCGTCCGACGGCTCGGTCATCGTTCCCCCCTACCGAGGCAGGCGCGTAAATCCGCCAGGCCACGGTACACCAGATTTTCTGCCTGCTTTTCCGTCCAGCCGAGAGCGGTCGCCACCTCGCCGGTCCTGAAGCCCTGGAGGTGCAGGAGCACGGCGGTCCGGCGGCGGTCCTGCAGCGCTTCGAGGCAGGCGAGGAGCTCCGAGCGCGCCTCTGGCCCGGGCGTTGCCCGTTCGCCCGCCGGCAGCTGCTCGGCCTGGCGCTGCTGCCGGCGAAACCGGCGAATCTCGTCGATGACCACCGTGTACGCGACTCTCCACAGGTAAGACGCTCCCCGGGGGGTGGTTCCCTCACTTGCCACAGGGTTCTCCAGGAGCCGGACCAGCGCCATCTGGACCAGGTCCTCCCGATGAGAGGCCAAAGCAGGGGGACAGTGCCGCTCCACTGCACGGATCAGCACCTGACGGATTCGCTCGACGCTACCCGGGTCTGGGTCCAGGGAGCCCGAGTCGCCCCCCCGCGTGGGTGTCATGCCCTCTCGTCCGAAGTAAGCACAGGATTCCGATTCGGGTAACCTCCGTTGCCGCGATGGGTGAGCGATTTTTGCCAGCGATCGTCCGGGCTTTTGGACGGTGGGGGCTCTTGCTCCTCGTCGGTCTTGCAGGCCCGTCGCAGGCGCTGGCCGGGACCCCGGCGCTCGCCGACTGCAAGGCGCAGGTTCAGTCCGAGCCGCGTTCCCTGAAGGGATACATCTGCCTGCTGGCCCACATGGGAGAGGGACAGGAGGAGGCCCTTCGCTTCCTGGACGTCCGGATGCGGCTCGATCCTCCGAATCCGCGGCCGCACCTGTACGCGGGAGTCATCCGGAGCCTGGTGGGGCAGCGGGTCGATCCGCGGGAATGGCGCGTGGCCATCGAGGGATTCGCCCGCGAGCACGACGTCGCCGGAGAAATCTACGCGTCCACCTCGCTTCTCTCCGCGACGTGTCTCGGCAACGGACTCTGCGACGAGCAGGCGCTGGAGCTCCTCCGCCGGACGCGGGAGCTGGCGCGCTCCTCGGGGCGGGTTGATCTCCAGCAGGTGGCCGAGATCTGGACGATGAAGATCACCTTCACCATGGACGACATGGATGGTGCCGAGAGCGCCGAGCGGCGACTCCTGACGCTCGGTCCACCGCAATCGCTGTGGATCCAGTCCGAGAGCCTGCAGGCCCGAGCACATCTCATGTCGCTGCTGGGGGACTACCGGCGGATGCGCGCGCTCTACGTCGAGCTGCTCGGAATGCTTGACCCGGACGATCCTCGCCGTCCGCTCGCCCTAGGAGGCCTCGGCGCAGCAACGGTGCACCTGGCGATGCAGCGGCTCGAGAGCCCCGCCACCGCCGAGCGCCTTCTCCGCGAGGCGATCGCCGCACAGGAGAAGGCGGGCCGCCCCCTGGCGTACGTGGAGCTCGGCTACCTCGCTTCGCGAGTCCAGCTGGCGCTGCTGCTCGGGTCCACGCCGGAGTCGTTCGCGCTTCTGCGCTCGGCGCTGGGCGAGCACCTGTCGCGCACGTCCTTCAGTTACCCGATGTACCCGAGGCTCCAGCTCTCCGAGCTGCTCGCCACCGCGGAGCGTCCGCGCCTCGAGGAAGCCCTCGCGCTGGCCGAGGAGACGGTGACGGGAGCCTTCACCGGAACCGACTTCGAGAAGGTCCGGGCGCTGGTGCTTCGTTCGCGGATCCGCTTCCGGATGGGAGAATTCTCCCTCGCTCGCGCCGACGGGCTCGCCGCGCTGGACCGTGCCGAGCGGCTGCGCGAGCAGCAGCGTGCCATGCCCCTGCGCGTGCGGTACGCGCAGTCGCTGTCCTTCGCCTACCAGTCTCTCGCCGGCGCACTCGCCCGGTACCGCCCGGCCGGGGACACCGGCGCGCTGGACGAGGCGTTCCAGGTGATGGAGCGGCTGCGGGCCCGGGGGCTGATGGAGACGCTGCTCTCCGGAGAGCGTACCGACGAGCCGGTGGCGGTGCGGCCTCCGACGCTGGGCCAGGTCCAGGCACGGCTCGGCCCGACAGAGGCGCTCCTCTCGTACCAGATCTGGCGGCCCGAACCGACGATGGATGCTCCGTATCGCGAGGGGAGCTCGTGGGTCACGGTGGTGACCCGGTCGCGGGTGGAGTCGTTCGCCATCCCGAACGCGGACGTGCTGGACCCGCAGATCCGCGCCTGGACCGGGCTGCTCGAGCGCCGCGATGGCTCGGACCGTGCCGCCGGAGCGAGGCTTCACCGGGAGCTCCTGGCCGCGGCGCTGGCGTCGCTGCCACACGGCATCGAGCGGCTGGTGATCGTGCCCGACGGAGCGCTGCACCGGCTTCCGTTCGACGCGCTCTCCCGCGGTCCAGGCGAGCCTTACCTGGCCGAGCGGTTCTCGGTGTCCATCTCGCCCTCGGCCTCCCTCTGGGTCCGGCTTCGCGCGGCGCCGCCCCTTCCGCCGGGGAAGCTCCTGGTGCTCGCCGATCCCTCGTCCGGTTCCGCCGCCCAGGCCATCCTGCGCGACGCGAGCGGGACGTTCGGAGCGCTGGTCCACGCCCGCCGCGAGGCGGAGGTGGCGCTCGCTGCGTTCCCCTCCGGAAGCGAGATGCGGGCCGGGGCGCCGGCCTCGGAGACCTTCCTCAAGCTGGCGTCCCTCGAGGGAGTGTCACTTCTCCATCTCGCCACCCACGCCGTCGTGGACGAGCTCGACCCCGAGCATGCCGCGGTGGTGCTTGCACCAGGAAGCGCGGCCGAGGACGGAAGGCTCGAGCCGCAGGAGATTGGCCGGCTGCAGCTCGGCGGAAGAACGGTGGTCCTCGCCGGCTGCGAGACCTCCGCCGGGCCTGTCTTCCGGGGCGAGGGAGTGATGAGCCTCGCCCGCGCCTTCTTCGGAGCCGGAGCCTCGGCGGTGGTGGGGACGCTGGACCGGGCCCGGGATGACGAGGCCGCGGCGTTCTTCTCCACGATGTACCGGGCACTGGCGCGCGGGGTGAGCGTGGGCGAGGCGGTGACCGTGGCGAAGCGGGACGCGATTCGTCGCGGAGCGCCGCCGGCGGCATGGTCGGACGTGGTGCTGCTCGGGGATGCGCAGACCCGCCCCCGGGCACGGGAACTGCCCGGAGCCCTCACGCTGGCGGTCACCGGAGTGGTCCTATCGCTGGTGGGTTTCGGGGCGAGCCGTCGGTGGCGCCGGAACCCAGGGCCGCGGCGCGGGGAGTTCCGGCCGGACTGAAGGCCCAGTGCGCCAATCCCGCGCGGTTCAGGCGTGGGCCTTGCGGCCGGGCGACGGTGGCGGCGGCAGCGAGGCCCCCGAGGGCGAGGGTAGAAACGAACCCCGTCCCGGAACGCTCCTTTGCGAAGGCGTTCCCCGCGTCCTGTCCGCGAGCCGGGCTTTGGCAAGGAACCGGCGGTGGATGCGGCGGCACGGGTGAGGGAAATCCAGGCAGTCGAGCGTTCATGGGGGCGACGAGGGGACGTGGCGTCGCTTCCACCGGCCAGGGGGGCCCCGGGGGGGAGGAAGCGACGTCACGTTCCCCGTCCAGACCCTCGGCTAGGTTGAAGTCGCGGGGCGGGCGCCTTAAAGCTCGGGTATGTCCGTGAATATCCAGCTCGAGTGGACCCCCAACCCGAGCACCCTCAAGTACGTGGTGGACCGGACCCTGGTCCCCCGGGGCGCGCTGAACTTCACCAGCCCCGAGGTGGCGTCCGCCCGGTCTCCCCTGGCGTCCAAGCTGATGGGCATCGAGGGCGTGAGCGGGGTGATGTTGGGGAGCAACTTCGTCACCGTCACCAAGGGCGAGGCGGGCGAGTGGGACACCCTCAATGACGCCGTGATGGCCACGCTGGACGCACACCTGGAAGCGAACGAGCCGGTGGTTGCTCCGGGCGCCCTGGAGGAGATGGGCGCGACGGCGAGCGGGACCGAGGTGGAAGAGCGGATCCGGCAGATCCTCGATCTGGAGATTCGCCCCGCGGTCATGCAGGACGGGGGGGACATCACCCTCGACCGGTTCGAGAACGGGGTGGTTTACCTGCACATGCGCGGGTCCTGCTCTGGCTGCCCCTCGTCCACGATGACCCTGAAGATGGGCATCGAGAACCGCTTGCGTGAGGTGCTCCCCGAGGTGGTCGAGGTCGTTCCGGTCTAGGGTGCCCCGGCGCGCCGGTGCGTTCCGGCGCGGCCACGCTCGTGAGACGCCAGGTCAAAGCGGCGGAAGTTCGGCGCGAGCTCCTCCCCGAGCAGTCTCCCGAGCTGCTGCGCGAACTTCATCTGCTCACCCGCGACGGGGACCTGAACGCCGACGCGCTCCGGAAGCTGAAGCAGGTCAACCACCTGATAGGATTGCTCCGCCCCGCGGTCGACGACGTGTTCGCTCGCTTCGGGCGGCCGCTCGTGGTCGATGCCGGGAGCGGCAACGCGTACCTGGGCTTTATCCTCTACGAGCTGTTCTTCAGGGGGCAGGAGAAGGGGGAGCTGGTCTCCATCGAGGCCAAGCCGGAGCTGAGCGCGCGGAGCGCCGAGCGGGCGGCGCGGCTCGGATTCGAGCGGATGAGATTCGTGACCGCGCCGCTGGCGTCGGCGCCGTGGCCCGAGCGGTTCAATCTGCTCACTGCCCTCCACGCCTGCGACACCGCGAGCGACGACGCGCTGGCGGCGGCGATCCGCCACGGGGTGGACCACGTGGCCGTGGTCCCGTGCTGTCAGGCGGAGGTGGCGCGGCAGCTACGGGAGCGACCACCTGCCTCGCCGGCGCTGGCGGCGCTGTCCGAGCATCCCTGGCACCGACGCGAGTTCGGCTCGCACCTGACGAACGTCATCCGGGCGCTGGTGCTCGAGGCGCATGGGTACTCGGTGACGGTGACCGAGCTGACCGGCTGGGAGCACTCGATGAAGAACGAGCTGATCCTGGGGCGGAAAATCCGGCGGGAGTGGCGGCAGGCGCGGCAGCGACTCGAGGCCGTGCTCGCGGAGACCGGCGTTCGGCCGGCGCTGGTGCGGGCGCTGGAGACGACATGAGCGAGGATGGACCGACGCTGGACCCGCGGGACTGGGAAGGCGTCCGCGCGGTCGGGCACCGGATGATCGACGTGCTCGTCGACGGGCTTCCCGAGCGCTCCAGGGGTTTCGGAGGCCGTCGAAGGTGTCTGAGACCTCCCCGGAGACACCTCCCCGGACATTTCCTGGGCAGGAGTTCCGGGCTGCTTACCCGTAGGCCTCGCGCTTGATTCGAGCGGGGGTGAAGCCCACTGCCTGGAGGTTGGCAATGGTAGATTCGAGGAATCGAGGAGTTGGCGCGGTCCCCTCCTCCATTGCCTTCTTCCGGTCCCAGGAGGCGATGGCGGGACCGCAGAGATAAGCGAAGGCGGTCCCGGAGTCCGGGACCAGCTCACGGAGAAGCTCCGGGACGACCCGCCCCTGACGGACGCCGGGCGGCAAATCGGAGATATCGACGTGGCGCGTGAGCGTGTGCACAAGTCGGAAGTGGTCCGGGTACTCGACGGCGAGGCGCGCCAGGCCCTCCCGGAAGATGATGTCGTTCCAGGTCTTGTTGGTATCGATGAAGGTGTGGCGGAGCTTCGGGTAATTCCGGAGCGCGTCCTTCACGATGCTGTAGTTGGGAACCACGCCGGAGCCCGCGACCAGGTGCACGACATGGTCCGTACGCTGTTCGATGTCCGGCGGAAGGGTGTACGGGCCCGTGAAGCCGACCACCGGAAATCGCGTTCCGACCGGTATCCCGTAGACGAGCAGCGGTGAGAGCAGAGGGGCGTGCAGGTCGCCGGGGCGGTACGGCTCCTCTTTGATGGTAATGGCCAGCGGCTCGTAAGGCGCGGAAGCCATCGAGTACGCCCGGACGAGCTCTTTCTTTCCGCCCTTGAGATGCTCGACGTATGCCACCTGACCGGCGATCACCGGGAAGACGTGAGGGTCGATCGTCAGGAACTGACCGGCACGGTACGGAGGGATCGTCGGGGCATCGAGGACAAGCGTGACCGTGTCCGGGGTCTCCTGGATCACCTCGGTGACCACGATCTCGAAGGTCTTTGGCTTGTAGCGTTCGGGCGGCACGGGTGGATGCTGGCATAACGGAGCGATCGGGGATGGGCCAGCTGGCTGAGCGCGAACGGGTGTTCCTCCAATGCCTCCCGGGACTCGAACCGGTTCTGGAGGCTGATGCGCGCCAGCTGGGTCTCGTCATGCCCGTCGCCGAAGGCGTGGAGGTGGAGGGTCCCACCGGTCTGCACGCCGAGGCAGCGCTCGTTCTTCGGGTTGCCGAGCGCGTGCTGCTGCGCCTCGGCGAGTTGCCGGTCCGGCGATGGTCGGAGGTGGAGGCGGCCCTCCGATCGACGCGCCTCGACGGCGTCGCGACTCCGGGTGCGGCGGTCGTTCTGGACACGTCCGTGCGGATCCCAAATGCGCCGGCACCCCGGCGCCTCACCGAGCTTCTCGAGCGGTGGTGGCGTCGTCCGGTACAGCTGGCCCGTGGCGGGGAGCGGGGTGAGGCGATGCCGCGTCTGCTGCTTCGGGTCGGCGAAGGAAGAGCTTCGCTATCGGCTGACGTGGGAGGCGAGCCTCTCTACAAGCGTGGCTGGCGGCAGGAGATTTCCCGGGCGCCGCTGCGCGAAACGCTGGCTGCCGGCGTGCTCTCGCTCGCGGGGTACGATCCGGATCGACCGCTACGGGATCTGGTCTGCGGGTCGGGAACGCTGATCATTGAGGCCGCACTGATGGCCCGATCGGTGGCTCCAGGACTGGGCCGTACGTTCGCCGCCGAGCACTGGCCGCTGGCCGCGCGCGTCGACTGGAGCGGGCGCCGCGATCGGTTACGGTCGCGGGTGCGGGCAAGGCCCCCTGCGCCGATCCTGGGGAGCGACCTGAATGCGGGTGCGCTCGGAACGGCTCGGCGAAATGCGCGTCGTGCGGGCGTGCTCACCGATATTCAGCTCGAAAGGGTGGATGTGGCTGCCGCGGTCGCGGGAACCTCGGTTCCGGGGCTGGTGGTGGGAAACCTTCCCTATGGCGTTCGGGTGGGCGCGCGTGACGGACTGGACGCGTTCGATGCGGCTCTCAAGCGGACCCTCGCGCGTGCGTTTCCGGGCTGGCGCAAGGTGCTCCTGGTGGACGACGAGGCCCGGCTCGCGCGCGCAGCTGGAAGCGCGCCACACCGGGTCTACCGGCTGGTCAACGGGGGCCTCCCCGTGGTGCTCGGAATCTGGGACGCGGAGGGTTGAGGCATCGTTCGGTGAACGCCGAGGTCGCGCGAAGGCGGTTGAGTAAGGTGTTCCGTAGAAGGGAAGGTGTTTGACACCGCCGATTGAGACCCCTCCGATTGGCCAGTCCTTTCGCGGACTTTCCGGCCTGACGATCCATCCCGATCCGTCGTCGAAGGTGTTTGACACCTTCTCGGCCCGCCTGGCGCCGGACGCGCGCTCGCTCCTAGTCCAAGGCGGAGGCTGGGGCCGGAACCCCGTCCGATCCTGTGCGCCAGGGGGTCCAGGCGAGGAGCAGATTTCCAACGGCGATGTCGGACTTTCGTGCGGGCACCGTGAACTCGGCCACGGAGAGGGTGTCCGGTGCGACCGCTGCCTGGAGCTTTTCCGTCTCCTCCTGGAACTCAGCCTCCGCATCGGCCAGCTGCTTCCTCGCCGCCTCGAGCTGCTGCTCCGAACTGCCGACGTCCTGGCGCTCCTTCACCGTGCGGCTCCCGCTCCGCAGCGCCGTGCGTGCGCGGTTGAGGTTCGTCACGCTGAGCGTCTTTCGCCCGAGGAATGCGCCGAGGATCGTGGTTCCGACGGTGACCATCGTATCGAGTGTCTGGCCTGACGCCTGGCTTTGCTGATCGGCCAGTGTCTTCTGCGCTCGCCGCACCGCGTTCTGAAGGGTCTGAAGCTTCGGCGCCCACTTTTTCCGGAGCGCCTCGACGTCGGCGTCGCGCTGCTCGCGACCCGAGTGCGCGAGCCGTGCCTTGAACTCGGAGAGCGACTCGCCCGGCGTCGAGACCTCGTCGAGCGCGTCACACCGGAAGAGCTTCAGGGGACGAGACTGGTACAGCGCCGCCGCGAGCGATTTCTTCCACTCCGCCCACGCGCCGGCGTTGGTCACTGCTGCCGGCGGCTCCTCGAACGTGGCCCCCTCCGCGGGAGCGTTGCCGAGACGGGTGCCCGCGTCGCCCGGAAGTTCGGTCGCCTCGTCCCATTCGACCGAGGTCCCGTCCACCGGAGCGAGCAGCGCCACGGACTGCCAGGCATCGACCGCCGCCTTCTTGTCCACGTAGTGCAGCCGCGCCTGCCCCAGGATGGCAGGGCGGTAGCTCAGCGGTCCCGAGCCGGGCGTCGCCGGAAGAAAAGCCTCCGAGGTGCCGGCCGGGAGGACGGGCCGGCGTCCGCCTCCCGTCGATGCGGGTGCGGGCCTCGCGGGGGCCGCTGCTTTCTCCGCCGCCGTGCCCCCGCCGGGCTGGCCTGCCGAGAGCAGCTTGATTTGCTCCTTGTCCAGCGGTCCCCGCAGATAGGACAGCGTCCAGCGGGTCTGGAACAGCTCCGGAGCATCCTCGTGCACGTCGTTCAGGAGGAACACCCGTGACCCGAGCCCGGAGAGCAGCCTGTCCATCTCCTGCCGGTCGAACGCGTGACTCGCGGCATCCATCGCTCCCTGCAGCCCGTCGAGCACCCTGAGCTTGTCGCGCTCGGTCTGCAGACGGCCGATGAACCAGGTACCGGCGTTGGCCAGCCCCTTGTAGTCCAGGTCCACCGGGTTCTGGGTCGCGAGGAGCACGCCCACGCCGAACGCGCGTGCCTGCTTGAGCAGGGTGAGCATCGGCAGCTTCGAGGGGGGCGCAGCGGTCGGCGGGAAGTACCCGAAGATCTCATCCATGTAGACCAACGCGCGGAGCGAGCCCGTCCCCGACTGCGTGCGCATCCAGGCCAGCACCTCGCTGAGCAGCGTCGTGACGAAGAACATCCGCTGAGCATCCGAGAGGTGCGCGATCGACAGCACGGCGATGCGCGGCTTGCCCGCCGGCGTCCAGAGGAGCTTCTGAACGTCGAGCGGTTCGCCCTCCGCCCAGGCCGCGGCACCGGGTGAGGCGAGCACGTTGTTCAGCGCCAGCGCGAGGCCGGCGCGTTCCTTCGCCGGGTAGAAGGACTCGAGGTCCAGCACTCCCACCTTGTCGAACCCTGGTCGCTGCACGCCCTGGATGAGCCCGGCAAGATCGAGGTCCTGACCCGCGCTCCAGGCACGCTGCACCAGCTGTGCGAGCAGGATGTGCTCGCGGCCCTGCATCGGGTCCGACTCGATTCCAGCCAGGGCGAGGAGCCCGGAGACGGCGCCCTGGACGCGGGCTCGCAGGGCCTCCTCGTCGTCCACGACGGCCTGCGGGGGCGCGGTGAACGCCCGGAGCAGGGCCAGCGGCCGGCCGGCCTTGCTCGCCGGTGTGTAGATCGCGACCTCGCAGGCCTCGCGGAACCGCGCGATGCGGCTGCCGTCCTGGTCCCAGTCCTCGAGTCCCTTCTTCCAGCTCGCCGCGGTCTTCTCTGCCAGCTGCTCGCGGGTCAGGCCCTGGCGCTTGGCCTCATCGGAGTCCATCCACGGCAGGAAGTCGGCGGGAGCGAGCGAGGGGAAGGTAAGGGCCAGGTTTGCCAGGTCGCCCTTGGGGTCGATAGCGAGGGCGGGGATGCCGTCGATGGCAGCCTCCTCGAGCAGCCCGATGCAGAGCCCGGTCTTGCCGCTCCCCGTCATCCCGACGCAGACCCCGTGGGTCGTCAGGTCTTTCGAGTCGTAGAGCAGGAGCTCGGGAAGGGTCTTCCGGGTCTTCGCGTCCCAGCGCCGCCCCAGGTAGAAGACCCCCAGCTTCTCGTAGTCCGGCATTGGCCCTCCTCCTGTTGCCAACCGACACTCCAGTGCAGGCCCGGGGGTCTGAGCAATGGTAAGGAGCCGCCATGGCCACCGACCGAGCTCTGAAGCACTTCGCCGCCCACCGCGCCTCGTACCTGGAAGACCTCAAGAAGCTGGTTCGCATCCCCTCCGTGTCGTTCCCGGGGTTCGACCCGTCGAAGGTCCGGGCAAGCGCCGAGGCGACCGCGAGCCTCCTCCGTGAACGAGGGTTCTCGAAGGTCCAGCTGCTCGAGGTGGAGGGGGCGCACCCCTACGTCTACGGGGAGATCCTCGAGTCGCCCGGCAAGCCGACCCTGCTGCTCTATGCCCATCACGACGTCCAGCCGGCCGGCGACGAGGAGGCCTGGGCGAGCGCCCCCTTCGAGCCGGTCGAGCGCAAGGGCCCGCCGGACGACAGTCCCCGCCTCTACGGGCGAGGTGCCGCGGACGACAAGGCGGGCATCGTCGTTCACACGTCGGCAGTCGAGTCCTGGCGCCAGGGTGCCGGTGGCCTCCCGCTGAACGTGAAGATCGTCGTGGAAGGGGAGGAGGAGGTCGGGTCGAGCCACCTCACCGAGTTCCTGAAGAAGCACGCGAAGCTGCTCCAGGCCGACGCGATCGTCCTCACCGACACGAGCAACTTCGAGACGGGGCTTCCGTCCATCACCACTGCCCTGCGCGGCATCGCGGTGTTCAGCGTGGAGGTTCGGGCGCTCAAGCAGAGCGTCCATTCGGGCATGTGGGGCGGTCCGGTGCCAGACCCGGTGATGGGCCTGTGCCGGATGCTCGCGTCGTTGACCCACCCGGACGGGTCCATCGCCATCCCCGGGATCAAGGAGCAGGTGAAGCCACTGACCGAGAGCGAGCGGAAGAGCATCGCTGCGCTCCCGGGCGACGAAGCCCACTTCCGCAAGCAGGCGGGATTGCGGCCCGGGGTGGAGATGCTCGGGAAGGGGACGCATCCCTGGGAGATGAACTGGCGGCAGCCCTCGATCGCGGTGAACGCCTTCCAGGCCAGCAGCCGCAAGGACGCGCGGAACATCATCTGTGACTCGGCCTGGGCGCGGCTGGGGGTGCGCCTGGTTCCGAATCTCGATCCCAAGGACGTCCAGAAGCGAGTCGTCGAGGCGCTCAAGAAGGCGACGCCGTGGGGGCTCGAGGTGGAGGTGCACGCGGAGGACGCGGCTGGCTGGTGGTACACCGACTCGGACCACCCCGCGTTCCACGCGGCGTTTCGCGCGCTGAAGAAGGGCTACGGCGCGGATCCGGTCACCATCGGATGCGGCGGGAGCATTCCGTTCGTCGAGCCGTTCGCCCGCGAGCTCGGTGGGGTTCCGGCGCTGCTGATCGGCGTGGAGGACCCGTACACCAACGCCCACTCGGAGAACGAGAGCCTGCATCTTGGCGACTGGGACAAGGCCGTGAAGAGTGCCATCCACCTCTACGATGAAATCGGCGGCGCCCTGAAGGCCGCTGCGCGCTGACCGCCGGGGTGGTGTCGCCCGGGGGGTGGTGTCCGGGGGTGGTGTCCGGGGGGTGGTGTCAAACACGTTCGACGGCCCCGGGGGGTGGTGTCCGGGGGGTGGTATCAAACACGTTCGACGGCCCCGGGGGGTGGTGTCCCGGGGGGTGGTGTCAAACACGTTCGACGGGCCCAGTTCGTGCTCGGGACTCGCCTCGACAAGGGGGAGTCCATGGGCTGGCCACTTAGAATGTTCGAACCACTCAAGATCTATTTCGTCACGGTCCGGTGCTTCCAGCGACGGCTACTGATGCGTCCGTCATCCGAGACGAACGAGGTCCTGGGTGGTGTACTGGCGCGGGCGGCACGAATGAACGGTGTGGAGATCTTCGGGTTCGTGTTCGCCTCGAACCACGTGCACCTCCTCGTCAGAGCCCCCCGAGGGAATCTGCCGAGGTTCATGCAGCACCTGTTGACCAACGTCTCGAAGAAGGTGGGAAACCTCGTCCGCTGGAAGGGCCGCTTCTGGGAAAGGCGCTACTCGGCTGAGCCTGTCCTGGACGAGATCGCTCTGCTCGGCCGCGTGCGCTACGTGCTCGCCCACGGTCCGAAGGAAGGACTGGTCCGAACCTGCGCCGAGTGGCCAGGCCTCAGCTCTCTCTCGATGATGCTCGATGGGGCCTCTCGTCGATTCCGGTGGTTCAACTGGACCCGAAAGGCGAAGGCGCATCGAGCGGGCACGAGCCCCGGGAGGTTCGATGTGAAGTGGGTCGAGCCGGAGAGCCTCACGCTCACGCCTCTTCCACTGCAGACCCTCCAGAGCCGTGAGGCGTTGCGGCGCTTTCTCCACGACGCGATGCAGGCCATCGAGACTGAAGCGTCGAGACTGCACCGAGCGTTTCTCGGACGAGGGGGCGTCCTCAAGCAGAATCCGCATCGCAAGGCGTGGCAGAAGGAGCGCTCCAGCCGTCCACCGTGTCACACGAGCATCCCCGCCCTTCTGAAGGAATATCTCGAGAGCTTCCGCACCTTCGTGGCTTCCTTTCGACAGGCCTCGAGCCGGTGGATGCGTGGTGAGCTCAACGTCGTTTTTCCCGAAGGGGCCTTTCGCCCGATCGTCTGGCCTCGAGTTCCCTCTCCGCAACTCCGCCTGACCGCTGTCAGGACACGCGAGGGTGGATCGGGCCTGGCCGAAGCCGCAGGCTCTTGGCGTCCGCTCCACTGAACTTGGCCACGACCTCGGCCAAGACCGAGAGCGCAATCTCCTCCGGCTGTTCCGCCCCGAGATGCAGACCGATCGGACTGTAAAGGGCGGCACGCCGTGCTTCACTTGGCCGGAAGCCTTCCTCGGCGAGCTCGTTCAGGAGTCTTTCCGTTCGAGCCCGAGGTCCGAGGATGCCCACGTACTCGCAAGCTGACTCGAGCGCGAAGCGCAGATAGCCCCGGTCGTGACCGAGGTTGTGCGTCATGATGACCACCGCCGCGTCGGGCTCCAGAGTCAACTTCTCCCGCACCGCGCTCGGACTCGCAGTGATTCGGGTGCTCGCCTCCTGGAAAAGGTCGGCCGGCGCCCCGCCGGAGGTGTTTGACACCAACGTCAGGTGGAAGCCGAGGGCGGCGGCGAGCTTCACCAGGGGGACTGCGTCCTGGCCCGATCCGAAGACCACCAGGGACCGCGGCGGACGGATCATCTCCAGCAAGACCTCACACGCGCCCGCCGCGCCCTCGATCCGCTCGGCACGCGTCCTCCCCTCCCGCCGCACGGCCTCCGCCGACTCCCGCACCCCGTTCCGAAGCGGACCCTCCGGAAGATCCGACCGCACCCCGTCCGCATCCAGCAGCAGCCGCCGCCCCAGCTCCCCCACCCGTCCACCGCGGAACACGGTCGCCATCACGCCGGCCTGCCGAGTCGCGAGACACCGCGCAATGAAGTCCAGCGGATGCGCCTCACCCGACGACGACAGACGCTCCAGGAGCACGTCCACACGCCCGTTGCACCCCAGACCGAAGGTCCATGTCTCCTCGTCGTCCGCCGACGTCGAGTCGTAGGTCACCACCACCGGACCTTCCCGCGTCCGCCACCACGCCTTGCCCAGAACGTCCCGCTCCAGACAGCCACCGCTGATGCCCCCGGCGACCCACCGCTCGGTGGACAGGAGCAGCCGCGCGCCAGGCCGGCGGTACGTGGAGCCGCTCGCCGCGACCACCGTGGCCAGCACCACGTCCTGCCCTCGCGTCCGCAGCTCGGACCAGCCCCGGACGATGTCCTGCATCTCTCTCAAGTCACCACCGCGCTCACCGACGACCAGGCCGCCCAGCCCAGAAGGGCGACCCCCGTCAGCCTGCTGAGTAACGGCGAGACCGCCGCCGGTGCCAGGCGCTCTGCCACCAGCAAACCCGTGAGCAGCAGCATCGCTGCCCAGTTCATCGCCCCCACCACCAGCAGCACGAGCATCAAGACACCGCACGACGAGACCGACGCCAGCCCGTGCCGGAGCCCGGATTCCAGCGGACCCGCCGCCCCGTCCCGCAGCTGCTGCGGGATCGAGCGACATCGCTCCAGGCACGCCGACTTCCACGGCGAGAGCTGCACCAGCCCCGCTGCCGCGAGGATGGCCACGTTCAGTACCACGCTCCGCGAGGCCATCTCGTGGGACATGAGCCCCCAGGCCCCCAGCCTCGCATCGAGCAGGGCCAGCCCC
>JBKPMY010000224.1:0-3901 GCA_046732375.1 Myxococcota bacterium
TTCCTCCCCGGCCCGCCGGGCCCTGAGCGTTCAGCATCTGCGCCTGGCGTGAACGTTCTGTGACCAGCTGTCTGTAACGAGGTGTCTGGCACCTCGGGCACCTCGGTCGGAAGCAGCTCCGTCCCCGCAGGGGGCTTCCTCGACTCCTCGTGTCGAGGACAGGCGACCAGGCTTTCCTCTGGCGGCGTACAGTTTCTCCCTGGATGCGCGGTGCGCAGGTTGGCCTCCCTTTCATCTGGAGACGAACCCCATGGCGACTCCCAATAAAGAGGTGGTCGGAAAGCTGAACTCCTTCCTCCGCGGCGAGATCTCGGCGGTGGAGACCTACCGGCAGGCGCTCGACAAGATCACCGACCCGGCGATCCGCTCCCAGCTCCAGAACTGTGAGCAGGACCACGAGCGGCGCATCCAGCTGCTGCGAGCCCGCATCACCGATCTCGGCGGGACGCCCGACCAGAGCTCCGGGGCTTGGGGCGTCTGGGCCAAGCTGGTCCAGGGAGGAGGCGACCTTCTCGGCGAGAAGACGGCCCTCCAGGCGCTCGAGGAGGGCGAGGACCACGGGCTGAACGACTACCGTCGGGATCTCGACGAGCTCGATGGCGACACGCGCAACTGGGTGGAGAGCAACATCCTGCCGAATGCCGAGCGCACGCACGGCACGCTCAGCACGCTGAAGCGCACCGTGCATTGACCTGCCGGAAGCGGCTCACCGGGAGGGCTCGGGGCGGCGACGGGACGGGCTTCGCCGTGACCGACGCGCGGCCCCTCACCCGTCCCCGATACGTGGCGCTCTCGCGACCGTGCGTCGCTCCGGACCGTTGCGTCCAGCCGTACCGTTGCGTCGAGACGCCCGGATGGCCACCTCGAGAGCCGCGGGGGTGCAATGGGTCGGGGGTGGATTGCGGCAGGATGTCTGGTCCTTGCCTGCGGCTCCTCGGGTGGTGGACGGCTGGAACCAGCGTTCGATGCCGGCTCGACCACCGGCAGGGCCGACAGCGGGAGCCCTTCGCCCCCTCCGGACGGGGGTGCGGGTCCTGCCGACGGAGGTCCCGTCGAGGACGCTGGCATGCCGTCCGCCGATGGCGGCAGTGCAATGGACGGAGGAGCACCTGACGGCGGCGCGGTCGCGTGCACGGAGGATGCGGACGGGCCCGATGCGGGCTCAAAGGGACTGGACTGTGCTGCGCTCCTCCCGTCCCTCGGACCACCCGTGGAGCATCGCTTCCGCGAGGTGACGGACTCCTGGCCGTCGATCCGCTGCTCGATCGGCGGGTCCGCCGGGCTCCCTTCGGACGGGAACGGCGTCGTGCTCCATCCCGCGCGCGCCGACACGTTCTTCGGCTACACCGTGGACCGGACGGGGAAGACGCTGGGGACTTACGGTTCGCCGCAGGCGGACGATTACTACACCCACCCCCTCCGGGATTCGTTCGCCGGCGAGGCCAGCTACACCGGCGCGCTGGGCTGGTTCCCGCTGGAGTTCTTCGGGGAGGACGGCGCCTATCGGGGACGTGGCGCCACGGTCAATGGCTCGCGACCGTGGAACGACACCGGGGTGCTCGGTTTGATCTCGTCCTCCATCCCGCCGGAGCAGCGACCACGCGGGTGTGGCGACGACGTGAACGGCGCGAGCACGTTCCGGCTCGTTCACTACGATGCCGGAGCCAGCGTCGTGGCCACGTCGGAAACCTTCGGGTGTTTCGCAGCGGAGCGCGCGGGAGGCGAGTTCCTCACCAACAGGGCTGGTCTGACGCTTCTCCTCGTCTACGGGGGCTCCGGGGACGATGCGAACCGCTGGACCGCCTACTGGCTCGCGCCGGATCTCCGCGTGCGCGCGAAGTGGCATCCCACGGAATCCCTGGAGGGCGTCCGGATGGGGCTGTTGAACGATGACAGCATCGCCCTACAGGTGAACTGGTCGTGGGCTTACCGGGTCCGGTCGGGAGCAACGACTCTCGAGCCCGCGCCGTGCTGGATGCAGCAGCGGCCCAGCACGGAGGTCACGATGATTCGATCGGGTGGCGGGTACGCGGTGAAGTCGTTCGATCGCAGCCAGGACCGTGGACTCGAGATAGTCCTCCGGGACGGAACGTCATGCGGGTTCCTCGACCTGGGGGAGCCTTCCGGCGGTTGCTTCGCTGGGAGGTGCTCCGTCGGTCTCGATGGGACGATCACCCGCTCGACCTACGCCGTCGACGCGGGGGCGGGAGAGCCGCAGATCTGCGTCCTTCCATTCTGGCCTGGCGTGCTCGGGCCTTCGGTGCGATGAAGCCCGGGCCCTGCTACACGACCTCCGTCTGTGCAGGGGCGGGCGCGCTCGAGGAGCCACGCGGCGCAGTCGCCTCGGCGACCAGGGTCCCCAGCCGGAGGGTGACCTCCGCCATCTGGGGACGGTTCTTCGCCATCGCCGCCGTGCGGCCGAGGTGCACCAGCGACCGCAGATCGTCGACCAGCTTCACAGTGGCGGCGCGCTCCTTCTCGTCGTCACTCCTTCGGGCACCGGCCTCCAGCGCACGCCGGAGGGTATCGCCCTGCTCGAGCAACGAATCGAACTCCGCCAGCTCGCGCGTCTCCGGGTCCGCCTGATCGGCGTGGTAGGCCGCCTGCTCGGCGCGGAGCTCCTTCACCTCGTCCGCCGAGAGCTCGGTCCGCTGGGTGATGCGTAGCGCCTCCGAGAGCCCGCTGGTCAGGTCCATGCAGCGGACGCTCACCGTGCCCTCGCTGGACAGCTCGAAGGTGACCTCCAGCGGCGTGTCCGCGCGGTACTTCACCCGCAGGTCGCTGAGCAGCACCTCGCCGAGCTTCACGTTCTCCTCGGACTGGTCCGACTCGCCCTGGTAGATGACGATGCGGGCCTGGTTCTGCCCACCGCTGGAGGGGAGAAACACCTCGCGCGCGACGACCGGGATCGCGGTGTTCTTGCGCACCACCTTCCGCACCCCGCCGCCGTAAACACCCACGCCCAGCGAGTGGCTCGCCACGTCGATCAGCAGCGTCTCCCCGTCCTGGGCCACGATCTCCGAGGCGTGAACCGCGGCCCCGAGCGCCACCACCTCGTCGGGGTTGACGCCGACCACCGGGGGCTTCCCGAACAGCTCGGCCACCCGCTTCCGCACCATCGGCACGCGGGTCATCCCGCCGACGAGGAGGATGATCTGGATGTCCTTCGTGGTGGCGTTCGCCTCGTCCATCATCTGTCGGGTCACGTCCAGGCAGCGGGTCACGAGGGGCTCGACCAGACGCTCGAACTCGGCCCGTGGGAGCCGCACATCGAGATCGACGAGGGTGCCGCCCGGACCGTGATCCCCGAGCCCGGTGGCGACGACGTGCGCCTCGTCCCCCTGCGAGAGCTCTCGCTTGGCCTGCTCGGCCGCCATCTTGAGGCGCTGCATGGAGAGGGTGTCGTGCGCAGCCGCTTCGCGCTGCGCCAGCGGAAGCTGCCCCAGCAACCACTGCACCACCGCCGCGTCGAAGTCCTCGCCGCCCAGAACGGGATCACCACCGGTCGCCTGGACCTGGAAGACCCCGGACTCGACTTCGAGGATCGACACGTCGAAGGTGCCGCCGCCCAGGTCGAACACCAGCGCCTTGCCCTCGAACTTCGAGGTCAGCCCGTAGGCGACCGCCGCCGCGGTGGGCTCGTTGACGATCCGGAGCACGTGGAGGCCGGCGATCTGCGCCGCCTGCTTCGTCGCCGCCCGCTGGTTGTCGTCGAAGTTGGCGGGCACGGTGATGACGCACTTGTGCACCGGCCGGCCGAAGTGAGCCTCGGCATCGAGCTTCAGCTCACCCAGCACCATCGCCGAAATCTGGGTGAGAGGGAGGACGCGCCCGGCGATCTTCGCCCGCACCTCGCCGTTCGGCCCCTCCGCCAGCGGGTAGGGCACGAGCGAGCGTGCCT
>JBKPMY010000225.1:0-6472 GCA_046732375.1 Myxococcota bacterium
TCGTGGGTTCGTACCTGTTGAAGCCGAAGACCTTCGGCTTCGCCATCACGCCGAACCTGCGCTACGCCTTCTAGCGAGGGCAGCCGTGGCAGTGGACAGTGGACAGGGACCTGGGCGCCCGGGGCAGGGGCGCCGAGGCGAGGGACCGGCAGGACGGGGCGGCGGTCGGGGTGACCGAGGCGGCCCTGGCGGCCGTGGCGGCCGCGACCGGGGTGACCGCCGTCGCGAGGGCGGTGGCCTGGGCGGCGCCGGTGGGCGCATCGTCCCCGAGCTCTCGGCGCTGGAGAAGGCGCTGGCCAAGGGCGACTTCGCAGCCGAGCTCCAGCCCCTCGATTCGGTGGTGAAGGCGCTCCGTCAGGCGCGCGCCCGCTCGCTCCAGGACCTGGACATGGACACGCGGGGACGGCTCATCACCACCCTGTCCCGCCTGGCGCGCCAGACCAAGCCCGCGTCCGAGCCGGAAGCTCCCTCGGCGCCGGACGTCACCGCGGAGGCGGCCTCGCTCACCGTGCCGCCCGACCAGGTCGCCGAGTCCCCGGGCACCAGCGAGGGAACCCCTCCGTCGGAGGAGACGATCGCCGAAGCAGCAGCGGAGACCGAGACGGCGGCTCCTCCTCCTGCCGAAGCCGCCGCCGAGACGGAATCGGCCCCCGCGGCTCCCGCCGAGGCCAGCGAGGGCACGCCTTCGGCGGGGGCACCGGCGCCCATGACCCCCGCCCGGGCGTACGGCGAGGTCCTCTTCCGGGTGGGTCTGGCCTGGGCCGCGGTGGGCGAGCAGGAGCGCGCCGAGACCGCCTTCGCCGCGGCGGAGCGACAGCCCCGGCCCGATGAGCTCCGTGCGCCGGCAGCAGCCGCCGAGCCTTCCGCTGGCGAGCGAAGCGGTCCGGGACGGCGCGGAGGACGCGAGCGTCCGGAGCGCGGCGAGCGTCGCGAGCGGCCCCCACGTCCGGAGCGCTCCGCGCGTGCCGAGCGCGCGCCCGGAGCGCCCCGTGGAGGGCCGCTGGAGATCCCGCCCGAGCTGGCCGGTGACTGGAAGGGCCAGGCGGACTTCCTCGAATCGCGCGGGCGGACGCGCGACGCCGCCCGGCTGCACGACCGGCACGGCTCGTTCGCCGATGCTTCACGGCTGTTCGAGGCCGGAGGCGACCTGCGCTCGGCGCTGCGGGCGGCGCTCGCGGCGAAGGACAACGAGGCCGCCCGCCGGCTGGCGACGCAGCTGCCGCCCGGGGAGGCTCAGACTCTCCTGGAGAAGGGCGAGGGCTGGGAGCTCCTGATGGAGCTGCACGTGAAGTCGGGTCGCTTCGAGGAGGTGGCAAAGCTCTACGAGCGGGCCCGGCAGTTCGACCAGGCCGGGCTCGCCTGGGAGCGCGCGGGGAAGCTGAGCGCGGCCCGCAAGGCATACGAGCGCGCGCGGGACGTGGCCTCCGTGGACCGGGTGCGGACCCTCGAGGTGGACCGGCTGGTGGAGCGGGGCGACCGGCTCGGCGCCGCACTCCTTCTGGTGCAGGCCCGCCGCCGCGAGCAGGCCGCGAAGCTGCTCGAGCCGCTGCCACCGCCGAAGGCGTTCCGCTTCCTGCAGCAGCTGGGGCTCAACTCCGATGCCAAGGCCCTCGGCGAGCGCGAGCTTCAGCGGGCGACGGAGGAGAACAAGTCGATGGCGCGGGCGCGGTGGCTCGAGATGCTCGAGCGTCCCGCCGACGCGGCAGAGGCGTGGGTGGCCGCGGGCCGGAAGGACAAGGCGTTCCCGTTGCTGGAAAAGGCCGGTCAGTTCGGCGCCGGAGCGCGGCTTGCGGAGGAGATCGGGAACCGGAACGAGGCCATCCGGCTGTTCCGGCGTGCCGGCGAGGACGCCGAGGCCGACCGGCTCGAGGCGCTTCCGCCGGCTCCGCCCCCGGCTCCCATCCCCGAGCCGCCGGATCACGAGGCGGAAGGTACGGAGCAGTCCGACACGTCACCGTCGCCTTCCAGCGATGGGAGCGAGGCGGGCGCGACGGATCACGCGTAGACGCCATCCGGGTACCACCCGAGACGGCTTGTCCCGCAGGACGAGCGCGGCCGTGGGTGGCCCCTGTTAGGTTTCAGCGGTCCCTTGCTCCCTCTCGTCTCGACCCTGGTCCTCGCGACGCTCTCGGTGTCGCGCATCCTCCACCTGCAGCGAGCCGCGGCACTGGCGGCGATCATGGCGATGATCTGCACCGCGGTGATCGCCTGCGTCCCCTTTGTGGCCAGGCATCTTCGCGCGTCTCGGAAGATCGCAGCGAACCGGAAGCGACTGCGCAAGCGCTGAACGCTGAGCTTCCAGCCGCTTTCATTCAGCGCGTGGTCGCCGGACTCGTCGCGTCGCGGGGGCCGGGTGGGATCCACCGCTCGAGGAAGTCCACCAGCCGCCCGTAGAGGTAGAGCGCATCGTCCTCCTTCGCCGCCCACGCGTGGGTCGCCGTGGGCGTGAAGGCGAGCTCGAACCTCTTGTGAGCCTTCACCATCGCCTGGACGAGCTGCACCGAGGTCTGGAACGGGACGACGTCGTCCGCCATGCCGTGGATGATGAGCAAGGGGTCCCGGAGCCCGGAGACGGACTGGGCAGCGCGGCCCCGGTCGAAGACCTCGGGATGCGTGGCCGGGGTGCGGGTGATCGCCACGTCGTCGCTCCCGAAGTAGCGAGGGTCCGTCGCCGGTGCGGCGGCCACCCCGGCCTGGAACAGCCCCGGCTTCTTGAACAGGGAGGAGATGGTCAGAGTCCCGCCATAGCTGCTCCCGAAGATTCCGATCCGGTTCGGGTCCACGAAGGGCAGGGACTTCATCCCCGCGACCGCGTCCTGGTAATCGTCCAGGTCGCTGCGCCCCCACTCGAAGAGGAACTTCTCCCGGAAGGCGCGGCCGTACCCGGTGCTCCCGCGCGAGTCGACCTGGACCAGCACGTAGCCGTGCTCCACCAGCAGCTGCATCAGCCCGCCGAAGCGTCCGTTCCACACGTTACGGACGGTGTTGCTGTAGACCGGTCCGAACAGCACGGGGTACCGGCGGCCCGGCGCCATCTGGGCCGGGGTGAGGATCCGGACGTGCAGGGGAATCCCCGCCGACGTGCTCGGGAATCTCCGGTACTCCACCTTGCCCCAGCGCACCCGGTCGAACTCGGGCGGCGGGGAGCGGGTGATGCGCCGGCCCCCGAGGTACAGCTCGGTCGGCGCGGTATCGTCGCTGTGGAGGATGGCGAGCGCGCCGCCGTCGGGCGAGACGAACGCGCGGTCCGTGCCGGGCAGGGTGCTCACCCGTGTCGGCGTTCCTCCCTCCGCCGGGATGCGCCACACCTGTCGCTGCTCCGGCGAGGGATCGTTGGAGAGGTAGTGGATCACCTTCGCCCCCGGTGGCGCGAGGGCGGGGCCGAGCACGTCGTGGGGACCAGCGGTGAGCGGCTGCAGCTCGCGCGACCCCGGGGTGAGCAGATACAGGCGATACCAGTCGTCGAGGTCCCCGGTGAGCAGGATGCGCTTGCCATCCGGGTGCCAGGCCGAGGAGACCTGGTTGTAGATGCGCAAGGGTCGCTCGTCGCTCCACACCAGGGTGAGCCCTCCGCTCGCAGCGTCCACGACGTGGACCGCGCGATGGACGGAATCGTCGGTCTCCCGATCCACCAGGAGCTGTCCCCGCGGTGAGAAAGCGAGGGAGACGATGTGCCAGCGCGTCGGCTCGGGCAGCTCGAGCAGCCGGAGCTTCCGCGCCGGCACGTCGATCATCGCGACCGTCCGGAGGTCGTTCACCTGTCCGGGAGCGCCGCGTCGCACCCGGTCCAGCGTGGCCTCCTCCGGCAGGTAGTCGGGAATGGGGAAGGCGGGCACGCCGCGGCGATCCGTGTACTGCAGCGCGAGGTAGCGCCCATCCGGTGACCAGCTCGGCGCGAGCTCCTCGTCCCAGGCGCTGCGGCCGAGCCCGACCTCCAGCTGGTCGTAGACGCCGCCCCCGTGACCGATGCCCTTCATCGCGACCTGCGTGACCCGGACCGGCTTGCTGCCTCCCGAGAGGGGGAGCGCCCAGAGATCGCCGTCCTCCACCCAGGCGGCGGTCTTCCCGTCCGGGGACACCGTCAGCGCGCTGCGTTCACCGGCCGCTGGCGCGAGCACCTCGGGCGTCCCGCCCCCAGCCGGGACCCGCCGCAGCTCACCCGACTCGAGGTAGAGCAGCCGCTGTCCGGGGAGCCACGCGACCTCCGAGACGCCGCGGGGGGTGCGAGGTTCGGTCAGGCGCCGCAGCCCGGTTCCGTCGCGCTTCACCAGCCACACGGCCCGCTCGGGCAGGGCCTTGTCGTTCCAGAGAAAGGCGACGAGCTGCCCGTCCGGCGACCAGGCGGGGGCCGCGGGGGCGGTGCCGAAGAGCGCCGGACGGCGAGAGACGATGCGCTCCAGGGTCAGGGAGAGCGGGGGCTCGGCCGCGAAGGCCTGCGCGTTGACGAGGAGCGGCAGGAGGACGAGGCGAATCCTTGCGCTTGGCATCCCCCGGATGCTCAGGTCCCGGCCCGGCCTTGGCAAGCGCGAGATTGGTGCGGAGCATCGGTCTGGTCGGCCTCACCGCGACCGGGATCGCCTCGATGGTGGGCGCCGGCATCTACGTGGTGCCCTTCATGATCCAGCGCCACGTCCCCGGCATCGGGTCCGGCGTCCTGCTGGCGTACCTGCTCGCCGCGGTCCCGGCCATCCTCGCCGGCCTGGCCTACGCCATCCTCGCCTCGGCCATGCCCCGGGCCGGCGGCAGCTACGTCTACGCCAGCCGCGGCCTGAGCCCGTACCTGGGCTTCATCGCCAGCTTCTCGCAGTGGTTCTCGCTGTGCGTCGCCATCGGAGTGGTGAGCTATCTGCTCACGCCGTTCGTCCGCGACGTGGCCCTGGCGGCTGGAGCGACCGGGGCCGCGCGCTGGCTCGATCTGCCGGCGGTGCGGCTGATCCTCCCGCTGGCCGTCCTGTGGTGCTTCGTGGGCGTGAACCTCCGCGGGCTCGAGACCTACCAGCGGGTGCTGCTGCCGCTCCTGGGCCTCACCCTCCTTCTCGGCGCGGTGGTCATCGTCGCGGGGTTCGTCCTCGGCCCGGCCGCCGCACCGTCATCCACCGGAGCGAGCACGACTCCCCCGGGGCCGGGGACCGTGGCCACGGCGGTCGCGCTGCTCTTCTCCAGCTTCATCGGGTTCGACGCGATCGCGCAGGCGGGAGGAGAGGCGCGGGATCCCTCCCGGACGCTTCCGCTCGCCATCGGGCTGGCGATCGGCATCGTGACCGTCTTCTACGCGTTGTTCGCCGGCGCCGTGTACCACGCGGTGCCCTGGACCGTGGTCCGCGACGAGGCGCTGCGGCACGACACCTCGGCCGCGGCCCTCCTCGGGGCGAGGCTCCCGCCGGGGCTCCGGGTGGCGGTGGTGGCCGGAGCGGCGGTCGCGCTGGTGAAGGACCTCCCGGCGATGCTCCTCGGCGTCTCGCGCCTGATGTTCGCCTGGGCCGAGGACGGCATCGTCCCGCGGATCGTGGCCTCGGTGCACCCGCGGTACCACACCCCTCAGGTCGCGATCGGGGCCAGCGCCAC
The DNA here is from genome assembly GCA_046732375.1 of Myxococcota bacterium. Classification (GTDB taxonomy): domain Bacteria; phylum Myxococcota; class Myxococcia; order Myxococcales; family Myxococcaceae; genus RPRB01. The sequence continues at coordinate 5,566 of JBKPMY010000225.1, forward strand.
GGTGGCCTCACTGGGCATCCTCGGCTGCCACCTCGCCGGAGACTTCTTCCTCGGGGTGGACATCCTGGTCAGCTCGATGCTGGTGAACTTCCTGCTGATGTGCGGCTCGGTGCTCGCCCTGCCGCGGCGGAACCCGGGGCTCGCCCGGCAGATCCGGGTGCTTCGCTCGCCGACCGCGAGGAGCGTGGTCGCGGTCGCCGGGATCGTGCTCCTCGGTGCGCTCCTGGTGGTGCACACGGCCCGGGACCTCGGGTCCTCGTCGCAACCGTGGTACCTGCGGAGCACGGTGGTCTGGCTCGGGGTGATGGCCGTCGGGTCGGTGGTGTACTGGCGCGAGCTGCGCGGCCTGGAGCAGCGTGGCGTCGACGTGCGGGCCCTGTTCGCGGCGCTGCCTCCGGAATAGGACGAACCTTTCATGGCCAGCACCCCCCGACCCGAACGAAGGAAGCTCGCACCGGACCTGGACATCTCCCGCGTGGTGACCGGGCTCTGGCAGATCGCGGACATGGAGCGCGGAGGTCGCCAGCTCGACCTCGACGCCGCGGCGCGGTCCATGCAGCCGTACGTCCAGGCCGGCTTCACGAGCTTCGACATGGCGGACCACTACGGATCGGCCGAGGAGATCGCCGGACGCTTTGTGGCCGGCCGCGGCCGCGCGGAGCTCTTGACCAAGTGGGTCCCCGAGCCTGGGCCCATCTCCCGGGAAGACGTCCGCACGGCGGTACAGACTGCGCTGAGGCGTCTGCGGCGTGAGCGCATCGACCTCCTCCAGTTCCACGCCTGGCGGTTCTCTCATCCGTCGTGGCTCGATGCCCTCTTCTTCCTCGACGAGCTACGGGTCGAGGGGCTCGTCGGTCACCTCGGGGCCGTGAACTTCGACACCGCTCATCTGCGTGTGGCCCTGACG
>JBKPMY010000226.1:0-5320 GCA_046732375.1 Myxococcota bacterium
GTTCCGGGGAGCCGCTCCTCCGGAGGGCGCCCGCCGGCCAGGGCGCCGATGAAGCGCTTGCGGCTGGTCCCCACCAGGATGGGAGCGCCGAGGACGTGGAGCTCGCCGAGGTGACGGAGCAGGAAGAGGTTGTGCCCGACGGTCTTCCCGAATCCGATGCCGGGGTCGATCCAGATGCGCTCCCGGGCGACGCCCACGGCCACCGCGCGGTCGATGCTTCCGGCGAGCTTCTCGATGACCTCGGCGACGACGTCGTCGTACCGGGGGTCAACCTGCATGGTCTCCGGCGTTCCCTGGATGTGCATCAGGGCGAGCGCCGCGCCGGCGTCGGCAACCACGGTCGCCAGCGCCGGGTCGTGCCGGAGCCCGCTCACGTCGTTCACCAGCACGGCTCCGGCCCGGAGCGCCTGGCGGGCGACCTCTGCCTTCCGGGTGTCGACGGACACGAGGACGTCGCTCGCCGCCCGCACTGCCTCGATGACCGGCAGGACCCGGGCGAGCTCCACCTCGACGGGCACCGCGGCCGCACCCGGTCGGGTCGATTCGCCCCCGATGTCCACCAGGTCTGCCCCAGCCTGGGCCAGCGCGAGGGCGTGGCGCACGGCCGCCTCCCGCTCGAGGTGCTGCCCGCCGTCGCTGAAGCTGTCGGGAGTCACGTTGACCACGCCCATGAGGTAGGTCCGTCCGCCCCAGCGAAAGGTCCGGGTTCCCAGCACGGTCCGGTCCGGGGCAACGTCGGCGGCGGTGGCTGCATCGAGCGCCCGCGCGAGCTCGGTCAGGCGGTTGCGCTCGGCGGCCCGAGCCAGTGACTCCAGCCCGGCGCGGGTGCCGGAGACCGTTGCGGCACCCGGTCGTCGCCCGGGGTCGGAGAGGATGACCGTCAGGCGTGGGTCCTCCACCTCGCGGAGGTACCGGGTCTCCGCGGCGCCGAGCCCGGTGAGCAGCAGATGCGCCCGACCGATCGACTCGAGCAGGAGCTGCCGCGCCGCCGGAGCGAGCCCGATCCGCTCCCAGACGGGTTCGAGCTCGTCATCACGGTCGAGGCGGATGGGCCGGGCCAAGATCATCGGCAGCCAGGTGCTACCAAAGAACGGGTCGCACGGCGGAGGTGCACGTTTGCTCGTGAGCTTCCAAAGGACACTGCCCTCACCGACCGAAGTCAGCGAGGGCAGCGGGAATCAGGCCCGGCTCAGGGCTCAGGCCTTGTTTGGCTCGAGCGCCGGCAGCGGCTGGATCCCCTCGAGGATCCGGCGCTTCTCCTTCTCCTTGGGCTTCGGCGGCTGGACCCGCGGCTTCGGCCGCTCGCGGGTGATGGTGCCGCCGTTGACCAGGGTCTCCACGTCATCGGCCTCGAGCGTCTCGTACTCCATCAGCGCGTCAGCGATGCGCTTCAGGGTCTCGAAGTTGTCGGTGAGGACCTTCTTCGCCCGGTCGTAGCACCCCAGGACGATCTCCCGGACCTCGGAGTCGATCTGCCGGGCAGTGTCCTCGGAGTAGTCGGGGCGGCTGGTGAAGTCCCGTCCCAGGAACACCTCGCCCTCGCGGCTGCCGAAAGACAGGGGGCCGAGCTTGCTGCTCATGCCCCAGCGGCAAACCATCGCCCGGGCGGTCTCGGTGGCGCGCTCGATGTCGTTCGCCGCCCCGGAGCTCATCTCGTTGAAGACCAGCTCCTCGGCGATGCGGCCGCCCATCGCCATGCAGATCTGATCGAGGGTGGCCCCGCGGTAGAGGTTGAACTTGTCCTCGGTGGGCAGGGACCAGGTGACGCCCAGCGCCTGACCACGGGGGATGATGGTGACCTTGTGCACCGGGTCGCACCCGGGGAGCAGCTTGGCCACCAGCGCGTGCCCTGCCTCGTGCACCGCAGTGTTCCGCTTCTCCTTCTCGGTCATGATCATGGACTTCCGCTCGGGGCCCATGAAGACCTTGTCCTTGGCGGACTCGAAGTCCGTGTTGTCCACCCGCTCCTTGTTCTGGCGAGCGGCGAAGAGCGCAGCCTCATTGACCAGATTTTCGAGATCCGCGCCGGTCATCCCCGGCGTTCCGCGAGCGATGACCTCGAGGTCCACCTCGCCGGAGAGCGGAACCCGCTTGGTGTGCACCTGGAGGACGCCGATGCGCCCGTTGAGGTCCGGGCGAGGGACGACGATCCGCCGGTCGAAGCGGCCGGGCCGCTGGAGCGCCGGGTCGAGCACGTCCGGGCGGTTGGTAGCGGCGATGAGGATGACGCCCTCGTTGCTCTCGAAGCCGTCCATCTCCACCAAGAGCTGGTTGAGGGTCTGCTCGCGCTCGTCGTGACCGCCGCCGAGGCCTGCCCCGCGGTGCCGGCCGACGGCGTCGATCTCGTCGATGAAGATGATGCAGGGGGCGTTCTTCTTGCCCTGCTCGAAGAGGTCCCGGACCCGGCTGGCGCCGACGCCGACGAACATCTCCACGAAGTCCGACCCGGAGATGCTGAAGAACGGCACTCCCGCCTCGCCCGCCACCGCCTTGGCCAGCAGCGTCTTGCCCGTCCCCGGGGGGCCCATCATCAGCACGCCCTTGGGGATGCGGCCGCCGAGCTTGGTGAACTTCTTGGGGTCCTTGAGGAAGGCGATGATCTCCTCGAGCTCTTCCTTGCACTCGTCGATGCCCGCGACGTCGGCGAAGGTGACCTTGTTGTGGCTCTCGCTCAGGAGCTTGGCCTTCGACTTCCCGAAGGTCATGGCCTTGCCGCCGGTACCCTGCAGCTGGCGCATGAAGAGGACGAAGAAGACGAAGAGGAACACCACCGGCATCCACTGTCCGAGGATGGTGAGCCAGAGGTTGTTCTGCTCCTCCTTCTCGTACTTCACGTCCAACCCGGACTCACGGAGCTTCTGGAGCATCACCGCGTCGGCCGGCGGGCCGATGGTACGGAAGCGCTCCTTGGTGTCCTCGAACGTGCCGGAATAGGTGTTCCCGCGGACGTTGACCTGACGGACCTTCTTCTCCTCGATCTTCGACAGGAGCGCGGTGAACGTGGGCTCCTGCACCTCGTCCTGGTTGCGATTGAAGATGTGGAAGAAGCACACGAACAGGGCGATCAAAATCACCCAGAGTCCGATGGTCTTGTAGCTGGAACGCACGTGTGGACTGCCCCTTTCGACTCCGGGCGCGACCCCGAGGCCCTTCCGGGGTCCGGGATCCAGCATTTTGACGGCCACTTCGGGCCTGTCGCAAGCACTCGAACAGGCACGCCCGCCTGGGGCCTATAACGAACCCTCCTCCCGAGCGCTCGGGGGAGGACCCTCTCAGCTTTCGGTCGGTTCCGCGTGCAGGAACGGCCCTGGGCCGGGGTGGGCGTGAGGCCACAAGCCCACCACCCAGAGCACCTGCCCCCGCGCATCCGTCACCAGCGGCCAGCGTCCCCGCTCCTCGACGGGGACCCCTGCGTCGACCAGGACGTCCTGGACCCGCCGGCTGGGACCGCCCTCCGGCCTGACCCGATCCCCGGGCCTGCGGCCCCGCACCACGAGCGGCGCCGCCGCCGTCCCGACCGGCACGCCGGGGCCCGCGCCCATCCAGACCCGGAAGCCACCGAAGGTCACCGGGCGGTCCTCGCCGAGCTCACGCGGACCCTCCTCGGCGGTCGTCACCGCCGGCAGGACCCGCACCCATCCCCCTTCGCTCGCCAGGATCCTGCGGCGGGGAAGACCGGTCCGTCCTCCGCGATCGATGGTCGCCGAGACTTCCCGGAGGAGCCGGTCGGAAACGGGGTGCCCGACCCCCTCGAGCCATGCGCGGAGAGCCCGAGCGCGGAGCGGCCAGGGCAGCGCCCGGACTGCCACCGCGTCGAGGCCGCTCCCGTCTCGCACCCGCTCGAGCGCCTGCGACGCCTGGGCAGCGAGCAGCTCCTCATCCTCGGCGGCCGAGCGGGCGAAGCGGGCCAGGCGCTCCACCACCGAAGGCCCGGCAGCCTGCCGCAGGACCGGAAGCACCTGGTGGCGGATGCGCGTGCGGAACAGGCCCGGGTCGTGGTTGGTCGGGTCCCGCACGGGCTCGAGTCCGGCGGCAGCCACGAGGGCCTCCGTCTGCGAGCGGTGGATGGTGAGCAGCGGGCGGAGGAGCCGTGGAGCGTCCGCCCGGATGGCAGCTGCTCCGCGAAGCGCCGACCCGCGCGCCAGCCGCATGAGCAAGGTCTCGGCCTGGTCGTCCGCGGTGTGGGCGGTGGCGATGGCGGCGTAGCCGTGCTCCCGGGCCATGCGGTCCAGCACCGCGTACCGGGCCGTCCGGGCGCGGGCCTCGGCGCCGGGGCCGGGCCGCAGGTGCAGGGCCTCGGTATGGAAGGGCAGTCCCAGCGACCGGACGAGTTCCCGGACTCGCTCCACCTCGGCGGACGCCTCCGGACGCAGCCCATGGTCCAGCGAGGCCACCCCCGCCCGGCCTCCCGCCACCTTGGCCGCTGTGACCAGGAGCGCGAGTGAATCGACCCCGCCGGACACGGCCACGAGAATTCTTCCGGCCTGCCGCCCGAAAACGTCGGCAACCGCTCTTTCGATGACACGTTGGTTCAGCCGGTCGTCGTGCATGCGACAGCCATCCACACCGTGGGGCACACATCGCACTGCTCAGCAGGTTGAGACCCGCCGGTGCCGCCCTTAGAATGACAGTCAGTTGGTGGCAGTGGCGATGGGGGTGAGGAATGGGCGAGCCACCCCGCGGGTTTTGAACTTCGAAAATCGATGATTGTTGGGCCTAGGGGTCCCCCCCCTCCCCCTCTGGGCCCACGGGGGTCGCAGGGAGTCACTCTCTGCTGCCCCTTCTTTCCCGGGCGCCCCGGTTCCCTCGCTGGAACCGGGGCGTTCGCTTTCTCGGAACTCAGCCAAATGATTGACCGTTCCGCTGCCGTGGCGGAGACTCCCCCTCAGAGCACGTCGGGCACTCCTGTGGACGCCCGTCCGACGTTGGCCTTTGACCTGACCCCGGGAGCACCCAAGAGATGGCCGGAACCGACAAGCGCAAGCAGAGTTTGTACTTCCCGGAGGAGATGCTCCGGGAGATCCAGGAGGAGGCCACGAGGCAGGACCGCTCGCTCTCCTGGGTGGTGCAGCAAGCGTGGCGCATCGCCCGTGAGCGCATCAAGGCCTTCCCCGCGGTGAACGACGTGACTGGCGAGCCCGCCCTTCCCGATACGCGCGAGGAGGCGTGATGCCGGGCACGGATCACCGGAAACAGTCGCTGTACTTCCCCGAGGAGATGCTGATGGAGATCCAGCACGAGGCGACGCGGCAGGACCGCTCGCTCTCCTGGATCGTCCAGCAGGCCTGGAAGGTCGCCCGCGGCGACATCCAGAAGATGC
>JBKPMY010000227.1:0-25395 GCA_046732375.1 Myxococcota bacterium
CAAGAGGTACTGCATGAACTGCGGCAAGTTGCCCTGCGGCCCCCGAACGATGAGGTGCAGGTGATTCGAAGCAAAGTTGAAGGCAAACAGTTCGACCCCGTGGAGTCTGACGGCGCGCGCCAGTACACCCCCGAGGACGTCGTAGGTCTCCCTCGATGGACGGAGAAAGAGACGTCCCTGAAGGCACCGAATCGTGGCGAGGTAAATGGCCGAGGCCTCAAGCATGCGAAGCGGTCTGCCCATCTGGTTCCCCCTGGCCAGACTGCTTGAGCACGAACCACGCCAACGAACCCGGAGGCAGCTTCCGAAGGTGCCAGACACCTGGCATCAAGAACGGCTGGGCCAGATGTCCTCCGCGCCGTGGGTCATCCCGTGAAGGCGGGGCCCGAGCAGGAAGAGAATCAGGCCGGCCACCGCTGCTCCGACCGCGATGCCACCAAACACGGTCGCATCCCCGTGCCCCTCGGCCAGGGCCCCGATGCTGCCGGCCAGCTTGTTTCCGGCCGCATTCGACAGGAACCACACCCCCATCAGGGCGGACGCGTAGCGCGTGGGGGCGAGCTTGGACACCATCGACAGCCCCACGGGTGAGATGACCAGCTCGCCCAGCGTCTGGAAGAAGTAGGCACCGATCATCCACAGCATCGCCGCCCTGCCCACCGCCTCCGCCTGCCGCGCGGCGAGGAAGAGCAAGCCGAAGCTCACGGCCAGCGCCAGCATCCCCAGCGCCATCTTCCGCGCCGTCGAGGGATCTCGTCCGGCCGCCGCAAGCCTCGGCCAGGCCCAGGCGAAGAGCGGCCCCAGCGTGAAGATGAAGATCGGATTCACCGCCTGGAACCACGTCGTCGGCACCTCGTGCCCCAGCAGCCGCCGGTCCAGCGACCGGTCGGTGAAGAGGTTCATCAATCCCCCGCCCTGCTCGTACCCGGCCCAGAAGAGCGAGACGAAGAAGGTGATCACGACGATGACGATGATCCGATCCCGCTCCGCGGGGCGGAGCGTTCCCTGGGCTTGAGCGTCGCGTTCCCTCGCTCGTGACTGCGCGGGTGGAGCACCCACGTCAGCGGGGAGCAGGCGCCCGCGAAGAAGCACGAAGGTCGCAACTCCGACCGCCATCCCCAGCCCGGCGCTCGCGAACCCGAGGGACCAGTTCACCTTCTCGGCCAGGGTTCCACACAGGAAGGGCCCGACCGCCGCTCCCAGGTTGATTCCTATGTAGAAGATGGTGAACGCCGCATCCCGACGTGGGTCGCCCGGCCGATACAGCTGGCCGACCATGGTCGAGATGTTGGCCTTGAAGAGGCCGTTGCCCACGATGAGCAGCGCGCCGCCCGCGTACAGGAGCGGCTCCTGCTTCAGGGCGCACAGGAACTGCCCGAGCATCATCACGGTGCCGCCGATGACCACGGCCCGCCGCTGTCCGAGGGAGCGGTCTGCAGCCCACCCGCCCACGACCGTGCTCAGGTAGCTGAGCCCCGTGTACCAGCCGTACAGCGTGAGCGCGCGCGCCTCGGTCCAGCCCAGCCCGTGCACCCGGTCCACCAGGAAGAGGACCAGGAAGGCCCGCATCCCGTAGTACTGCACCCGCTCCCAGGCCTCCGTCGCGAAGAGGAGGAACAGGCCGCGCGGGTGACCGAGCACCGTCCGTTCAGTCCGCGCCGGAGCCGTCACTCGCGACCCCGTCCCTCTTCACGACCCTGGAAGTCGCGTCCCGGGCCGGTTAAGCGATCGGCAGAAGGAGTCACGCCGGCATGCCTTTCACGCCCGCCCCCGCAGAGCTCGAGTCGGCGATCCTCTCGCTGAAGAAGGAGCTCGACGCGGTCATCCTCGCCCACTACTACCAGGAGAGCGAGATCCAGGACGTCGCTGATTTCATCGGCGACAGTCTCGCGCTGGCGCAGGAAGCCGCGCGCACCCAGGCGAAGGTCATCGTCTTCTGCGGCGTTCACTTCATGGCCGAGACGGCGAAGATTCTCAACCCCACTCGCCAGGTTCTCCTCCCGGACCTTGCCGCCGGCTGCAGCCTCGCCGATCGGACACCGCCCGCCGCATTCGCCGCGTTCAAGGCCAAGCATCCGGGCGCCTTCGTCATCACCTACGTGAACAGCTCCGCCGAGGTGAAGGCGATGAGCGACGTCATCTGCACCTCGTCCAACGCGGTGAAGATGGTGGAGAAGGCGCCGAAGGATCGGCCGATCATCTTCGCCCCCGACCAGCACCTCGGACGCTGGGTGCAGAAGCAGACCGGACGCGAGCTCATCCTCTGGCCAGGCAGCTGCATCGTCCACGAGATCTTCAGCGAGAAGCTCCTGGTCCAGCTGAAGGTCCAGCATCGCGACGCCGAGGTGGTGGCGCACCCCGAGTGCCTGGAGCGCGTCCTGCAACACGCCGACTACATCGGCTCGACGAAGGGAATCCTCGAGCACGTCCTCAAGAGCCCGAAGCGCGAGTTCATCGTCGTCACCGAGGCGGGCATTCTCCACCAGATGCGGACCCGCGCCCCGGACAAGACGTTCATCCCCGCGCCCCCCGACAATGGGTGCAGCTGCAACGAGTGCCCCTACATGAAGATGAATACGATGGAGAAGCTCTGGCGGTGCATGGCCGAGCGCTCGCCCGAGCTGGTGATGCCCGAGTCCCTGCGGCTCGCCGCCTACCGGCCCCTGAAGCGGATGCTGGACTGGTCCTGAACGTCCATCACTGCCGGCGGCTTTGCCCCGTCCCGCGCGGCTGGTAAACCGGTTCCCGATCGTGGGCATTCGCTTCTTTTCCATCCCGAGCCACCGTCTGGTTGCTCCGCCCCTGTTGCTCCCGGCAGACGCGCTGTTCGAGCCGGAGCTCCCGGCGAGCATCGGTCTGGTCGATCGCGCCCTCGCGGGCGTCGAGTTCCGCACTCAGCGAGTCCGGGACCGCATCACCCAGATGTTCGCCTCCGACGGCCTTCAGCGGATCGGAGCCCCCGGTCCGCAGGCCTCTCCCTCGCTGGTCTTCGCGCAGCCGCCGCAGGACCTTCCGGCCATCCTTCGCATGGCGGACCAGCTGGACGCGCTCGCCGCCGCCGAGGAGGGCGAGCGGGCGCTGGTGTGGAAATGTCTCCGCTGCGGCACTCGATACGCGGTCCCGCTCGGGCTGGTCCGCGACGTCAGCATCCGTTGTGAGCGTTGCGGTGAGCCGGTCTCGCTCCGGCGCGAGCGCAGCACCGGCGAGGAGGCGCTGGTCGACCCGATGCAGGGAGCAGTCAACCTGGCCCGCCGGCGGCTGGCGGCATTTCTCCGGGAGTCGATGGCCAGCGGCTGGCCGGTCCTGGTCGCGCAGCAAGCGGGGACGTGAACACAGCGGATCCCAGGGTGGCGCGCATGGCGTTCGCCCTGGCGCTGCTCGCCGGCGTTGCACCGCTGTGGTGCGCCCGCCAGCTGCCGATGGTGGATCTGCCACAGCACCTGCATCTCATCTCGGCGCTCCACCGGCTGGACGACCCCACCACGCTGTATCCACATGTATTTGCCGCCCGCGCCGAGCTGACCCCTTACCTCGGGTACTACTACCTGGTGAGCCTGCTCTCGTGGTTCGTGCCCCTCGAGCTCGCGAACCGGCTCTTCCTCAGCGCGATGGTCCTCGGGCTTCCGCTCGCGACCGCGTTCCTCCTGCACTCGCTGGGGCGTCCGCGCTGGCCGGCGGTGCTTACGCTTCCGTTCGCATACGGAGACAGCTTCGGGTGGGGCTTCATCAACTCGAGCGCATCCTTCGTGCTCGCGATTCTCGCCGCCGGGCTCTTCGTGCGCGCGCTCACCGACGCGCCGCTGCGCCGGCGCTGGGCGATGGGGCACGCAGCGGTGCTGGTGGGCGTGGTGCTGATGCACGTGCAGGGCTTCCTCTTCCTCGCCCTGGCGCTTCCCTTCCTGTTGGTCACCACGCGCGTGCCGGAAGGCGGGCCAGGTCGACCGCTCCTGGCGCGACTCCCGGCGGTGCTTTCGACCGTACCCGCGGTGGCACTCTTCGCAATCTGGGGCGCCGGCCGTCTGCTCGCGCCCTCCGAGGTGGAGGAAGGCGCACCGTGGAAGGCGTGGGGGCCTCTTCTCTCCGCGCGCAATCTGGCGTCCAAGCCGCTGCGTCAGAATCTGGACGAGTTCCCGGAGGTACTCGCAAATCTCTTATCGGATCGGAGCGACCGCTGGGGCCTGCGCGCCGTCGTTGCCGTCGCCGCCGTCGCCCTCGTGCTCTGGATCGCCGGCTGGCGCTCGAAGCGTCGCGAGGGCCCCCTCGAGCAGTGGCGCCTCCCCGGCCTCGCCGTCCTGGCGGGGGGGCTCTTCCTGCTCCTGCCCTTCGACATCCGCGGCGCGGTCTATTACCTCAACACCCGCTACGCGCATCTCGTTGCGCCACTGGCGATCGCGTCGCTCCCGCCGCTCGCCAGTCGCATCCGCCCGGTCGCTCTCCTCGCCGGGCTGGCGGCAGCGGTGGTCCTGGCGATTCCGCTCGGGCGCGGCTTCCACCGCTTCGATCTCGAGGCGGCGCCGCTCCTCCGCTTCGCCGAGCAGAGTCCCCCGGGGCCCCGGATCATGGGGCTGATCTTCGACCCCGGGTCTCGGGTGGTGAGGCACCCTGTGTTCCTCCACGCGGCGGCGGTGCCGGCGCGGCTCCGGGGAGGAATCACCAACTTCAGCTTCGCCCGCACACCGCACTCTCCCGTTCGTTACCGGGAGGCACCGCCCCCGACCTTCCCCAGCGAGTGGCGGCCGGACGGCTTCCGATGGGACACGATGGGGCCGGCGTACACCGCTTTTCTGGTCCGAGGTGTCGACCCTCGGGCGATCCTCGGCGCTCACGTGGGCACGGATGTGATCCTCATCGACCGTGCCGGTGGTATGGCCTGGCTGGAGAACCGCCGCCGATGAACGTCAACGAGCTGGCCGAGGCCCTGCGCGCCGGAGAGAGCACGCCCGAGAGCGTGCTGGGCGAGGACTGGGAGTTCGCCCGACGGCTCCTCGACGGCGAGGCGATGGATCCGGGCGCCCTTCCGCCGGAGCTCGCGCTGGCGGTGCTGGAGGCTGCGGTCGCCCTGCGACGGCCCGACCCGGCGGAGGTGCTCTCCGCTTCATCCGACCGCGAGGTGGCGAAGGCAGCCCGACGTGCGCTCTACCGGCTGCGGTCGGCCGGTGTGGCGGTGAGCGAACGGGTCAGAACCCCCGAGGCTCCTTCCCCGCAGCCCGCGCCCACGGACGAGGCACTGCCTGGCTTCGCGAGCCTTCCGGACGGGACGGGGCAGCGCGCGCTGCTTCTCGCTCAGCCGGTCCGCGGCGGCGTCGAGGTGGTGGAGGCGCTCGTTTCCGACGAGCTCGGGCTTCTCTCGCTCAGCCGCGCGGAGATGAGTCGCGGCGCCTGGCGAAAGCTGGCCCGGAGCCCGGAGATGGAGCGGCTGCTTCCGCTCTCGTTCGTCGAGGGGCGCGCGTTGCTGGCCGAGGCCGTGCGGTCCAACCTCGCCACCCGGACGCCTTTCCCTCCGGACGCCGACGTGGGGCTCCGTCACCTGGGCGTCGCGGCGGCGGCGGAGGAGCTTCCGTCCCTGCCCGCTCCCGAGGATGGCGATGCGACGCTCGCGGTGGAGAGCGGGGCGCTGCACCGGGAGCCCGAGTTCGCCGCGTGGCTCCCCCCGGAGCCGGAGCTGAAGCGGCTCGCGCTCCGGGTGGACGAGGTGCGCACCAGCCCGCTGGCGCTGAGCCCGGAGCAGCAGGCGGATGCGCTCCGAGAACGAATCAGGTCCCAGGCCGAGGAGTTCTTCGATCCGACTCGTCGTCGGCTGTACGCACGCCGGTTGTGGACGGTGGCGCCTGCGCTCGAGCGGCGCGGAGCAGCGCACGCGGCGGCGGTCGCCCGGGCGACCGCGCGGAGGTTGTTCCATCACGCCCCCGGCCTCGTTCCTTCCTTCGCCGAGCAACTCTTTGGCAAGGTTCTGGCTTTGATGGCGAGGCCTCCGGCGAGCCGGGCGGCGCCCCCAACCGGCAGAGCCCAGGAGGAGGGAGAAGGCGCTGCGTCCGCTCCCGAGTCGACTCCCGGGGAGCGGCGAAGCCCCGGGGGACTCATCCTTCCCTGAGTCAGGCAGACCGCTCGACACGGACGCTCGTCGCCGTCGCCTGTTGGGGTCGCCCCAGCGAAATTCCACTGAGGAATCCAGAGCATCGACCCCGAGCACCCGTTGAAGGTGCCAGACACCTTCGATCGCCAGACGCCTTCGATCGCCTTCGATCGTGGTCTCGGCCGGTCCTCCGGACCGCTCGGGCGGTCGAGAGCCGGCGGGGAAGAGTCCCTCCAGTCGCGCCCAAACCCTGTTCAGAGTCGACTGATTCATCTATCCGGCCCGGGCCTATCCACCGAGGATTCTTCGGGAATCGAGTTGCGGGGCGTTGAAGGTGCCAGACACCTTCGATCGACACCTTCGATCCCTTCGATCGGGATCGCGAGCACCGAACGGGCGGCGCCGAGGCCATCGGGGTCGGCCAGACCGAGACGACTAGCCGACCCGAGCCCGCAGCAGCAGGTCCAGGTTCTCGTTCTCCCAGGCCTGCGCGCGGTGGAAGTCGTGGAACCGCCGCTCGTGCTGCATGAACTCCGGCGGGTGCACGCAGCGGCGACCATCGTCCCCCCGCCGCGCGCGGTACACGTGGTGAAGCATCTCGTGGAACACGATCCACTCCACGAAGTACCGAGGAACCTTGGGCTGGTCGAGCGCAGGGTGGATCCGGATGACGCGCGAATCCGCCGAGTAGCTCCCCATCTTGATGCTCTTCCGCGGACGGCGGCTCCGGGGCGCAGGCCCGAAGGTGATCGTGGCGGCGATTCGCCCAGCGAAGTAGCGGCGGTTCAGCGCGGAGAAGATGGTCGACAGGTCATGGTGGCGCCCGACGGGCTCGATCCGTAGCCGCCGGCGAAGCTGCGCCGGCGAGACGCGGCGAATGAAGGCCTTGTTCCGTTCGATGAACCGGTCCAGGACCGCGGAGCTCCGGGCGTCGGCCGAGCGAACGAACTCCGCCAGCGCCGTCACCACTTCCTCGGGCGCCGCGAGGAACATGTGGTGCAACCGGATGCGCCATCCCCGCCGCACCCGCTCGAACGTCACCATGGTGTGGGTGTTGTCGTGCACCTCGACGGTCACGTCCGTCCGCAGCCGCGCACGAAGCCGACGCTCCAGCACCCGCTTCCACACCCGCAGCAGGCGCTGCGGCTCCGGGAGCTGCGCTCGGACCACGGCGAGCCGAGCTGCGGTGTAAGTCCTCTTTTTGACGATGTTTTTTCGGTTCCGCGGGGCAGCCATCCCACCTGCGATTGTACGTTCCGTGCCCCCACGCGCCAAACGGGCCTTGGCCTCGAATTTTGCCCGTGATCTCCGACAGTTCGATGTGACCACACGTGACATGCAGCTTGCGGTCGCGCGGCACCGCGGGGGAGCAGGGCGAGCCCTTCCGAGGGCTTGCACCGGCCCGCGACCCTCCTCCGTCAAATCGACGGAGCGCGCGGACCCGGAAGAGCGGATGCTCCCCCGGCCATGCGCCACCCCTTCCTCAGGGGACTCCGCCCCACGCTGCACATCGCCCACCGCGGCGGTGCGCTGCTCGCGCCCGAGAACACCCTTCCGGCGTTCCGCTCGGCGGTCGAGCGCTGGCGCACGGACATGCTCGAGCTGGATCTGCACGCCACGCGCGACGGCGAGCTGGTGGTCTCCCACGATCCAACGCTCCAGCGCTGCACCGATGGGGAGGGACGCATCGCCGACCAGAACCTCGCCGAGCTGCAGCGCCTGGACGCAGGGTTCCAGTTCTCTCCCGATGGGGGACGGACTCACCCCTTCCGCGGTCAGGGGGCACGCATTCCCACCTTCCGCGAGGTTCTCCGAGCCTTTCCTGGCCTCCGGCTGAACGTCGAGGTCAAGGCCGAAGCCCCAGGGGTGGAGTCCGCGGTGGCGAACCTCATTCGGTCCGAGGGAGCCGTTCATCGCGTCTGTCTCGGCAGCGAGCTCGATCCCCTCGCCGAGCGCCTCGTCGAGGCGACCCCGGAGGTCTGCGCGTTCTATCCCCGCGATGCGCTCACCCAGCTGGTCCTGGCGATCAAGTCAGGCGCCGAACCCCCGGACGATCGGCGGTTTCAGGTCCTCGATATGCCCCTCGACTACGGTGAGGTCCGCCTGGTCGACGCGCCGTTCCTCGAGGCCACCACTCGCCTCGGCCGGTGGGTGAACGTGTGGACCATCGACGACCCGGCCACAATGCACGCGCTGGTCTCCATCGGCGTCGGAGGAATCATGACCGACAGGCCGGATCTACTCCGCGAGGTCCTGGGCTAGAGAGCGCGCCACCATGGACCCCAAGAGTTCCGCCGAGAGCATCGCGGTGATGACCCAGATGATTCTTCCCTCGGACGCCAACCCGCTCAATGCGGCGTTCGGAGGACGGATCCTGGAGTGGATCGACATCTGCGGCGGCATCGCCGCGGGCCGCCACTGCCGGCATCCGGTTGTGACCGCGAGCATGGACGAGCTGCATTTTCACGCGTCGATCCGGGTCGGCTGGGTGGTCACGCTTCGGGCGAGGGTCCTCGCCACGTTCCGCAGCTCGATGGAGGTCGGAGTACGGGTCAATGCCGAGAACCCGCTGACCGGCCAGACCCGCCTGACCACCACCGCCCTGCTCACCTTCGTCGCGCTGAACCCGGACGGCTCCCGAGCGACGGTTCCACCGCTGAAGCTGGAGACGGACGCGGAACGAGCGGCCTTCCAGGCAGCGCACTCGCGCCGGCGCGAGCGCCTCGAGCGCAAGGGAGCCCTGGCCGAATGGCAGCGGTTGCTGGAGCCCTGACCGGAATCAGGTCGAGAACGAGGTGCCGCAGCCGCAGGTGGACTTCGCGTTCGGATTCTCGAACTTGAAGCCAGCGGCTGTCGTCCCCACCACGTAGTCCACCTCGGTGCCCGCCAGGTATTGCTGGCTGAGCGCATCGGTGACCAGGCGGATGCCGTCCTGCTCCCCCACCACGTCGCCGGGCGACACGTCCTTCACCAGGTTCAGGTCGTAGCCGAAGCCGCTGCACCCCGCCGGAAGGACCCGGACGGACAGGTAGTACCCCTCGAAGCCCTGCTGCTTCTGCACTGCCTTCACCTGCTCGACCGCGCGGGCGGTGAGCTTCAGCGGAAAGGCGGGCGTGGCCACGGGGGCGGGGGCCGCAGGGGAGGCGGTGGAGGTATCCATGCGTCCTGTATATCCACGGCGGGACGAAGATTCCACGTGTCCACCCCCACCCCGGGGGCTAGGGCGTCCCCCGGAGGCGCCCTCCGTCCACCGCAATCACCTGCCCGGTGATGAAGTCCGACCCGGTAACCAGGAAGCGCACGGTCCCCGCCACGTCCTCCGGTGTCCCGAATCGGCCCAGGGGAATGCGAGCGCGGAGCTGCTCGCGCTCCTTCGGGCCGAGCGACTCCGGTGGAAGGACCGTCCCCGGCGCCACTCCGTTCACCCGGACGTGCGGCGCGAGCTCCAGCGCGAGCACCTGGGTCAGCATGTGCAGCGCGGACTTCGTCATGCAGTACGCGGCGTAGTTGCGCGAGGGCACGAACGCTCCGCCGATGTCGAGCACGTTGACCACCGCCCCCTCGCGCCGCTCGACCATCCCACGGGCCACCGCCCGGGTGAGCAGGAAAGGGGCCCGGGCGTTGACGCGCCATTCGGCGTCGAGGGTGGCGGCGTCGGTCTCCAGGAAAGCAGCCCGCGTAAAGCGCGCGGCGCTGTTGACCAGCACCTCGATGGGGCCGAGCGTGCGCTCGACGTCTTCAACGAGCGACGCCAGCTGGGCGTCATCGCCGAGGTCGGCACGAAAGGCCTGGGCGCGACGTCCCTGACTCGTGAGCTCGGCGACGAGCGCCTGGGCCGCCATGGTGGATCCGTGATGGTGGACGGCCAAGGTCGCGCCATCGGCGGCGAGGGCCTGGACGATGGCCCGGCCCACCCGGATGGCTCCCCCGGTCACCAGCGTCACGCGTCCGTCGAGCCTCATCTCCGGGGTCTCCTGGCCGCCGCGGCCGGGTCTGTTATACGCAGATCGAGCCCGATGCCCACGTTCCGTCAGCTCCTCGAGCAGGCCCGCGCCCTCGTTCCGGAGGTCGGTCCCGAAGCCCTCGCCGCGCGTCTGCGGGCTGGTGACGCGCCGGTGCTGATCGACGTGCGCGAACCGGACGAGAGCGCCGAGGGCCACCTGCCCGGCGCCCTGCTCGTTCCGCGGGGAACCCTCGAGCTCGGCATCGAGCGGATGGTCGGTCGCGAGCGGGAAATCGTCGTGTATTGCGCCAGCGGGGTCCGCTCGATCCTCGCCGCGCGGACGCTTCTGGACCTGGGATACGGCCGGGTCTCGTCGCTCGCCGGAGGGTTCGGCCGGTGGAGCGATCTCGGCCTGCCTCGGACGCAGCCCGTCCAGCTTCGCGCCGAGCAGAAGGCGCGGTATCGTCGCCACCTCTCGCTCCCCGAGGTCGGCGAGGCGGGACAGGCGCGGCTCGCTTCCGCGCGGGTCCTGGTGCTCGGAGCAGGAGGGCTGGGTTCACCGGCCGCGCTCTACCTCGCAGCGGCGGGCGTGGGGACGCTCGGCATCGTCGATTCGGACGTGGTCGAGGTGAGCAACCTGCAGCGACAGGTCCTCCACCGGAACGCCGATGCGGGCCGTCCCAAGACCGACAGCGCCCGGGACGCGCTCACCGCGCTCAACCCCGACGTGAAGGTGGTCACCTTTCCCGAGCGACTTGCCGCGGCAAACGTGCTCCGGATCGTCCGCGGTTTCGAGGTGGTGGTGGACGGCGGGGACAACTTCGCGACGCGTTACCTGCTCAATGATGCGTGCGTCCACGAGGGCATCCCCCTTGTTCACGGGAGCGTGTATCGGTTCGAGGGGCAGGCCACGACGCTGCTCCCTGGCGTCGGTCCCTGCTACCGGTGTCTGTACCCCGCTCCGCCTCCGCCCGAGCTGGCGCCTTCGTGCGCCGAGGCGGGGGTCCTCGGCGTCCTTCCCGGGCTCATCGGGCTGGTGCAGGCCAACGAGGTGCTGAAGCTCCTGCTCGGGATCGGAACGCCGCTGGTGGGGAGGCTGCTGACCTTCGACGCGCTCGGGACGCGGTTCGCCGAGCTGTCGCTCCGGAGAGATCCGGCCTGCCCGACGTGCAGACCCGGCGCGGTCATCACCCTCTCCGACGAGCCCGACAGCTGCGAGACGCCCAATGCCCGTGCGTGAGGTGAGCCCACACGAGCTGTCGCGCGC
The DNA here is from genome assembly GCA_046732375.1 of Myxococcota bacterium. Classification (GTDB taxonomy): domain Bacteria; phylum Myxococcota; class Myxococcia; order Myxococcales; family Myxococcaceae; genus RPRB01. The sequence continues at coordinate 11,284 of JBKPMY010000227.1, forward strand.
GATGGAGGGCCCGGAGTCCGAGCGCCCGCTCATCCTCGACGTCCGGAATCCCGACGAGGTGCGAATCGCCTCGATCCGTGGCTCGCTGCACGTGCCCCTGAACGAGCTTCCGGCCCGGCTGGACGAGGTGCGTGAGCTGGCCGAGCGGCCGGTGGTGGTCCTGTGCCACCACGGTGTCCGGAGCTACCACGCGGCAGCGTTCCTCGACTCGGTCGGAATTCACGCGGCCTCTCTCCGTGGGGGAATCGAGGCCTGGGCGGCGGACGTCGACCCCCGGATGCCGAGATACTGAGACCCATGTCGAGGCCACCTGCCGACCGCCGCCGCTCCCGCGGCTCCGGCGGGCGCCCTCCGGGCGCAAACCAGCGGAATCCTTCGCGATCTGGAGGAGCCGACCGATCGAAGGTGTCTGGCACCTTCGAGAGGGATCGGGACCGCCGACGGGGTGCGTCAGGAGCCCGGCAGGCGGGCCGGGCGAACCCCCAGGCGCGATCGAAGGTGTCTGGCACCTTCGAGGGCGGGGAGCCCGCCATCCGGCCCGAGCGGCCTCTGCGGGAGGACCTCGTGACCCAGGCCGCCCTGGAGGCGTACGGCGCCGTGCGGCACGAGGGCTGGCTGGGCGACCGCGCGCTGGACCATGTGCTGCGCACGAAGCGCCACCTGTACTCGAACGAACGCCGGGCCGTCGCCGAGCGCGTCTACGCCCTGCTCCGGCGGCAGCGCACCGTCGACGCGCTCCTCGAACGGGCCGGCGCCCGGCTCGACCGCCGACCCATCACCGAGCAGGACCTGCTCCGGCTCTCGACCTCGCGCGTCCTCCACGGCGAGCCGCCGGAGAAGGTCACCCGGACCGCAGGGCTCCGGCCGGAGGAGTCTCGCATCCTCGGCGCACTGCCCGCCGCCGCCGAGGCGATGCGCGCGCTTCCCCGTGCGGAGCGCTTCGCCCTCGACGCCTCCCTTCCAGATTTTCTCGCGGCCCGCTTCCTCCGCCAGTTCGGAGACCGCGCCGAGGCCGAGGCCGCAGCCCTGAACGAGCGGGCGCCACTCACCGCCCGCGTCAACTTGCTCCGGACCAGCCGCGAGGCGCTCCTCGACCGGCTCCGCGGCGAAGGCGTGGAGTCGCGCCCCACACCGCTCTCTCCGCTCGGACTCTTCCTCGAGACCCGCCTGAACGCCTTCTCCCTGCCCAGCTTTCGCGAGGGCCTCTTCGAGCTTCAGGACGAGGGAAGCCAGCTCCTCGGACTCCTGGTCGACGCGCCGCCGACCCGGGTCGTGGACGCGTGCGCCGGTGCCGGGGGCAAGACGCTCCAGCTGGCGGCCCAGATGCGCAATCGCGGCGAGCTCTTCGCCCTCGACATCGATGCTCGTCGCCTCGACGAGCTCAAGCGGCGTGCCCGGCGCGCGGGCGTGCACAACGTCCGCATCCGGCCCATTCCTCCATCGGGCCCGGAGGTCGCGCCCGCGCTCACCGACCTCGCGGACCGGGCAGATCGGGTCCTGGTCGACGCGCCGTGCAGCGGGACAGGCACCTTCCGCCGCAAGCCGGACGCCCGCTACCGCCTGACCGAGGGGATGCTCGCCCAGCACGTGGAGCGACAGCGGCTGCTCCTGGAGCAGTTCGCGCCGCTCGTCCGTCCCGGAGGTCGCCTCGTCTACGGCACGTGCAGCGTGCTCGAGGAAGAGAACGAGGCCGTCGTCGCGTGGTTCCTCGAAGGACACCCCTCCTTCCGGACCGTGCCTCCCGCCGATCGTCTCGGGGTGGAGCTCGGGGCGAAGGTCAGCACCGGCGACTTTCTCCGGCTCTCGCCGGCGGTCCACGGAACGGATGGATTCTTCGGGGCCATCCTTCTCCGGGCGCGCTGACGGACCGGCAGCCGTCCGCCGCGGCCTCGAGGGCAAGCGTTCCGGGCTGTCGGGCGGCGGCCGCCATCCTCGCCTCATCCTCTCGACGCCGGTCGCGCCGTCTGTGACGCTGCCCGCCCGTCGATGACCGAGCTCGAGCAGAAGCTGCACCGCCTCCGCGCCTTGCTCCGCGACGAGGCGCTCGCGGGCGTCCGGCTCCGCGGCGTCGACTGGTTCGCCTGGGGAACCTGCGGGGGGTCCAGTCGGGTGCTGCTCGCCGCCGAGACCGGTGTCGCCGAGCTCCTGGTGACGGCCGACGGCGCCTTCGTGCTGACCGACGTCATCGAGGCCGACCGTCTCGCCGCGGAGGAGCTTCCTCGGGGCTGGTCGGTCGTCGCGCATCCTTGGGAGCACCGCGAGCTGCGCGAACGGCTGGCCAGGGAGCGCACCGGCCCCGGACCGATCGCATCCGACCGCCCCGTCGACGGCGAGCGTTCGCTCCCGGAACGCTTCGCCCATGCTCGGTGGGCCCTGCTGCCCGAGGAGCAGGAGCGGCTCCGCACGCTCGGCGGCGAAGCAGCGGAGGTGCTCACCCATGCGCTCTCGGCAGCCGAGCCGACCTGGACCGGGAACCGTCTCTCGGCTTCCATTCACGCCGGGCTGGTCGATCTGGGCATCGACCCGGTGCTCGTCCTCGTCGGGGACGCGGGCCGGCTCTGGCGCTGGCGTCACCCCACCGCGGCGGACCGGGTCCTCGGGCGGCGAGCGATGGCGGTGCTCTGCGCCCGCCGCCGCGGCCTTTACGCCTGCTGCACGCGGCTGGTGGCGTTCGGAGCGCCGATGGCCGAGGACCACGCCGCCGACGCCGCAGTCCTCGAGGTGGAGGCCGCAGCGCTCGATGCCAGCCAGCCCGGCACGTCGCTGGGGACGGTGCTCGAGCGCATCCAGGCGGCCTACGCCCGGGTAGGAAAGGCGAACGCCTGGCGGGAACATCACCAGGGCGGGCCCACCGGGTACCTCGCACGCGAGCGGGTCGCCACCCCGGGCGACCGCGCGGTTCTCTCCGCCGGCGGAGCGGTGGCCTGGAATCCCTCCCTGCCCGGGGCCAAGTCCGAGGACACGGCGCTCGTCCAGCCCGACGGCCACCTGGACGTCGTCACCCTCGACCCGCGGTGGCCGACCACTATCGTCGGCGGCCGGAGTCGCCCCGCGGTCTGGGTCCGCTAGTTCCGGGACGAGCACTGGTTTCTGCTACACACCGGACGCATGACCGAAGCGGTCCGCTACCGCGTCTCGATGTCCCGCCCCCACTCCCACCTGTTCGAGGTGGAAGCGCAGTTCCCGCCCGCCGACGTCCTGGACCTCGTTCTCCCGGTCTGGACCCCGGGCAGCTACCTGGTCCGCGAGTTCGCCCGGCATGTCCAGGAGCTCTCCGCATCCGACGACCGCGGCGACCGCGTTCCGGTGGAGCGCGTGGACAAACGCACCTGGCGCCTGCGGCCCCATGGCCGGCCGGTGCGCGTGCGGTACTGCGTCTATGCGAACGAGCTCACCGTGCGGACCAGCCACCTCGACGGCACGCATGGCTTCTTCAACGGGGCGACTCTCTTCCTCTACTCCGAGGCGCTCCGCGACAGACCGCACCAGCTCGCGGTGGATGCGCCTCCCGGCTGGAGCGTCTTCACCGCGCTCGAGCGCACTGATGGAGGCTGGCAAGCCCCGAGCTACGACGTGCTGGTCGATAGCCCCGTGGAGGTCGGGCCGCACCGCCCCATCCGGTTCGAGGCGGGCGGCGTTCCCCACGAGGTCGTGGTCTGGGGCGGCTCCGTGGACGCGAGCAAGCTCGCCGCCGACCTGGCCGCGGTGTGCGACGCCGAGGCAGCCCTGTGGGGTGGGCTGCCGATGCCTCGCTACCTCTTCCTCCTCTACCTCGTGGACAAGGGACGCGGCGGGCTCGAGCACGCCGCATCGACCGCGCTCATCTACCCCCGGGCGCAGATCTCCACCCCCAAGGGCTGGGAGGACTTCCTCACCCTCGCCTCGCACGAGTACTTCCACCTCTGGAACGTGAAGCGGCTCAAGCCCCGCGCCTTCGTTCCCTTCGACTACGCGGGCGAGAACTACACCCGCCTGCTCTGGGCCTTCGAGGGCATCACCTCGTACTACGACAATCTCCTCGTGCGCCGGGCGGGGCGGATGAGCCCCGCGCGGTACCTGGTGCGGCTCGGCGAGGCATTCTCCGCGCTCGCCGCGACACCGGGACGCCGCGTGCAGACCCTGGAAGAGGGTTCCCTCACCGCCTGGGTCAAGTACTACCGTCAGGACGAGCACACCCCGAACAGCGCGATCTCCTATTACCTGAAGGGCGAGCTCGCCGCGCTGTGCCTGGATCTGGAGCTCCGGCGCCGCACCCGTGACGCGAGAAGCCTCGACGACGTGATGCGCCTTCTGTGGAGCCGTTACGGGGACGGCAAGGGAGTCCCGGAGGATGGGGTGGAGGCAGCCGCGTCCGAGATCGCGGGCTCGGACCTCAGGCCGTTCTTCGACCGGGCAATCCGGAGCACCGACGAGCTCGACACCTCCGTGCTCGAGCACGTCGGGGTGCGGTTGCGCACCCGGATTCGCGAGTCGGTGGGCGACAAGGGCGGGACCCCGCCACGGCTGAAGGAGGGCGACACCCGGGCACGCGGCTGGACCGGGATCGTCGCTCGGGGCAACACCGTCGCCTCCGTGCTCGAGGGTTCGCCGGCGCAGGCCGCCGGGCTCTATCCCGACGACGAGGTGGTCGCGGTGGACGGAGTGAAGGGTGACGCCGCGGCGCTGGTCTCCCGTGCGGACGACCGCAGCCCGGGAGAGGTCCTGCGCGTGTCGGTGTTTCGCCGGGAGCTGCTGGTCGAGGTACCAGTCACCCTCGAGCGGCGGCCCGAGGACGCGGTCTGGCTCGCTCCCGTCGAGTCGCCGACCGACGCCCAGCGCGCCGCGTTCGAGCGATGGGTAGGCGCGCCTCTCGACGGCGCAGCCTGACTCACGACCCGCGGCGAGGCGAACGCTCCTCGCCCTCCGCCAGGTGAGTGGTTCCCGCTGCCGGCTCGGGCTTGGAGCGAGGCGAATCCGGCCGCGCCCCGGGAGGCGCCGCATGTGCCTCCCGCAGGACGAGGGACCGGGACGCCCGGCCACTTCCAGCCTGTCGGCCCACGCGTGTAGCTTCCGCCTTGCCACGATGTCCGATCTCGAGCGGTTCCTCGCCCAGCCCATCGGTCTGCTCCGCGAGCGGTTTCTCAGCCGAGGGCGCCCCGTCCCGGAGGGGCTCCTGGAGGCTCTCGAGCAAGACGGACGGCGGGCGGCCCGCGAGCTTGCGCGCGCGATCCGGTGCCGGCGCGAAAAGAACCGCTCCGAGGGCCAGCGGCTCCGGAATCTCTTGAGATTCGAGGTCGAGCTCTGGGAGGCCGGCCATCTGTACGTCGCCGGCGTGGACGAGGCGGGGATGGCTCCTCTCGCCGGACCGGTGGTTGCCGCGGCGGTCATCCTTCCCCACAAGTACAAGCTGCGTGGCATCGACGACAGCAAGGTGCTCGACGCCGAGACCCGCGAGCGCATGGCCACCGTGCTGAAGCGCGAGGCGGTCGCCTGGGCGGTGGGAGTGGCCGAGGTCGAGGAGATCGATCGGCTCAACATCTACCACGCGGGGCTCCTGGCCCTCCGCCGCGCGCTGCTCGCGCTCGCCACGGCGCCCACCTTCGTCCTGGTCGATGCCCGTCGCATCCCCGAGTGTCCGGTCCCCCAGCGAGGCATCGTCCACGGCGACGCGCTCTCCCTGACCATCGCCGCCGCGTCCATCATCGCCAAGACCACGCGCGACGCACACATGGCCGATCTCGACGCCCGGTTCCCGGGCTATGGCTTCGCGGCACACAAGGGCTACCCGACCCCGCAGCACGAGTCCGCCCTCCGCACCCTGGGTGCCTGCCCCATCCATCGCCGCAGCTTCGCCCCGGTGCGGCAGGCACTGGGGCTGGATCCCATCCAGGAGTTGCTCTTCGAGCCGCCGCCGGTTCCGCCGGATCTTTCCGGTCCGTGAGCCACGACGTCGACATCGAGGCCTGGCTGTCGGCTGAGGGCTTCGATCTCCCCGAGGCGCGGGCCCGCGCTCGGGAGTCGCTCGAGGCGGTTGGGCTGACCCGCCCGGGGAAGACCCGGATGAGCGCGGCCAAGGAGGAGCGCGCGCGGACCCTGCTCGACGCGCAGCTCTATCGACACTGCGCGACCCCGGCCTGCGTGGCCGCCGCGGCACGCTCGGGCCGCATCCCGGTGCGGACCGCACAGCGCACCGCGTGTGCCTCGTGCGGCGGCTCCGACAACCGGCGGGCCGAAGAGGCGCTGGTCGCGGCGTGCGCTCGTACCGGCATCCGACGACTGACCATCGTCGGCGGTTCGCCCTCGGTCCGCGAGGAGCTGCGTGATGCACTCTCCAGTCGGCTCGACCTCCGTCTGGTGGACGGGACCGAGCGGCGCACGCTGGCGCAGGCCCGGCTGGATCTCGAATGGGCGGATCTCGTCTTGCTCTGGGGTGGCTCCGAGCTCGACCACCGGGTGAGCACCCTCTACACCGGCGCGCCGGCCGCGCTCCGGCGCAAGCTGGTGCACACCTCGAAGCGAGGCATCGCCGCGCTCCTCGAGGCCGCGGTGGTCCATCTCTCCCGCAATGGCTGAACGGGCTGCAACGTCACTCGCGCTGGGCCTCGTGCTGCTCGTGGGCGGTTGCAAGCCCAGCTGGCCACGTTTCGAGGCACCCGACGGGACGTTCAGCGCCGACCTCCCACCGCCCCTGCGCGTCGAGGCCGAGCGGGCGGAGGGCAACCAGCGTCTGCTCTCGATCGAGTCCCGAGGGATCGAGGATCAGGGCTTCCTGGTGCAGCGGCGGCGGCCCGGGCACGGGCGACGCCTCGACCCACAGGGTGTCCTCGATGGCTTCTGCGGCGAGTTCGCCCGGGCCCGCGACTATCAGATCACCGCCGACGCCCGAGGGACACGCACGGACGGGCGAACGGCCCAGGCCTGCGCCTTCCAGGGGCACGGCCTCGAGATCCGGATCCAGGTCATCGCCGCCGGTCAGTGCGTGTACACGCTGATGGCGATGTGGCACGGGCCCGCGCCCGACGTGGACCGCTTCTTCGACGCGTTCCGCGTGAGGAAGGACTGCACCCCCGACGAGCCGCCCTGAACGCCGTCGCTGGGACCCAACCACCCGGAACAACGAGGCGATCCCCGCTCAAGTCCATCGAAGGTGCCAGACACCTTCGATGCCTTCGATGGCTTGCGATGGCTCCCTCGACGGGCCCGGCCGACCGAAGGTGTCAAACACCTTCGACAGCGTCGACGACCCCTCGGCACCCACTGGAGTCAACGAAGTCCCAATCGAAGGTGCCCCATCGAAGGTGCCAGACACCTTCGATGGGCACCGTCGCTGCGTTCGTGCACGCAACCACGCGTAGAAACGAGGAGATTCCTGCTCACGCCTACCGAAGGTGCCAGACACCTTCGAAGGCCCTTCGATGGGCATTCGAAGGGTCGGGCCGGGCTATTCCTCGTTGTTGCGCAGCGCGGCGAGGACGTTGAGGTCCTCGAGCGTCGTCGTGTCGCCCGTCGTCTGACGGCCCGCGGCCACGTCCCGGAGGAGCCGGCGCATGATCTTGCCGGACCGGGTCTTGGGCAGGCCCTCCGCGAAGCGGATCTCGTCTGGCCGCGCGATCGCCCCGATCTCCTTCGCCACGTGCGCCGACAGCGCCTGCTTGATCGCCGCCGTGGGCTCCACGCCCTTCTTCAGCGTCACGAACGCCACCAGCGACGTGCCCTTCAGCTCGTCCGGACGGCCCACCACCGCCGCCTCCGCCACCCGACCCTCGGACACCAGCGCGCTCTCCACCTCCGCGGTGCCCAGGCGGTGACCGGCGACGTTGACCACGTCGTCCACCCGGCCCATCACCCACAGGTAGCCGTCCTGGTCGATCCGCGCGCCGTCCCCGGTGAAGTAGATCCCGTCGATCTCACTGAAGTACGTCTTCGCGTACCGCTCGGGGTCTCCGTAGAGCGTCCGTAACATCGCGGGCCATGGACGGGTGATGAACAGCTTTCCGCCCGACCCACGCCCTACCGGCTTGCCGTCCTTGTCCAGGACCTCGGACTTGATCCCGGGCATCGGCAGCGTGGCGCTTCCGGGCTTGGTGGGCGTCGCGCCGGGCAGCGGGGTCACCATGATTCCGCCAGTCTCGGTCTGCCACCAGGTGTCGACGATCGGGCACCGCCCACCGCCAATGACCTCGCGGTACCAGATCCACGCCTCGGGGTTGATCGGCTCGCCGACGGTCCCCAGCAGCCGCAGACTCGACATGTTGTGCTTCTTCGGGTGCTCGTCGCCGAGCCGCATGAAGGCGCGAATCGCCGTCGGCGCGGTGTAGAGGATGGTGATCTTGTTCCGTTCGATGTTGTCCCAGAACCGGTCCGGGCCGGGCGTGGTGGGCGCGCCCTCGTACATGAACGTCGTGGCGTGATTCATCATCGGGCCGTAGACCACGTAGCTGTGGCCGGTCACCCAGCCCACGTCGGCGGTGCACCAGTAGGTGTCCGAGTCCTTCAGGTCGAACACCCAGCGGGTGGTCAGCGAGACGTAGACCGAGTACCCCCCGGTGGTGTGGAGCACCCCCTTCGGCTTCCCGGTCGAACCCGAGGTGTAGAGGATGAACAGCGGGTGCTCACTGTCCACCCATTCCGGCTCGCAGGTTGCGGACTGACCGGACACCAGCTCGGTCCAGAGAACGTCCTTGGGTCCCTTCGCCGGCGGCGTCTTCCCGGTGCGCTGGGCAACGATGACCTTCTCGACGGTCGGCATCTCGGTGAGGGCCTGGTCGACATTGGCCTTCAGCGGGACCACCGCGCCTTTCCGCCATCCGCCGTCCGAAGTGATGACCACCTTCGCTCCGGCGTCGTTCATCCGTTCCCGGAGCGCCTCGGCGGAAAATCCACCGAACACCACCGAATGCACCGCGCCGATCCGCGCGCAGGCCAGCATGGCAATCGCCACCTCGGGGATCATCGGCAGGTAGATGCCCACCCGGTCGCCCTTCTTGACCCCGAGCGACTTGAGCCCGTTCGCGAGCTTGCACACCTCGGCGTGCATCTCGCGGTAGGTGAATCGCCGCTGTTCTCCCGGCTCTCCCTCGAAGATCAGCGCCGTCTTGTCGCCGTGCGTCCCGAGATGCCGATCGAGGCAGTTGTAGGAGAGGTTGGTGGTTCCCCCGACGTACCACTTCGCGAACGGCGGCTTCCACTCCAGGACCTTCTGGAACGGCGTCTTCCAGAAGATCTCCTCCTTCCCACGCGCGCCCCAGTAGCCCTCGGGATCGCGCTCGGCCTGCGCCGCCAGCTCGCGGTATTGCTCGATCGATTTGATGTGGGCCTGGCGCGAGAACTCGGCTGGCGGCGGGAAGACGCGACCTTCGGTGAGGACCGAGGTGATCTCCGGGGAGGTTGGGTCGGCCATGGCGAAGCTCCTCCTCTTCTCGTTTCTGGTTCAGGGACAGCTTGTGGTCGAGCTCAGTTCAGCCTGGTACTCGAACCAGGTTTGACAGATACAGGTTTCCGGTAGCGGCGTGCGCGTGCCGATCCGCATCAGGCCTGCGAAGCGCGTGGCACTGTCGGTGGTCGCCTCCAGGTGCACGTCCACCCACTGAAGCTGGCAAGTCTGGCCGCCGATGGGCAGCGGGATGTTGGACGCGGTTCCGTCGGCGGTGAAGACCTCCTGGCTGTAGTTGAACCGTCCCGCCATGGACACCGTCAGCAGGTCGCTCTGCGTCGGGGTGGCGAGGCGCATGCGCATCTCCACCACGTTCCCGTCGATGACCAACCGCGCCCCCAGATTCGCGGCGGCATCCGCGAGCAGCTGGCACTCGTCCCGGATGATTCCAGAGGGCCGCACGGGAGTCAGGGCATAGCACCCTTCCTCCTGCTCATGCGTTCGTCCGCCACAGGCCATCAGGGAAGAAGTGAGGACCACGACTGCCATCCGTGCGTTCATCTAAAGGGCACGGGAGTCTAGAGACGGCGCGCGGAGCCTTCAATCGCCCGTGCCTGCCGGCCGCGCCCGCTGGTACGCTGTCGGGCAGACCCCATGCGAGCCCTCCTCGCGCTGCTCGCCCTGGGCGTGCTCCTGACGGCCCACGAGCTGGCGCATCTCCTCGCCGCCCGCATTTTCGGCACCCGGGCGGTCGTCTTCTCCTTCGGGGTGGGTCCGCCCCTCTTCGGCTTCCGCGCGCTCGGCCAGCGCTGGGCCGTCGGGGCCATCCCCTTCGGCGGCTGGCTGCGGCTCGAGGGGGAGAACCCGCACGACGCGGCGCGTGCATCGGGGGTCCCTTTTGCCGCGCTCTCCGTGGGACGACGGCTCGCGGTCTTCGCCGCCGGGCCGCTCGGGAGCTGGGCCGTCGCGGTGCTGCTCCTCGCCGGGCTCTTCGCCACCGGCACCCACCACCCGACGGGAACGGTCGTCGGCGGCGTCGAGCCCGGCTCGCGGGCCGCGCTGGCCGGCTTCAGGCCGGCCGACCGCGTCCTCTCCGTCGACGGTGACGAGGTGCATGCGTGGACGGAAATGGTCGAGGCGCTGAGCCACGCCGCTGGCCCCGCCTCGGTGACCGTGGCCCGCGGTGCCGACACCCGCACCCTCGAGGTCACGCCCGAGCTCGGCCCGGACGGACGGGCACGCATCGGGCTCCGCCAGCTCTATACCTACGAGCGACTGCCGGTCGGGCGCGCCCTGCGGCAGGCCGTGCTCCACACCGGGGTCGTCATTCCGAAGATCCTGACCGAGGCCGGTGCGCTCCTGGCACAGCCCTGGGGCGGCTCGGCCCGGAACCACACCGCCGGAGCCCTGGTGTGGAGCGCGGCCGAGGCGGCCGGCACCGGCGCCGATGCGCTCATCCGGAGCCTCGCCGCGCTCTCGCTCGCCCTGGGTCTGTTCTACCTGCTCCCGCTCCCCGCCCTCGACGGAGGTCGGATGCTGCTCACCCTGTGGGAGGCGGCGATGGGTCGCCCCGTGGACGGCCGGGTCCAGACCCTGCTCCAGACGGCGAGCCTCGTCGCCGGCGTCGCCGCGGTGGCCTGGCTTACCTATGGAGAGGTCCGCCAGGTGCTGTCGATGACGCTCGGACGCTGAGCCCTCCTCGGCGCCGTTGTGCACGGCACCCGCGGCGTGGCATGCCAGGGACGGACGCCGCGCTCCGGACGGAGGACCCGTCGTGACCGACGCCGCACCCCGCTTTCCACCGCAGATCCGCTACATCATCGGGAACGAGGCCGCCGAGCGCTTCAGCTTCTACGGCATGCGGAACATCCTCACGGTGTTCCTCGTCGACTACCTCCTCACCCGCCACACCGGAAACCGTTCCGACCACGCCCAGGCGGTGTTCCACACCTTCGTGATGGGCGTGTACCTCTTCCCCCTGCTCGGGGGCGTCCTCGCCGACTGGTGGTGGGGGAAGTACCGGACGGTGCTCTGGCTCAGCCTGCTCTACGTGGCCGGACATGCCTGTCTGGCGTTCTTCGAGAGTAGCGAGCGCGGCTTCTACACCGGCCTGTTCCTCATCGCCCTCGGCTCGGGCGGCATCAAGCCCTGCGTTTCGTCCTTCGTCGGCGACCAGTTCACCGTGGCCAACCGCTCACTGGTGCCCAAGGTCTTCGGCTGGTTCTACTGGTCCATCAACCTCGGGAGCTTCTTCGCCTCGGCGACCATCCCCAAGGTGCTGGATTGGTACGGCCCGCGGGTAGCCTTCGGCATCCCGGGCGTGCTGATGGCCATCGCCACGCTGATCTTCTGGGCCGGCCGCCACCAGTACGTGAAGGTCCCTCCCCACGAGCCTGACCGGCACTCCTTCGTCTTCGTCCTGCTCTCCGGGCTCTTCGGCAAGGCTCGAGGCGGCTTCTGGCAGCGCGCCCGTGCCGAGCACCCCGCCGAAGCAGTCGACGGTGCCCGGGCCGTGCTCGGGGTCGCGAGCATCTTCGCCCCCATCCCCTTCTTCTGGGCCTGCTTCGACCAGAAGGCCTCGCTGTGGGTGCTCCAGGCCCGGAATCTCGACCTCCAGGTCGGTTCGGTCACCCTCGCGCCGAGTCAGCTCCAGGCGGTCAACCCGCTCCTGGTGATGCTCCTGGTTCCCCTGGTGACCTACGGTCTGTACCCGGGGCTCGAGCGGCGCGGCATTCGCTTCACCCCGCTGAAGCGGATCGGGACGGGGCTGGTGCTCACCGCCACCTCCTTCATCGGCGTCGCGATCATCCAGCGAGCGCTGGAGCTGGGAGCCCGCCCGTCCGTTCTCTGGCAGGTGGCCCCGTACGTGGTGCTCACCGTCTCCGAGATCCTGGTCTCCATCACCGGTCTCGAGTTCGCCTACACCCAGGCGCCGCTCCGGATGAAGGGCACCATCATGAGCCTCTGGCTGCTCACCACCTTCCTCGGGAACTTCGTGGTGGTGGTGGTGAAGAAGCTCGGACTGGTGCACGGGACCACGGAATTCCTCTTCTGGGCCGGGCTGACCTATCTCGCCGCCCTCTGCTTCGCGCTCATCGCCCGCCGCTACGTGGTGAAGGACCACTACCTGCCGGACGTGGCCCCGATCCCGACGAGCGCTCCAGCCGCCGGAGCCACCCCGGGCCTCGCCTAGAAATCGGAGGGGTCAAAAGCTCACGCCGACCGCCGCGACGAAGAACTGATCGATGCCGCCCGGCTGGAACCAGTACGCGGTGAGGTCGAGCTTCCACACCGACACCCCCAGCAGCGGGCCGAAGACGACCTCCCGCGAGGTGTGAAAGACCCGCGTCCGCTGCACCACCATGCCGGCGCGGAGCCACTGCCACGGTCGCACGTCGAGCTCGGACCAGACGTAGATGAATCCGCCCGTGTCCCCCTGGACGTCGGTCACCCACTCCCCCTGCGAGCTGAAGGAGAGCGGGCCCCAGCCGACGGCAAGCTCCAGCCCGAGGATGGGTCCCCCGACCTCGCCGAACATGCACCCCACGATGGGGGTGATCCCGAAGGTCACCGCCTCGCCGAACTCGAAGTTCCAGCCGAGGAAGGTGGATGCCGTGCGCTTCGCCTCGTAGTTGTAGCGGGCCTCGAGGTGTATCGGGCCGTGGTCCGCGGTCGCGGTCACCACTCCGAAGTCCGCTTGGTCACGGAGGAAGTACCAGGAGAACGAGGCCCCGAAGCTCCAGGCCCGCTCCTCGTGTTCCACGGGCTCGACCGGCTGGGCCGACGCAGGGACGACGGTCAGGAGCGCCGGGGCGAGCACAACGAATGCTGTACGCGCGGATCTCATCCGCCGAGCGCCATCACGATGGCCACCAGCACCGCGCCGATGGCCAGCGTGGCCAGACCGACCCTCACCGGACGAAGCCCCGAGTACCGCCCGACGGCATAGCCGCTGAGGAACAGGAGGCCCAGGGCGAGCCCCCGGGAGATCGCCTGAGCCAGGGCGAGGTCGCGGGTCAGGAGATAGGGAAGGGCCACGGGGAAGATGGTGGCCACCACCAAGAGGAAGACCCCCACGGCCCCGAGCAGGTCCTCACCGCGGAGCCGGGAGGGCTCGCCGGGCTCGTTACGCACCGAGGCGACCTTCCTCCGGATCTGCTCGATCTCGGTCGCGGTCAGGTCTTTGCCATGCGACTCCGGAAGAAGCTCCGCGAGGACCGCGGGGATGTCGGAGCCCTCGCGAAGCGCACGAGCCAGGCGGAATCGACGCGCGCGGTCCACCACCCCGTTCATGACGTACATCACCGCATCGACCAGCCCCCAGGCCACGTTGCAACCCAGCGTGCTGATGAACATGGCGCGCGTCTCGCGCTCGGTCGCCTCCGTCACGCTCAGGGCGCCGGTGAGCGTCAACGCCATGATCACCCCGAACAGCACCTCGGACGCCCGGTCAGCGGGGCTCAGGACACCGTGGATCGCTTGCTGGGGAAGGCTCATGGGCGGTGTCGATTCCTTCGCGCGCCGCCGCCCGGCTCCATGGGACCTTGGTCCGATGGTCGCCGGCACGGCGCTCCGCGAACGTGTGGGTTCCCCGGCCGGGCCGGGAACAGTGAGGGGAGCCATGACCGTGAGACACGCGCTGTTCCTCGCAGCCGTCCTCTGCGCCACGCTGGCCATGGCCCAGACGCCACCGCCCCCGGCCGCGCCGGCCAGGCCTCCGTCCGCCCCGCCTGCCGGAGCTCCCCCACCCGCCACCGGCG